>CAIWKX010000214.1 GCA_903913315.1 uncultured Bacteroidota bacterium | reverse complement strand
TTGTCAGCATTTGCAGCAAAACTTAAAGCTCCCGCAGTAATCTCAGTCCAAGAACTTGCTGCACCAGTGGTTGAATAATATAATCTAATTGAAAAACCAGCAGTATTAGAACCATTTCTAAATCTTTTGGCACTATAAGTAATAGTAAAACTAGGTATGCTGGTAGTTGCACTACTATTTGTTAATTTTAAAAACATGTTAACTGATTGCGAAGCAGAACTACTAGAAATTCCTCCAATTGCTTGGTTTCCACTTGTTGCTCCAGAACCAAAATTGTAAATGCCATTTCCTGCAGATGTAGACATAGCTGTATTGTAAGCCAGCGAATTAACAGTAGCAGTACCTGCGACACTGGTATAGGCTGTAGCAACTGTTCTTGCTCCTGTCACATTTTCAACTTTCCAACCTGTTGGTAAAGTTGCTGCAGCTGTTGTACCTATACCATCAAAGTTTTGTGTATAAGTACCAGCAGGTGCAATAGTCTGCCCCTTCATTTCATTAGCTCCGAAAAAGAGCAATAAAGTAAAAACACCAATTGAAGTTTTTTTAAGACTAAAAAAACTTTTTTGTAAGTGTAAATAATCTGTCGCGATTGTTTTTGTATTTAGAATTGTAAAATCCTTTCTTCTAATATTTTTTTTAGACAAAAAAGGAAATAACAAATTTAAAAACGAAAACAAAAGCGATGATACTTTTCTAAAAAGTAAAATGTTTTTCATGTTTTATTATTTATATTAAGCTACAAATTTATGTAATGATTTGTGGTTCATTTAAAATATAAACATTAACTAATTGTTAAAGAAAAAATAACTGCATTTAGTCGGTAAAAACGAATTATTTATCGTCAATAAAATAATATCTATTGAGCTTTTGTAGGAATAATAATAAAGTTAATAAAAAATCTTATCGTAGAGCTTTATTACATATAGACAATCATCATTTATCATATAGTTTTTTAAAATTTACATGCATTTAAGACGAAGTAATTATGTACAACTTAAGTTCAACATACAATTGAAAAGCTATTTATATAAAATCAAGAATGAAAATATATTTTTTTAAACATAACGCAAAAATTAGAATCAAGAATTTATCATAAGACTTAAATGTAAGGTAATTTTCTATTTGCCTTTGATAATAGCTATAAAAAAATTAGCTTTTTTTGAGTTCACAAAAAACCTTTTCAAACCAGAATAGTTAACCCTGATTTTTGAGATTTAAATACACAATTTTGATAAATAAATATACATTATTGAGATATAAATTCACATTTATGATAATTTAATTTACATTATTGAGATATAAATTCACTTTTATGATAATTTAATTTACATTTTTGAGATATAAATTTGCATTTATGATAATTTAATTTACATTATTGAGATATAAATTCACTTTTATGATAATTAAATTTACATTTTTGAGATATAAATTCACTTTTATGATAATTTATTTTACATTATTGAGATATAAATTTGCAAAGATGAAATCCATAATTAAGATTTTGAAAATTTGCCATCTATGAATAATCTCTTTGAGCTAAAATGCTCTTTTTTTATAAACTGAAAACTAATGAAAAATAACGATGAATTCCATTTTGTTACATTAAAAAATCTTATAATTGATTATGGGGTATTAAGAATTACATTATCTCAAACCAATACTGATGCTAACCAATAAAAAATGAATTTAATAATCACTTTTCCGGAAAATTATATGATAATAAAAGTACAAGTGAAAATTATCCATTTTTTGTCTGTTAGCAGAAAACGATTAATTCAATTGATTAGTAATTTTAAAAAATGATACTAAATATTTCTATATAACATAAATAGAAACAAATAAAAAAAACGCCTCAAAATCTATTGAGGCGGTTTCATATTTTTCAAATTAAGCTTGTCCAGTTGGACCAAAGTTTAAAGGTATTGGCGGTTGTTCAGAATCCTTGATTTCGCCATGAGCTTGCTCAAATCTATGAATATTTTCTCCTAATGCTTTTAGTAATCTCTTAGCATGTTGAGGCGTTAAAATAATTCTAGATTTCACTTTTGATTTTGGAACACCAGGCATAATGGTTACAAAATCTAAAACAAATTCTGATGGAGAATGATTAATAATTGCTAAATTAGAATAAATTCCTTCAGCAACTTTTTCATCAAGCTCTATATTAATTTGTCCTGCTTGTGGTTGGTTATTATCGCTCATAATTAATATACGTATTCTTCTTTGTTAGCCATTAAATCATTGTAATCTTCTTTCGAACCAACAATGATATTATCATAATCTCTCATACCAGTACCTGCTGGAATTCTATGTCCAACAATTACATTTTCTTTAAGACCTTCTAATGTATCAACTTTACCAGCAACAGCTGCTTCATTTAATACTTTTGTAGTTTCTTGGAAAGAGGCTGCAGAGATAAATGATTTAGTTTGAAGTGATGCTCTTGTGATACCTTGTAGAACTGGAGTTGCAGTAGCTGTAATAACATCACGAGCAACAACTAGATTTTTATCATTACGTTTCAATAAAGAATTTTCATCTCTAAGCTCTCTAGGAGAAATGATTTGACCTGGTTTAAGATTGTCAGAATCACCTGCATCTTCTACCACTTTCATTCCATATAATTTATCATTTTCTAAAATAAAATCACTAGTATGAATCAATTGTTCTTCTAAAAACAACGTATCTCCTGGATCTTCTACTCTAACTTTACGCATCATTTGACGGATAACCACTTCAAAATGTTTATCGTTGATTTTTACTCCTTGCAAACGATATACTTCTTGAATTTCATTTACCAAATACTGTTGAACAGCTGATGGTCCTTGAATTCTTAAAATATCGTCTGGAGTAATAGCACCATCAGACAAAGGAACTCCTGCTTTTACGAAGTCATTTTCTTGAACCAAGATTTGACTTGATAATTTTACCAAATATTTCTTGATTTCTCCAAATTTAGATTCGATGATGATTTCACGATTACCTCTTTTAATTTTTCCAAAAGAAACTACTCCATCAATTTCAGAAACCACAGCAGGATTAGAAGGATTACGTGCTTCTAAAAGCTCAGTAATTCTAGGAAGACCTCCTGTAATATCACCTGCTTTAGAAGAACGACGAGGGATTTTCACAAGAATTTTACCTGCTTTAATCTTCTCTCCATCTTCTACCATAAGGTGGGCACCAACTGGTAAGTTGTAAGAACGAATTAGTTCTCCATCTTTACCATAAACCAATAAAGTTGGGATTAATTTTTTGTTTCTTCCTTCAGAAATCACTTTCTCTTGGAAACCTGTTTGCTCATCAATTTCAACTTGGAACGATTGTCCTTGTTCTAAATCTTCATAAGCAATTTTCCCAGTAAATTCTGAAACGATTACACCATTATAAGGGTCCCATTTACAAATAGCGGCACCTTTTTCAACAATGTCTCCATCTTTTACACTTATTACAGAACCGTAAGGAATGTAATGAGTACTTAAAAGGATTCCGGTTTTAATATCAATTAATTTTAATTCCGTAGAACGAGAAACCACAATATCAACTGAATTTCCTTCACCATCTTCACCAATAACAGTTTTTAAATCTTCAATTTCAAGTTTACCACCAAATCTAGCAATAATGCTTGATTCTTCAGAAACCCCTCCTGCAACCCCACCAACGTGGAATGTACGAAGAGTTAACTGAGTACCAGGCTCTCCAATTGACTGTGCAGCAATCACCCCAACAGCTTCTCCTTTTTGAGTCATCTTACCAGTAGCAAGGTTTCTACCATAGCATTTAGCACAAATACCTTTTTTAGCTTCACAAACTAGTGGAGAACGCACTTCTACTTTTTCAATAGGAGATTCTTCAATATTTTTTACAATAGCCTCAGTAATTTGTTCTCCTGCATGAACTAAAATAGTAGAATCTAAAGGATTGATAACATCTTGTAACGCTACACGTCCTAATATTCTTTCTCCAAGAGTTTCAACGATTTCTTCATTTTTCTTTAAAGCAGAAACTTCAATACCTCTTAAAGTACCACAATCTACAGAGTTTACAATAACGTCTTGAGAAACGTCATGTAATCTACGAGTTAAGTACCCCGCATCGGCAGTTTTAAGAGCCGTATCTGCAAGACCTTTACGCGCACCGTGAGTTGAGATAAAATATTCAAGAATTGAAAGACCTTCTTTAAAGTTAGAAAGAATTGGATTTTCAATAATTTCACCACCACCTGCAGTTGATTTTTTAGGTTTAGCCATCAAACCACGCATACCAGTTAACTGACGAATTTGTTCTTTAGAACCCCTTGCTCCAGAATCAAGCATCATATATACTGAGTTAAAACCTTGTTGGTCTTCTCGTATGTTTTTCATAGCTAACTCTGTTAATTGAGCATTGGCAGAAGTCCAAATATCAATAACCTGATTGTAACGTTCGTTGTTAGTGATAAGTCCCATGTTATAATTCATAGAAATACCTTCCACTTGAATACGCGCGTCAGCAATCAATTTCGTTTTTTGCTCTGGAATTCTAATATCCCCTAATGAGAATGACAACCCACCTTTGAAGGCAAATTTATATCCCATATCTTTCATGTCATCAAGGAAAGCAGCAGTTGTCGGCACATTTGTTACCGATAAAATTTTTCCAATAATATCGCGTAAAGACTTTTTAGTCAATACTTCATTGATATATCCAGCAGCTTCAGGTACTACTTCATTAAATAATACTCTACCAGCAGTAGTTTGAATAATTTTATAAACTTGCTCACCATTTTCATTAAAATCTTTTGCTCTAATTTTAACACGAGCATTCAATTCTAATCTTCCTTCGTTTAATGCAATATTAACCTCTTCAGCAGAATAGAAAGTCAAATCTTGACCTAAAATTTTATGTTCTGGAGTTGACAATCTCTCTTTAGTCATATAATAAAGACCAAGTACCATGTCTTGAGAAGGTACCGTAATTGGCGCTCCATTAGCAGGATTCAATATGTTGTGAGATGCCAACATTAATAATTGAGCCTCCAAAATAGCCTCTGGCCCAAGTGGCAAGTGTACTGCCATCTGGTCACCATCAAAATCCGCGTTGAATGCAGTACAAACTAATGGATGTAATTGGATAGCTTTTCCTTCAATTAATTTCGGTTGGAATGCTTGAATACCCAATCTGTGTAATGTAGGAGCACGATTCAGTAATACTGGGTGTCCTTTAATTACATTTTCAAGAATATCCCAAACTACAGGTTCTTTTTTATCAATTATTTTTTTAGCTGATTTAACTGTTTTAACAATTCCTCTTTCAATTAATTTTCGAATAACGAAAGGTTTGTATAGTTCAGCAGCCATATCTTTTGGAAGACCGCATTCAAATAATTTCATTTCTGGTCCAACAACAATTACTGAACGAGCAGAATAATCCACACGTTTTCCTAATAAATTTTGACGGAAACGACCTTGCTTACCTTTTAAAGAGTCAGACAAAGATTTTAATGGTCTGTTTGATTCTGTTTTAACAGCAGAAGCCTTACGTGTGTTATCAAATAATGAATCCACAGATTCTTGCAACATACGTTTTTCATTTCTTAAGATAACTTCAGGAGCTTTAATCTCCATTAATCTTTTTAAACGGTTGTTTCTAATGATAACTCTACGATACAAATCATTCAAATCAGACGTTGCAAAACGACCTCCATCAAGAGGAACTAAAGGACGTAACTCTGGTGGAATAACAGGGATCACTTTAAGAATCATCCATTCTGGTCGATTCTCTCTATTTAAATTAGAGTCACGGAAAGATTCAACAACTTGTAATCTTTTTAAAGCTTCTGTTTTTCTTTGTTTAGAAGTTTCATTGTTTGCACTATGTCTTAACTCATAAGAAAGTGCATCTAAATCAGTTCTTGCTAACAAATCCATAATACATTCAGCTCCCATTTTAGCAACAAATTTATTAGGATCAAAATCATCAAGATATTGATTTTCCATTGGAAGAGTATCCAAAATATTCAAATATTCTTCTTCTGTTAAAAAGTCTAAACGTTGTAAAGATTCACCTTCTGCGTTTTTTGCAATACCCGCTTGAATAACTACATATCTTTCATAGTAGATAATCATATCTAATTTCTTAGAAGGCAATCCAAGAATGTAACCAATTTTGTTTGGAAGAGAACGGAAATACCATATATGAGCAATTGGCACCACAAGATTAATGTGTCCTACTCTATCACGACGTACTTTCTTTTCTGTTACTTCAACCCCACAACGATCACAAACAATTCCTTTGTATCTAATTCTTTTATATTTCCCACAAGCACATTCAAAATCTTTTACCGGACCGAAAATTCTTTCGCAAAAAAGACCATCTCGTTCTGGCTTGTGAGTTCTGTAATTAATTGTTTCTGGCTTTAAAACTTCGCCTCTTGATTCAGCTAAAATCGATTCTGGCGATGCCAAACCAATTGAAATTTTTTCAAATCTTTTAGGAGCTGTACCTTTATTATCCTTATTTCTATTATTCATCATAGTTTTTACTATTGATTTATTTGCAATTAAAAATTGATTTTAGACTTATGACTTTATGAATCACTTTGTCACTACCACGGATTACTTCTCTAAACTTCAACCATTTTTTGAAGCGCTAGTTATAAAACTAATTTGTTTTATAAAAAATCGGAACGATTTACGGGTCTAAATCTTAAAAACTCTTATAAATGAGCAATCAGCCCCAAAAAAAAGGGACTGATTACAAAATTTTATTTATTCTTCTAATCTGATATCTAAACCAAGACCTTTCAATTCATGCATTAATACATTGAATGATTCTGGTAATCCTGGCTCTGGCATTGATTCTCCTTTTACGATAGCTTCATAAGTTTTGGCCCTTCCAATAACATCATCCGATTTTACAGTTAGAATTTCTCGTAAAGTACTCGATGCTCCATAAGCTTCAAGTGCCCAAACCTCCATCTCTCCAAAACGTTGACCTCCAAATTGAGCCTTTCCTCCAAGTGGTTGTTGTGTAATAAGTGAGTAAGGTCCAATAGAACGTGCGTGCATTTTATCATCAACCATGTGTCCGAGTTTCAACATATAGATAACCCCAACTGTTGCTGCTTGGTGAAAACGTTCTCCTGTTCCTCCATCATACAAATACGTATGACCAAATCTAGGGATTCCAGCTTCGTCTGTCAATTCATTGATTTGATCTAAAGTTGCGCCATCAAAAATTGGTGTTGCATATTTACGACCTAATTTTTGACCAGCCCATCCAAGAACGGTTTCATAAATCTGACCAATGTTCATACGAGAAGGTACACCAAGTGGATTCAATACTATATCAACTGGAGTTCCGTCTTCTAGGAAAGGCATGTCTTCGTGACGAACAATACGAGCAACAATACCTTTGTTACCGTGACGTCCTGCCATTTTATCCCCTACTTTCAACTTACGTTTTTTAGCGATATAAACTTTAGCTAATTTCAAAATTCCTGCCGGTAATTCATCTCCAACCGTAATTGTGAATTTCTCTCTTCTTAAAGCACCTTGCAAATCGTTTAATTTGATTTTGTAATTATGAATTAAATCGTTTACTAAACGATTAGTCTCATCATCAGCAACCCATTGTCCTTTAGTTAAATGAGCGAAATCTTCTACAGCATACAACATTTTTTGAGTATATTTTTTACCTTTTGGTAAAACTTCTTCACCCAAATCATTCATAACACCTTGAGATGTTTTACCATTTACAATTAAAAATAATTTTTCTATTAATTTGTCTTTTAACTCAACAAATTTAGTTTCAAATTCTAATTCTAAAGTAGATAAAGCATCTTTATCTTGAGTTCTTTTTCGCTTGTCTTTTACTGCTCTAGCAAATAATTTTTTGTCTAAAACTACTCCATGTAATGAAGGAGATGCTTTTAACGAAGCATCTTTTACATCACCAGCTTTATCACCAAAAATAGCTCTTAAAAGTTTTTCTTCTGGAGTTGGGTCAGATTCACCTTTTGGTGTGATTTTTCCGATAAGGATATCACCAGGTTTAACTTCAGCTCCAATTCTAATCATACCATTTTCATCTAAATCTTTAGTAGCTTCTT
The DNA here is from genome assembly GCA_903913315.1 of uncultured Bacteroidota bacterium. GTDB lineage: Bacteria > Bacteroidota > Bacteroidia > Flavobacteriales > Flavobacteriaceae > Flavobacterium. Next base: position 27,536 of record CAIWKX010000214.1, on the reverse strand, counting down.
CCGAAACGTTAGGAATATCATTAGTTAACTCTTCGTTACCTAATTTAGTATCTCTAACTTCTAATGAATAATCATCTACGTGAATAGATGTGAAAATATCATCTCTAACTACCTTTTCAGAAATTACAATTGCATCCTCAAAATTGTATCCTTTCCATGGCATAAATGCTACTTTAAGATTTCTTCCAATTGCTAATTCCCCATTTTGAGTGGCATAACCTTCACAAAGTACTTGACCCGATTGAACCCTATCCCCTTTTCTTACGATAGGCTTCAGATTAATAGAAGTACTTTGATTAGTTTTTCTAAATTTAATTAATTGATATGTTTTTTCATCTGGATCAAAACTTACCATTCTTTCTTCTTCAGTTCTATCGTATTTGATGGTAATCATATTAGCATCAACATATTCTACAACACCGTTTCCTTCAGCATTAATCAATACTCTTGAATCTGAAGCAACTTGTCTTTCAAGACCAGTTCCAACGATTGGAGCTTCTGGACGTAATAATGGAACAGCTTGACGCATCATGTTAGATCCCATCAACGCACGGTTCGCATCATCATGTTCCAAGAAAGGAATTAATGAAGCAGAAATAGAAGCAATTTGATTTGGCGCAACGTCAGTATAGTGAACAGCGGATGGCTCCACTACAGGAAAATCACCTTCTTCACGGGCAATAACTTTGTCAGCAGTAATGTTACCCTTAGCATCCATTTCGATGTTTGCTTGAGCAATCATTTTACCTTCTTCTTCTTCTGCACTTAAATAAATAGGTTCAGAAACTAAATCAACTTGTCCGTTAGTTACTTTACGATATGGTGTTTCAATGAATCCCATTCCGTTAACTTTAGCATAAACCCCTAAAGATGAAATCAATCCAATGTTTGGTCCCTCAGGAGTTTCAATTGGACAAAGTCTTCCGTAGTGTGTATAGTGAACGTCACGAACTTCGAAACCAGCTCTTTCTCTAGAAAGTCCACCTGGTCCAAGTGCTGATAATCTTCTTTTGTGTGTAATCTCTGCTAATGGATTCGTTTGATCCATAAATTGAGATAACTGGTTAGTTCCAAAAAAAGAGTTGATAACCGACGATAATGTTTTAGCATTGATCAAATCGATTGGTGTAAACACCTCGTTATCTCTAACGTTCATTCTCTCACGAATGGTTCTAGCCATACGAGCTAAACCAACACCAAATTGTTGAGAAAGTTGTTCTCCAACTGTTCTAACGCGACGGTTTGATAAGTGATCAATATCATCAATATCTGCTTTAGCATTGATTAATTCAATCAAATATTTAATTATTGTAATAATATCTTCTTTAGTTAACACTTGTTTTTCCATAGGAATATCAAGGTTTAACTTTTTATTCATTCTATAACGACCTACTTCACCTAAGTTATAACGTTGATCAGAGAAAAACAATTTATCAATAATACCACGAGCAGTTTCCTCATCAGGCGGTTCAGCGTTACGTAATTGTCTATATATGTGTTCAACAGCCTCTTTTTCAGAGTTTGTCGGATCTTTTTGTAGTGTATTGTGGATTATAGCATAATCAACTTGATTATTTTCCTCTTTATGCAACAAAATTAATTTTACATCAGCATCAAGAATTTCTTCTACATTATCTTTATCTAATATAGTATCTCTATCTAAAATAATTTCATTACGTTCGATAGAAACAACTTCGCCAGTATCCTCATCCACAAAGTCTTCATGCCATGTATTCAATACTCTTGCAGCTAATTTTCTACCTACATACTTTTTTAGACCAGTTTTTGAAACTTTAATTTCTTCTGCAAGATCAAAAATTTCAAGAATGTCTTTATCTCTTTCAAATCCAATAGCACGTAAAAGAGTAGTTACAGGTAATTTCTTCTTTCTATCAATGTACGCATACATTACGTTATTAATGTCAGTTGCAAATTCTATCCAAGACCCTTTAAAAGGAATTACTCTAGCAGAATACAATTTCGTACCATTTGCATGAAATGATTGTCCAAAAAAGACCCCAGGTGAACGGTGTAATTGCGAAACTACAACACGCTCAGCACCATTTATTACAAATGTTCCGCTTGGCGTCATGTAAGGGATCGTACCTAAATAAACGTCTTGAACTATAGTTTCAAAGTCCTCATGTTCAGGATCAGTGCAATATAATTTAAGGCGTGCTTTAAGAGGTACACTGTACGTTAAACCTCTTTCGATACACTCTTGAATGGTGTAACGTGGTGGATCAACAAAGTAATCTAGAAATTCTAATACAAATTGGTTTCTTGTATCAGTAATTGGAAAGTTTTCCATGAAGGTATTATATAAACCTTCGTTGCCTCTTTCATCAGATTTAGTTTCCAATTGGAAAAAATCTTGAAATGATTTAACCTGAACATCCAGAAAATCCGGATATTGAGGAATGTTTTTAGTAGAGGCAAAATTCAATCTTTCAGTCTGATTTGTTATCATCAATGGACAAAATTTTGATTTAAAAAAGTAATTTTTTGTGTGAAAACACTGTTTAATTCATACTTTCCCTTTTATAATCAGCACATCTTTAAAAATAAACCAGGAAAATTTAGTTCATTTCTTTCATCGTATTGATTAAAATTTTTTCGTACTTTAAACTATTTTATAATAAAATCTTTTATAATTTTATTATACGAAAAATGGTTTAGGTCATTGAGTGATTAAACCCAAGACCTAAACCTAGTTCTAAAACTATGTAAGAGTTATTTTAACTCAACAACAGCTCCAGCTTCTTCTAAAGATTTTTTCAAACCTTCAGCCTCAGCTTTAGTAACTCCTTCTTTAATGTTAGATGGAGCACTATCTACTATATCTTTAGCTTCTTTCAATCCCAAACCAGTCAATTCTTTAACCGCTTTAACAACTGCTAATTTAGAAGCACCAGCTTCTTTCAATACTACTGTGAATTCAGTTTGCTCTTCAGCAGCAGCTTCTCCACCACCACCAGCAGCAACTACTACAGCTGCAGCAGCTGGTTCGATACCATACTCATCTTTTAATATTGTAGCTAAATCGTTAACTTCTTTTACTGTTAAGTTAACTAATTGTTCTGCGAATTGTTTCAAATCTGCCATTTTTTCTATCGTTTAAAATGTTTTGTAATTTATTTTTGTTTACTCGTGCGCGAATTAATCTGCTGTTTCTCCTTTTTGCTCTGCATTATTTAACAAAGCAGCAATGATACGTTTAGCAGGAGATTGAAGTAATCCAATGATTTCTCCAATAACTTCTTCTTTAGATTTCAATGAAGCCAAACTATCTAAAAGATTATCTCCGATGTAAATTTCACCGTTAATATAAGCTCCTTTAAAAGCAGGTTTATCAGATTTTTTTCTGAAATCTTTAATTATTTTTGCTGGTGCATTAGCAATATCAGCAATAAAAATAGAAGAGTTTCCTTTTAATACTGACGCTAAATCACCATAATCATTTGCAGAAGCCTCCATTGCTTTTTCAAGCAAAGTATTTTTTACAACTTCTAATTTAATTCCAGCTTTAAAACAAGCTCTTCTTAAGTTTGAAGTAGTATCTGCATTTAAACCAGATGTATCAGCAATATAAATAATATTTGCTTCAGCCAACTTTGCAGTTAAATCTTCTATCGCGATTGATTTTTCTTCTCTAGTCATAATAAAATTTGTTTAACTACCAATTATACAGCTTTAGGATCTAAAGCAATACCAGGGCTCATTGTACTAGACAAGTGTATAGACTTGATGTAAGTACCTTTAGCTGCAGTTGGTTTTAATTTAATTAATGTTTGAATAATTTCATGTGCGTTGTCAACAAGTTTGTCAGCATCAAAAGAGATTCTTCCAACTCCTGCATGAACAATACCAGTCTTATCAACTTTAAAGTCAATTTTACCAGCTTTCACTTCAGCAACTGCCTTTCCAATTTCCATTGTCACAGTTCCTGTTTTTGGATTAGGCATTAAACCTCTTGGTCCTAAAATACGACCTAAAGGACCTAATTTACCCATTATAGCTGGCATAGTGATGATAACATCAACATCTGTCCAACCATCTTTAATTTTCTGAAGGTAGTCGTCTAAACCTACATAGTCAGCACCAGCAGCTTTTGCTTCAGCTTCTTTATCTGGAGTTACTAAAGCTAATACTTTGGTATCTTTTCCAGTTCCATGAGGAAGAGTTACAACTCCTCTAACCATTTGATTTGCTTTTCTTGGATCCACTCCTAAACGAACAGCAATATCTACAGACTCGTCAAATTTTGCTGAAGCAACAACTTTCAATAAAGATGAAGCATCTTTTAATGAATATAGTTTGTTTTTTTCAATTTTTGAAGCAGCCTCTTTTTGTTTTTTCGTCAATTTTGCCATTTCTTACCTTAATTTAGAGGAGAATTTCCAGTTACAGTTATACCCATAGATCTAGCTGTTCCAGCAATCATGCTCATCGCTTTTTCAATTGTAAAAGCATTTAAATCAACCATCTTGTCTTCAGCAATAGCCTTAATTTGATCCCAAGTTACATTAGCAACTTTTTTTCTATTAGGCTGGCCTGAACCAGATTTCAATTTAGCAGCATCCAATAATTGAATGGCAGCAGGTGGAGTTTTAACAACAAAATCGAATGATTTGTCTTTGTACACGGTAATTTGTACCGGTAATACTTTGCCAGGTTGATCTTGGGTTCTAGCATTAAATTGCTTACAGAATTCCATGATGTTAACACCAGCAGCTCCCAGAGCAGGTCCAACCGGTGGCGATGGGTTCGCAGCACCTCCCTTAACTTGTAGTTTAACTACTTTACTAATCTCTTTAGCCATTGTTTAAAAATTTAACACATCATCATTGGAAGCGATAGATGTGGATTTATTATGTATGTAACAAATATTATACTTTTTCAACTTGCATAAAACTTAATTCCAATGGAGTTTTTCTTCCGAAAATTTTTACCATCACTTCAAGTTTACGCTTTTCTTCATTGATTTTTTCAATAGTTCCATTAAAACCATTGAAAGGTCCATCAATGACCTTAATTGTTTCATTTAATTTGAAAGGTATAGATTGATTATCCACATTAACTGCCAATTCATCCACCTTACCTAACATCCTATTTACTTCAGACAATCTTAAAGGCACTGGATCTCCACCCTTAACTTCACCTAAAAAACCAATAACACCAGTTATTGATTTGATAATATGCGGAATTTCACCAATAAGATTAGCCTCAATCATTACATAACCAGGAAAATAAACTTTATCTTTAGATATTTTTTTACCATCACGAACTTGAACAACTTTTTCAGTTGGCACTAGAACTTGAGATATATAATCAATCATCCCTAACCTGCTAATTTCAGTTTCAATGTAGGCTTTAACCTTATTTTCCTGACCACTTACAGCTCTTACAACATACCACTTTTTCACACTATTATCAGCCATGGTAAAAATATTATCCTTTAATCAATTTGAAAAATTCTTCGATAGTTCTTGAACAAAGTTCATCAACTCCCCATGTAGCCAAAGCAAATATGATTGAAAAAAGAGCAACAACAATTGTTAATCTTTGCACTTCAGCCCATTCTGGCCAAGTAACATTTGACTTCAACTCTTCAAATGCTTCTGAAAAATAATTTAATACTTTTGACATAATAATGATTTATTTTTTGCACGGGCGGAGGGATTCGAACCCCCATCAACGGTTTTGGAGACCGCTATTCTACCCTTGAACTACGCCCGTTTCATTAAAAACCAGTGCCGTCAAAAAAACGACACTGGGATTTTATTTAGTTTGAAATTATTCCACTATTTCAGTTACTTGACCAGCACCAACTGTTCTACCACCTTCACGGATAGCGAAACGTAATCCTACGTTCATTGCAATCGGGCTTAACAAAGCTACATCAATAGTTAAGTTATCACCTGGCATTACCATCTCTACACCAGCTGGTAAAGAAATAACTCCTGTTACGTCAGTTGTACGTACATAAAACTGTGGACGGTAGTTATTATGGAATGGTGTGTGACGACCACCTTCTTCTTTTTTCAAGATATAAACCTCAGCTTTAAATTTAGCGTGTGGTTTTACAGATCCTGGCTTAACAATAACCATTCCTCTTTTAATATCTTCTTTGGCAACACCTCTTAAAAGGATACCTGCATTATCTCCAGCTTCTCCTCTATCAAGAATTTGACGGAACATTTCAATACCAGTAATAGTTGAAGTCAATTTTTCAGCTCCCATACCAATAATTTCTACTGGATCTCCAGTATTACAAACTCCTGTTTCGATACGTCCTGTAGCAACAGTTCCACGACCTGTAATTGTAAATACATCTTCAACCGGCATTAAGAATGGTTTTTCTGTATCACGAATTGGTTCTTCAATCCAGTTATCAACAGCCTCCATTAATTCAATAATTTTTGGAACCCAAGCAGGATCATTATTCAATCCTCCTAAAGCCGAACCTTGAACAACAGGACCATTATCTCCATCATATTCATAGAATGATAACAAATCTCTGATTTCCATTTCAACTAATTCTAATAATTCCGCGTCATCAACCATATCCACTTTATTCATGAATACAACGATTCTTGGAATACCAACTTGACGTCCTAAAAGGATGTGCTCACGCGTCTGTGGCATTGGACCATCTGTTGCAGCAACAACAAGGATAGCACCGTCCATTTGAGCAGCACCAGTAACCATGTTTTTTACGTAATCCGCGTGACCTGGACAGTCAACATGCGCATAGTGACGATTAGCCGTTTCATACTCTACATGAGATGTATTAATAGTAATACCTCTTTCTTTTTCTTCAGGTGCATTATCAATTTGATCAAATGATTTTGCTTGACAGTAACCAGCATCAGATAATACTTTTGTGATTGCTGCTGTTAAAGTTGTTTTACCGTGATCCACGTGTCCGATCGTACCAATATTTAAGTGTGGTTTCGAACGGTTAAAGGTTTCTTTTGCCATTTTACTTAATTTTTAATCTTAGTTATATATTTATTAGTGTTCAAATTTTCAATTTTGAGCCAACTACGGGAATTGAACCCGTGACCTCTTCCTTACCAAGGAAGCACTCTACCCCTGAGCTAAGTCGGCGGTAAAGATTTTAGATATCAATATTTGAAATTAAAACCATCAAACATTTGAAATTTAATATCTAAATTTCTTGTGGGGAGAGCAGGATTCGAACCTGCGAAGACGTAGTCAGCAGATTTACAGTCTGCCCTCGTTGGCCGCTTGAGTATCTCCCCAATACAATTATTACCCAATACCTTATAGAGCCGGCGGAGGGACTCGAACCCACGACCTGCTGATTACAAATCAGCTGCTCTAGCCAACTGAGCTACGCTGGCATATTCAATAAAAAAAGCCCGCTATTTCTAACGGACTGCAAATGTAGACATTTTATTTTTTAATCAAAATGTTTTTATAAAAAATTTTACTAAATATGTGTTCTTGTTTTTTCTTTTCTTTTTAACAACAACCTCTCTAATGATTCTGCAGATAATTCTATTGCTTCTTCAAAAGTTTTACACTGTTTTTTCACCAAAAAATCATCACCTGGAACATTAATTTTTATTTCAACAATCTTATTTTCCTTATCGCTTGTGTTTTCAACTTTCAAATAAACGTCTGAAGAAACAATTTTGTCATAATATTTTTCTAATTTATCCATTCTTTGTTGAACAAAATCAATTAGTTTTTTGTCAACTGTAAAATTTACTGCATTTACATTTACTTTCATAATTTTTAAATTAATGGTTACACTTTAGAACTACTTGTTACTTCTTGGATGCGCATCAACATACACTTTTTTAAGCTCAGCTAAACTATTATGTATATATACTTGTGTTGATGCCAAACTTGAATGTCCTAATAATTCTTTTACTGAGTTTAAATCGGCTCCGTTGTTTAACATGTGAGTTGCAAACGTATGACGTAGTATATGCGGACTCTTTTTTACCTTCTCGGAAACATTACTAAAGTAATAATTTATTAAACGATAAACAAAGGAATCATTCAATTTAACTCCTTTTAACATTAAAAAAAAATAGTCATTATCTCTAATACATTCTATTTTAGTTCTTTCCGATAGATATAAATTAATTTGATTTGTAATGATTGGTAAAATTGGAAGAATTCTTTCTTTGTTTCTTTTCCCAAGAACCTTTAATGTATTTTTCGATAAATCAACGTTTTGCAGTTTTAAATTAATTAATTCTGTTCTTCTTACTCCTGTTGTATAAAACAGATCAATTACCAATTTATCTCTAATTCCATCAAATCCATCTGGATATTTGATGTGATTTAGCACTTTATCCAACTCTTTTTCAGAAAAAGGAATCTGAATTTTTTCAGACGATTTTAATGATTTATGTTTTAACAAAGGACTCGAATCTATTTGTTTTATTTTTAACAAAAATTTATAAAACGATTTTAAAGAAGATACTTTTCTATTGACCGAACTATTAGAGATTCCATTATCAACCATAGAAACTATCCAATTTCGAATCATGCTATAATTAACTTCATTTAAATTCTCTTGCTCAAAATTGTTTCTTATGAATTCTTGAAAAAAAATCAAATCATTGACATAGGCATTCACCGTATGTGATGAATAATTTTTTTCTAGCTGCAGATAATCTTGGAAAGATTTTAAGTTATTCATTTAGATTTGAAAATTTACAACAACAAAAAATCGTTAGTAACAAAGTTAAGAAACTTTAAATACTAACGATTACTATATTTAAGAAAATTAATTATTAACTTTCTAAACCGTCTTTCATGTTTTGAATGTAAGCCGCTTTTTGAAATTTCATTCTATTAGTAACAGAAGGCTTAATGAAAGCTTGACGAGCACGTAACTGACGAACAGTCCCTGTTTTATCAAATTTTCTCTTGTAGCGTTTTAATGCTCTATCGATATTTTCTCCGTCTTTAATTGGTATAATTAACATAATATAGACACCTCCTCTCGTTAAGGGTACAAAAGTAATAATTAATTTCAATTATCGAATACCAATTATCAATTATATTACAGCAGGCTTATAATTTTGTTTATCAATTATCATTTTCGACAATATCTCTTTCAAAATCTCAGAAGTCCCTCCTCCTATTGGCCCTAAACGACTATCTCTAAACAATCGTGCTAATGGATACTCCTCCATATATCCATAACCACCTAACATTTGCAAACAACTATAAATAGCTTCATCAGCAACTTTTGTTGATTTCAATTTAGCCATAGTAGCTTCTTTAACCACATATTCTCCTTTATTTAATCGGGCAACAGCAGCATAATTAAATATTTTACAATGTTCTACATCTGTGGCGTGTTCGACCATAGTATGTCTTAAAGCTTGAAACTTGTTGATTGTAGTACCAAATGCTTCACGCTTTGACATATAATCTATACTGTATTCAATAGCATATTCAGCCCTTGCGTGTGCATTAATTGCCATAATTAATCGTTCTAGAGCAAAATGTTGCATAATATAAGGAAATCCTTTTCCTTCTTCACCCATCAAATTTTCTACAGGGATTTCAACATTGTCAAATGCAATTTCCGCAGTATCCGATGCTCTCCATCCTAACTTATCTAATTTTGTTGATGAGATTCCTTTTAAATTAGTATCCATTAGAAAAATACTAATTCCTTTATTTCCTAACTCCGGACTTGTTTTTGCAGCAACAACAAAATAATCAGCATAAATACCATTTGTAATGAATGTTTTAGATCCATTAATAATATATTTATCTCCAATTTTAACGGCAGTTGTTCTCATACCAGCAACATCACTTCCTCCAAACGGTTCAGTAATACACAGAGCTCCTATTTTATCTCCTGATATACTTGGAGCTAAGTAATCTTGTTTGATTCGTTCATCTCCTTCCGCATTTAAATGCGTCATTGCTAAATAAGCATGTGCCCACATAGCAGCGGCAAAACCAGAAGATTTTATTTTTTGAAGTTCTTCTAAAAAAACAACAGTATAAAATAAATCCAGATTTAAACCTCCATAAGCCTCAGGATAATTGATGCCGAAGAAGCCCATTTCACCAAATTTTTTCCAAATGAAGCGTTCAATTGTGCCTGCTTTTTCCCATTTTTCAATATGTGGAACTACTTCTTTTTGTAAAAAATCTTGTAAACTTTTTCTAAACAATTCATGTTCTTCCGTAAAATATATCGAACTCATAAATAATGCTATTTTTGTTGTTTTTTTAGAATTCCAAATATAAGGCAATTATTTTTATTTTATCAACAGGAAAAGCTTTAATGTTTGCTAAATCCTCAATTTTAATATCACCATTCATACTTCGATAGGTTACAATGTTTTTACAAATTGGGTATTTGAAATATGGAAAAAGACTTAACTCTTTAATTGATGCAGTGTTAATATTAATTTTATTGACAATTGGCTTATTATTTATCCTAAAACTTTGATTTAGTTTTTCAATAACTTCAGGTGACAATCCCCAAACATCATTCATTTGTTCCATCGAAACAAATTCACCTAAAACTTCTTTTTGCTTTAAAATTCTATCTGAAATAGCATCGCCAATTCCATAAACTTTCATCAAATCTTCTTTTGTTGCCTGATTGATGTCAATAATTTTCAATGGATCTTTCTTTGGATATTCTTTCCAATTCGGATTATTTTTTGGAAACTCATCTTTATTCACATTATTTACCCAATTTGGAAATTTAAAATAGGGTACCATTGTTTTTAAAAGTGAATCTGAAATACCAGTTACTTTTTGAAATTCTTCTGGTGAATTGGCAAACTTTCCTTGCTTTCTAAACGCCAATAATCTATCGATCTCTTCAACTTTCATTCCGAGTTTATATCCTTTAAAATCAGTTATGAAGTTTGGATTGAAGGGATACATCTTATAACCAGATTCGTGTTTTTGTGATTTTAAAGTATCAATCGTACTTTGCAATGAAAGCCAATTTAGTTCTTCAGGTGATTGTTTTCCATTTTTATTGAAATCAAGAAAATAATATCCAACTTGTAATCCAGTAATCATAAAAAACAAAAGTAAAATTCCTTTGCGTTGGTCTTTCGAAAAGTTAAATAATGTTTTTATGTTATTTTTGAGCTCCATGAATTATAAATCGAATACTGAGGTTCTTTTTGAACGAATTAAATCTTTTAATTTGATCCAAAAAGCCAATGTGAGATAGAACCCAAATCCGAGTCCGACTGTTACAAACGAAATGTAAATGAAAAATAAACGCACACTTGTTGCTCGCATTCCCAATTTATCCGCTAAACGAGATGAAACATGAAAACCATGTTTTTCAAAAAAGTAACGAATATTAGTTATCATTTTTTATCTATTAAAAGTTCTAATCCAATAGCACATTGCAAGCATTTCTTATTGTTACAATACTCATTTTTCAACTGCAATAATGATTGAGATTGAAAAGCATTTTTAGATTTAATTCCAAATGTAGTAAACTTTTCAATAATGTTGTTTTTCTCTTCTGGAATATTTGAAAGAAAATCAATCAATAATTCTGCATTTTCGTTTCCCAAACCATTGGCATAAGCGAATTGAATTGGAACTATAGTATTTGTGATTAGTAAATCTATAAAAGATTTAGATAATGATTTTTCTTTTTTTGGACTGGTTTTATCAAAATTATAGTGTGATTTCCAATAGTCACTAACAGAAACATTAAAAATCTGATAAATTTCATCAATTGTTTTTGCTTCAATTATTTTTGAAAATAAGTTTCTGTGCAAATGAAAAACCATTGCTAATTGAGCCAATCGAATGGTCGGAAAATTATCTGGTCGATGTTTGAAAAACTGAATTGGAGCAATTAGTGGTTTCTTCAACTTATATTTTAAAACAATATAATCATACCATGATTTTAATTCTTTTGAATAATTATCTTCTATAGTTAATGGAATCATATTAGCTTGACCAAAAAGCAAAGCTTCTAGATACATTACTTCCAATGCTTCTTTTCGAATAAGTGAGAAAGTTATTGATTTTGCCACTTTAAAAAACATATCGCCGTTCGTATTCAGTCCGAAGTTTTTGGCTAACATACAAAACAAAACTGCTTCCCAATCGTTTTCGGTTTCTTGCAATAATTGCTGAATTGCATTTGACTTTCGCTCTAATCGTTCAAAAAATAATCGCTCTTGCCAATTGGACATTACAAAATCAGGAACATCTTTAATTTGGTTTTCACAAAATATCCAAGATTTTCGAGTAGTTAGTTCTTTATATTTGTGAAGTTCTTCTTTAGAAACATACTTACTCAGTTCCAGAACAGCGATTTCTGAATTGTCTTTTCTAAAAATTGGCGTGTCATGTTCCCAAACTACATGTAGAATTACGTTGTTATAATTATCATCTTTTTCATGATGATGAGCATACCAATCAGATGATTTGATGTGAATTTCAATATTGCCTGCCCATTTTTGATTGTCAATAATAATTTGTGCATTGAAAAAATCTGGTCCGGCTTGCTGTATGTATTGTCCAAATTTGAGAATAGTTAAAACTTCTCCGTTTGTGGTTCTTAAATTGGTAAAGTCCAATTTCTTATACAACCAAATGTAGTGTAGAAAATCTTCTTTCATAAATAGTATCTATATGGCTTTGAGTTTACTAAAGTAATTTTTTGAATCGAGATAAACAAATTTTTAATACTTAAATTTCAAAACTTAGCACTATGAAGCGGCAACTCCAAAAATAGGTCGCATTGTATAGGTTCTTCGCCTGATTTCTATTACTCAAAACACATCAAGATTACTTATAATTCCAATACGTTTAAAAACTCAAATAGTATAAGTATGCGTAATGCACCTTTCAAAAGTGTCTATTGAGACGATGCTTTGTTCGATTGAGCCAATGCTTCGTTCGATTGCGCCAACCCTTTGTTCGATTGAGCCAGAGCTTTGTTTGATTGAGCCAGAGCTTTGTTTGATTGAGCCAATGCTTTGTTCGATTGCGCTAGAGCTTTGTTCGATTGAGACAATGCTTTGTTGGATTGGGACAATGCTTTGTTGGATTTCGTCAGAGCTTTTTTTTCGAGACTGGACAGAATTTTGTGTAAACTCCAAAAATGCTTACTCTTAATGATGAAACTTTGCAAAAGACAAAACCTAACTAGCCCCGATAGTAATGGAAATAAAAAAATCCAGAGTTTGGATTTTTTTATTGTAATGGATAGCGGGAAAATGGATTGCTACTAAATACCAAGCCATTCGCTTCGTATATTATATATTTTCTATTCATTAGAAATTAATAAGAATCCTTTCTACTGTACTTTGGCTTCGCTCTGCAAAAACTGAGTTGAGAATAAGATGTTGCCTATTCTATGAAATTTAAAACTTAAATATATGCAAGAAGCAGAAAATGAGACAATTTATTTTCCTCACATTTTTAATGTTATTTGCATTTGGCCTGTGGATTGGAGAATAAAAAAACCTACAACTTTCATTGTAGGTTATCTCTTATTTTATCGAACCTATTATATCGTATTTTGTTATTATATGGTGTTTGCCGTTTCCTAAATCTACTAAAACAGCTTGATTATCTTTAGTAAATAACTTAGAAACTTCTTCAATTGGTGTTGCTGCTGTAACTGTTGGATAAGGTTTTCCCATTACATCTTTAATTGGTTTATCTGCAACATTTTTATCTGCAACATAACTTTGAAACAAATCGGATTCGTCTACAGAACCAACAAATCCATTAATATCGATTACTGGAATTTGTGAGATTTTATACTTTCTCATTCTATCGATAGCGTGAGACACAAGTTCTTCTGTTCGAACAACAACTAAAGATTTATCTAAATGATCTTTAATAACGTCTTCTGCTGTTGTAATTTCTTCTTCCAAGAAACCTCTTTCACGCATCCAATCGTCATTAAACATTTTTCCCACATAGCGACTTCCAGAATCGTGGAATAAAACTACTACCACATCGTCTTTAGTAAAATGCTCTTTTAACTGATGTAATCCTTTTACACATGAACCTGCTGAGTTACCGACGAAGATTCCTTCTTCCAAAGCAATTTTACGTGTATAAACGGCAGCATCTTTATCAGTAACTTTAGTAAATCCATCAATAATAGAAAAATCAACATTTTTTGGAAGAATATCTTCTCCAATTCCTTCTGTGATATATGAATAAATTTCATTTTCATCAAATATTCCAGTTTCATGGTATTTTTTAAAAACGGAACCATAAGTATCAATTCCCCAAACTTTAATATTAGGATTTTTTTCTTTTAAAAATTTTCCAATTCCAGAAATAGTTCCTCCTGTTCCAACTCCAACGACAAAATGGGTAATTTTCCCATCTGTTTGTTCCCAAATCTCTGGTCCCGTTTGCTGATAATGGGCTAAAGCATTGCTAGGATTATCATATTGATTGACATACCAAGAATTTGGTGTTTCTTCTGCTAATCGTTTGGAAACTGAATAATAGGAACGAGGATCTGTTGGTTCAACATCAGTTGGACAAACCACTACTCTTGCACCAACTGCGCGAAGAATATCCATTTTTTCTTTGGATTGTTTATCTGTAATAACACAAATAAGTTTATACCCTTTTATAATAGCTGCCAATGCCAATCCCATTCCAGTATTACCTGAAGTCCCTTCAATGATTGTTCCTCCTGGTTGTAATCTACCATCTGCTTCTGCATCTTCCACCATTTTAAGAGCCATTCGATCTTTAGTGGAATTCCCAGGGTTAAATGTTTCAACTTTAGCAAGAACTAAAGCATCAATTCCTTCAATTACTTTGTTCAGTTTTACTAAAGGTGTATTTCCTATAGTTCCTAATATGTTTTCTGAATAATTCATGAGATTTAAGAATGTAGATTAACGAATTTTGATTTCTGAACGGCAAAGATATTGATAATTATATGGGTTTGCAATATTCTGATTTTTAGTAAATGGATTGATGACTAACCCTGATTACATCACGTAATATGATTTTCAATTGGAGTTCAGTGAACTTGTTTTGCACAGGAAACTTTGCTTTTCTTAGCAAAATTACAATGGAAGGCAGGAAAAAAGTCTGATAAAATTAGCTGCTAATTTGTTACTGAAAGAAATTCCAAACTAATCCAAAACGAATCATAAAATCATGATAAGGAAGATTAGGTGCCGAGTAATAATTATTGCCAGTAAAACTTGAGTTAAAATGTTCTGCTTTAATAAAAATTCGAGTCTGTTTAATACGGGCATTTATGAAAAAATCCAACATAGGAAATTCTCCAATTTTTTTGTCATTTTGGACAAAGAATTCTCCTAAAATTGGGTTATAATCATCTGCATAAAATTTTGTGAAATAATTTAGCGTAATACCTGTTTGCAAAAACATGGCTTTTTTAAATACCGTATCTGAAAAATAAATAGTATTTCTCATTGTGACTTCGGGAACATTTAAAATATCTTGATTTTGCACTACTTTTTGATAAAGAAAAGTATTATCTAATGCCCATTTTTTATATTTAAACTCCCTTCCAACTTTTAAAGATAGGTAATTGATAATCCCTGCAAATTGTTTAGGAGAAATATATTGTTTATAGTTACCAATAGTATCATTACTAAAGTAAAGATGATCGTTTAATGTTGTTAATTGTAAAGAGGATTTTAACCATTGAGTGTTTGCATTTACAATTAGATTGTTTATTTTTTCATTTTTAAAATTATTAATCCAATTATACCTATCATAGCTGCTGTTACTCAAATCATAATTATGATTTGGTAATTTACTTATATTTTGATATTGGAAAGATATGCTGTTTTTGGGATTGATTGTGTATGTTAAACTTGCATCAAAATTGCGCATAGGTTGAGTAGAAATTGAATTTGAAAGAGTAATAGTTCCATTCCATTTTCCTTTTCTATAATCATACTGACCTCCTATTGTATTAATAGTACTTTTTAATTGACCTGGAAAAATAGTAGTGGTTGTAACTCCTGCAACTTTAGTCGTGACATTTTTATCATCTCCTATGAAAAAATTATAAATAAAATTCTCAATAAAAAACTCAAACTTACCTACTGTTTTATTTTCATATTGTACACCAACTTTATTGTAAAGTCGATCATACATTGTTTGATCAATCATGTTGGAAGCAACAGAAGAAGTGCCAAATCGTTGAAATAAAAGAGAAGAAGTGCCAATCGTTGAACCTAAAGTAGCTTGATTGTATTCAAAAAATTTATGTTCATAATTTAATTGATGAACAATAAAAAGATTATTTTCAGCATCATTGGTATTAATTCTAAAACTATGATTAATGAAAAAACGTTTCCCTTTTAAAAAGGATTGTGCATCAGTTAAAAAAACTTGCAATCTCGGTCTATTTTTATAAAGAGGATCCTTATCCTCAAAATCTTCTGGTTGCGTTAATCCACCATTTTCACCATTTAATATATCCTGTCCAGTATAATGAAAATTCATAATATATCGCCTATCCGTTGTATGATAACTACTTGTAAATCTAAAATTACCAGTACTAGAAAGTTGATTAATATACTTACCCAAAGAACGTAAGCCTTTAAAGGCAATCGAGAAATTAAAATTTTTAGAAGTATTAAGTGTTATTAAAGCATCCACATTTTGACCTTGTTGCATAACAGTCTTAAAATATAATTCTGTCAATGGTGTAGCAACAGAATAATACTTAACATCATCCACCTCCAAATATCCAAAATGCTTGGCTTTAAAACCAAACTCAGGAAATGGACTAAATTTACGCAATCCAAAATCCAAAGTTGTATAAGTTTGTCCTTCGTTAGGAAAAGGCATTAAACCAAAAATGTCTTTTCGTAAATAATTGTACTCATATTCTTTTTTAATAGAAAGAGTTGTGTCCAAAATAATAGTATCATGTTTAATGGATATTATTTTATAGGAAGTTATAGGTGCCTTTTTAGCAAGTTCTTTGGCTCTTTCTTCTGCCGTTTTAACCAAACTTTTAGGTTTATCGTTCTTTCCTTTATCTTGAGAAAAAACAAAAAAACTAGAAAACAAAAAAATAAAGATATATAAAAACCTCATAACAAATTGAAAGCAACAAAAATAAGTAAATGTTTATAAGAAACACAAAAGATAATCATAATATAATTTAAAAAAAAGACCGCCATAAAGGCGGTCTAAATTTATAAACTTAAAACAATTAGTTTCCTAGTGGTGGATCTCCTAATAACCAAAATGGATCAGAAGGGTCTGTTGTAGCAAAAACATTTGCAGCAGAAATATTTGGTACATTAGCAGAATTTGCAACATACTCTGAGATTGGATAAATCAATCGTCTAGGTCTTCTAGTTTGAGTTGCAGTTGTAGCTAAAGGGGTTAAAGGATAACCCGTTCTAGTATTATCTAAATAAGGTTCAATACCATTAATACCAATCAAAGCTACCCATTTTTGATACAAAATAGCATGTAATTTTTGATCATCAGTACCAGTCCAACCAAAATATGGTTTTGTATTTATCCCAGTTGTAGGACTTAAATAAGCACTAGACGATGTAACACCTCTTAGTGACATAGAAGCAGTTATACCAGCATTAAATGGGCCTGATCCATCTCCAAATAAAGCTGGCCATCTTAGAGCAGCTTCTGCTTGCAAGAAATCAGCTTCTGATAAAGTCATAACATAACCACTAACAGCTCCTAAATCAGTATAAGCAGTAATTGGATTAACTTGATTGTATGGATTATATGTACCATACCCTAAACGACCTGGTACACCTGTAACTTGACCATGACCACTATCAAATACATCCACAACATCACTTCCTTGTGTAACTCCTCTGAAAGTAGATTGACTAGCTCCATTTCTACATATTCTTAATCTTCTAGGATCAGTTAAATTAGGGTAATTAACTCCAGAACCTGGTATTATTTCTGTTGAAGAACCAGTTGGATAAGTGCTATATGTTGACATCGCTTTATAATAGTGACCAGAAGCTGCAACAAAAGCAAAATTTTGCGCAGTTGTTCCTGAAGATGAAATAACATAGTTTAGAATAAAAGGATTCATTTGTGAATCATTATTACTACTATAACCAGGATTTACGGTTACATCAGATGTAATAAAATTATTACTAGCTGCTAAATTAGCTAATCTTTGATCTCTATAAGCACCAACAGCACCAGTATTGTTTGACATTCTAATCAACATTCTCAACTCAATTGTATTGGCAAATTGTACCCATTTAGACATATCACCACCTGTTCCTGACAACATCATCACATCATATTGCGTAATATCTTGTGCATTTGTATTTGCAGCAGCAATCAAAGCTCTAGCATCATCTAATTCTCCAAACAATTGACGATAAATAAATTGATCGTCATTGTACTTTGGAGTTCGCAAATTCATTCCTTTAAAAGCGTCTGTATAAGGGGCATCACCATACAAATCTACTATATATTGCATATAGTATGCTTTACAAATTTTAGCTGCTGCTATAAAATAATCACTAGAATGATCCGTATTTGGATAATTAATAATTTGTTGGAAATTCATCACATTCAAATAGATATTATTCCAAATGCTATTGTAAAAACTATTATCAATTATCAATTGCATTTCTTTAGTAAATCCACCTGAAAATTGTTGTACATTAGGAGCCCATGCGTTAGAATACACGCTGCCTAATTGATTCAAAGAAGTGGCTTGCACCGCATATGTTCCTACTTGTGCTCCTGGTAATAATTTAGCAGGAGTAGCCTTATCAAAAGGCAAATGACTCGGATCCGTATTAACATCTAAATAATTACTACATGAAAATAGTGTTAGTGTTAATAATGGAATAAATAATTTAATTTTTTTCATATCATTAAAGATTTAGAATGTTAAATTTAAACTAAAACCATACGTTTTAGAAGTTGGATATTGACCAACATTAGAAATACCTGTAGCATTTCCAGTAGAATTAGAAGCCTCTGGATCTGTATACCCTTCATTTTTAATACCATGCCCATTAGCAAAGAAAAATACAAATGGATTTCTAGCATTTACACCAAATTTAAAAGCTTTAATTCCAGTTCCTTTTAAAAATTTAGATGGTAATTGATATGCCAAAGCAAGCTCTCTAATTTTTAACTCAGACGCATCAAGAACAGAAGTTTCTCCAATAATATTACTTACCTGACCAAAATAATTTGTAGTAGCCGCTAAACCTCCTCCTCCAACAGGAGTAGTATTTGTAGTATAAACTCCAGGAGAAGTTTGTTGAACCGAGTTTGGCATTACATAACCAACATTACGGTCTTGTGATGCAGATTCAGGAGTGTATCCAGAAAACTGCAAAGAATTATAGGCTTCAGACCATATACTTCCACCAGTTCTATAATCAGCAACGACCGTTAATGTTAGGCCCTTATAACTGAAGTTATTAGTAAAACCTACAATAAAATCTGGATTAACTTTTCCTAATGTAACAAAGTTAGATGTATGCTCAGGTGTGCCGCTAGCATCTACAATAACATGTCCTTGTGGATCTCTTACAAAAGCAGTACCTTTAATCAATGGAAACTCCTGGCCAACATCTGCAAACACACCAATACCATAACTATTTGATGATTGTAAATTAACTTCACTTACACCATTAGAAAGCGATGTAATGACTGATTTATATTTAGAGAAACTACCTTTCATATTCCAATTAAATCCATCTTTAGAACGGATGGGTGTTAAACCTAAATCAAGTTCAAACCCTTTATTTTGTAGTGACCCAGTATTATCAGCAATGGTTAGAGCCCCATTTGTACTTGAAGAAGTAGCGTTCGTGATCATATTTTTTGTATCAGTAACATATACTGAGGCATCTAAAGTAACACGATCGTTAAAAAATCCAAAATTACCATTTACCTCCTTAGTAGTAATATACTCAGGTTTAACAGATGGCCAAGTTGGAGCTTTATTAAATTGATAAGATGCTAAAGTACCAAATGGAAATCCTGGAGAAAGCGATGCGATATTATTAGTTTGGTATGGACCAACTGGCGTTGCATTTCCAGTTACAACCCAACTTGCAGAGAATTTCATATAATCCAAAGTTTTACCTTTAATATTTTCAAAAGCTTTAGTTGGGATAAACGAAAGCCCAACACTTGGATAGAAAAAAGGATCAACTACAGTAGATGCTTTCTCATATCTTGAAGTTGCATTCAAGAATAAATAATTTTTATAATTCATATCAACATTTCCAAAAACAGCAGCTCTCCTAGAATTTGTGGTATAATTAGCTAAAGTTGATGGATTAGCAGGATTCAAAACATTAGTTATATTATAAAACCCAGGAATATCCAAGCCAGTTCCTCCTTGTTGGAGAATTTCAAAATGATTATCTTGTAAATTATTTCCAAGATTTGCTTTTAATGATAAATCTTTAGTAAGATCGTAGTTAAAATTAACCATAGCATCACTATAAATTTTTCTTGTAAATGAAGAACTTGAATAATAGGAACCACCACTAAAACCTTGACCGCCACTTAAATAATCATAAGTACCACCATCAAAAGCTGAATCACTATAAGGAGCAAAATTATAAGTATAATTACTAATGTTATACCCGTCATCATGTGAAGTAGAATTAGCAAATTGATTTGTCATATTTCCATTATAGGTGAAAGACAAATGCTTTGTAAATTCATAATTCAAACCTAAATTAGCAACAATCAAATCTGATTTATCATCATAACGAATTTGTTTAGAAAGAGCATACGGATTTTTATAATAAGCTGTCCAGTTACCTTGATGGCCTGAATTAGCAAATTCAGCTACAGGCACGTTTGTTGGTGTTTGCATTAAATCAAACAATAAACTACTGTCTGTTTGAGAGGTAGATTGTCCGATATAATTCAAACTTCCATCAATGCTAAGTCTTTTAATTTTTTTACCCGCTTTAAGTAAAAAACTATTTTTCTTAGACTGATCACCATCAACAATAAAATTAGAATTACTGTTGTTGTAGCTAAACAATAGGTAACCATCTTCTGAACCCATGTTTACAGTAACACCCGTTTGATAAATAGCCCCAGTTTTGTAGAAAGCCTTGATATTATCCGAACCTTTTGATGTCCATGTTGTAGTAAGGAATTGTCCATTGGCTTGTGGTAAACCAACTGGTACAATTGTTCCAGCCCAAGCTGGGTCATTAAATGCAGGTCCCCAAGCACCATTTTCAAATGGCTCAAACTGTGCATTTCCATTTCTTGGATCAGAAGCATTTGGAAAATTAAATGTTCCATACCCATAACCCCAACCTTGACCATACTGATCTTGTCTTTTTGGTAAAAAGGATAAAGTTTGAAAATCTACAGAAGAATTTAAAGTAACTTCTATCTTACCTCCTTTAGTTCCTTTTTTAGTAGTAACAATAATTACCCCATTAACTCCTTGCTCACCATACAAAGCCCCACCTTGTTGCCCTTTGATTACATTTACATTATCAATGTTATCAGGAGGAATAGTTGCTAATATAGCAAGAGAAGAAATTGCATTATCAATTACAACTAATGCTTGGTTATTTCCAGTAATTGAACGAGCACCTCTTAAAACAACTGATGATTCAGCATTAACACCATTACTTATAGTATTAATTTGTAAACCAGAAACCTTACCAGCTAATGATTGAATAACATTAGGATTAGCCGCTTGAGTAATTTCTTTTGCTTTTACAACTTGATTACTGGAAACAATAGCATCTTTATTTCTTTTGATACCCATAGCTCCTGTTACAAGAACATCATCTAGAGTTTTAGCTACCTCATTCAAGGCAACTTTATAACTGCTAGCAGCACCCACAGTAATTGTTTTTGTTTCATAACCTGTGTAAGAAACAACTAGCACATCACCTGGCTTTGCTTTGATGGTAAATTTACCATCCATATCTGCTGAAACACCGCCCTTTGTTCCTTTAATTACAACATTGGCAGCCGGTAAAGGTAGTTTACCATCGGTAACCGTACCTGTCACAGTTTTCTCTTGTGCAAACGAAAACTGCATTGATAACGCTATTAAAAGCGTAAAAATCCATTTGAACTTCGATCTCATATTAAATTTATTTGAGTTAGTTATTCCGCAAACTTCTTAATAATTTCTTAAATAAACAAATAATACTTCGGAATATTACTTTTTATTTTTGTTAAAATTTTTTGGACGATTACTAACGTTGAGGTTGCAACTCATAACATAGATGCCTAAAAACACAATTGGTTGCGTTAAATTTTATACTTTTATAAAAATTATTTTTATGTTAAAATTAAGATTCTCAGAACATAACAGTGAATGTGGTACAGACGAAGCTGGCAGAGGTTGCTTAGCAGGACCTGTTACAGCAGCAGCAATAATACTTCCCGAAGATTTCAAATTAGATTTACTTAATGATTCCAAACAATTATCAGAAAAAGTAAGAGAAAAACTAAAACCTATTATTGAAGAAAAGTCAATTTCTTTTGCAGTCACTCATCTCGGATCTAAAATAATTGATGAAATTAATATTTTAAATGCCTCAATCAAAGCAATGCAAGAATCTATTGTGAAGTTAAATCCTACACCTTTATATATTATAGTAGACGGAAATATATTTAAACCTATCGACAACATCCCTTATAGCACAATAATAAAAGGAGATTCCAAATACATGAGTATTGCTGCTGCATCGGTTTTAGCAAAAACTTATCGTGATGAGTATATGAATAAAATACATGAAGAATTTCCAATGTACAACTGGAAACAAAATAAAGGTTATCCAACAAAAGAGCATCGAGAAGCCATTAGAAAATATGGCACAACTAAATACCATCGAATGAGTTTTAGATTATTGCCAGAACAATTAAAATTGGATTTGGAATAATTTTAAACAAAAGAAGATTGAAACAAGTCAGAAAAATGCTTTAAAATTTTATCTTTCACATCTTCTTCCTCAACTTTTTCAACCCCTAGCTCAACATGCATTGACGTTACTGCTTTCCCTTTTATACCACATGGAATAATATTGTCAAAATACCCTAAATTAGAATTTACGTTCAAAGCGAAACCATGCATGGTTACCCAACGAGAAGCACGAACTCCCATAGCACAAATTTTTCGAGCAAATGGTGTTCCAGCATCTAACCAAACTCCTGTTTCACCCTCACTCCTTACTCCTATTATATTATATTCTGCTAAAGTGAGAATAATTACCTCTTCAAGAAAACGTAAATATTTATGTATATCCGTAAAGAAATTTTCTAAATCTAAAATGGGATATCCTACAATTTGACCAGGACCGTGATAGGTAATATCACCTCCTCTATTTATTTTATAAAAAGTAGCTCCTTTTGCCTCAAGTTGTTTTTCAGACAAAAGCAAATTTGAAATATCTCCACTTTTACCTAATGTGTAAACATGTGGATGCTCTACAAAAAGCAAGAAGTTGGGAGTAGGAAGTTGGGAGTCAGAATTTCGATTTTGGATTTTGATGTCAACAATTCCTTTAAACAATTCTTCCTGATAATCCCAAGTAGCTTTATAATCTTTATTTCCTAAATCTTGAAGTTGGATTTGTTTGTTCATGTTTTAATAAAATACAAATCTAACAAACTTTTACCTTTTTAATTGAATAGTCACAATAAATATCCAAAAGATATCCCCGATATACTCCCGACAAATCCACGACATATCCGCGGTGCACTGCGGCAAAAAACATCTAAATCTTTAATCGAATTACAAATTGCCTCCTTTTTAAATTATCATTATCTTTGCACGCTTAAAATACATTATATATGCAACTTTCCGAACAAGAAATCATCAGAAGAGAAAAACTTGAAGCCATACGTGCTCTTGGAATTAATCCTTATCCCGCAGATTTATTTCCTGTAAATCATAGTTCAAAGCAGATTAAGGATAATTTTGAAGAAGGCAAGAAAATTATTGTTGCAGGAAGACTTATGAGTGTTCGTGATCAAGGGAAAGCTTGTTTTGCTGAACTACAAGATAGCGAAGGTAGAATTCAAATGTATTTCAATCGGGATATAATCTGTCCTGAGGAAGATAAAACCATGTACAGTCAGGTGTTTAAAAAACTAACTGACTTAGGGGATTTCATTGGTGTTGAAGGCGAATTATTTACCACTCAAGTAGGAGCTAAATGTATTCGTGTCACAAAATTTAATTTTTTAAGTAAAACATTACGACCATTACCATTACCAAAAGTTGATGAAGACGGAAAAGTTCACGATGCTTTTAATGATGCTGAATTAAGATACAGAATGCGTTATGTTGATTTAGTAGTAAATCCAAATGTTAAAGAAGTTTTTATCAAAAGAACTAAACTTTTCACCGCTATGAGAAACTTCTTCAACGCTGCTGGTTATATGGAAGTTGAAACTCCTGTTTTACAATCTATTGCTGGCGGAGCTGCAGCTCGTCCTTTTATAACACATCACAATAGTTTAGACATTCCATTATATATGAGGATTGCCAACGAATTATATTTAAAAAGATTGATTGTTGGTGGTTTTGATGGTGTTTATGAATTCTCTAAAAATTTTCGTAATGAAGGTATGGATAGAACCCATAATCCAGAATTTACTGCAATGGAAATTTATGTAGCTTACAAAGACTACAATTGGATGATGGAATTTACTGAAAACTTATTAGAATATTGTGCAAATGAAGTAAATGGAACTACAGAAACAACTTTTGGGGAGCATAAAGTTAATTTCAAAACACCTTACGCTAGAGTTACGATGACACAATCAATAATAGATTTTACTGGTTTTGACATTTCCGGAAAAAGTGAAATAGAATTATTCGAAGCTGCTAAAAGTATGGGTATTGATGTAGATAACACAATGGGCAAAGGAAAATTAATTGATGAAATATTTGGAGCAAAATGCGAAGGAAATTACATCCAACCAACATTCATTACGGATTATCCAAAAGAAATGTCTCCTTTATGTAAAGAACATAGAGATAATCCAGAACTAACAGAACGTTTTGAATTAATGGTTTGCGGAAAAGAAATTGCCAATGCCTATTCGGAATTAAACGACCCAATTGACCAAAGAGAACGTTTTGAGGCGCAATTAAAATTAGCAGAACGAGGTGATGATGAAGCAACTCAATTTATAGATAATGATTTCTTAAGAGCTTTAGAGTATGGTATGCCACCAACCTCTGGATTAGGAATTGGAATGGACAGGCTAATTATGTTTTTAACAAACAATCAATCGATTCAAGAAGTGCTTTTCTTCCCGCAAATGCGACCTGAAAAAAAACAAATTGAATTGACTGATGATGAAAAACACATTATTGAAATTCTAAAAGCTAATGAAGGAATTTCTATTAGTGACTTGAAAGAGAAAACAGCATTAAGCGGAAAAAAATGGGATGTAGCAAGCAAAGGAATTGTTAAACATGGATTGATGAAAGTGGTTGTCAATGGAGATAGTAAAATTGTAGAATATTTAGGAAAATAAAACTACGAACAATCTTTTGAAAAAAAGTAGTAAATTCGTCACTCACAAATTAATTTTAAAATTAAATATGAAAAGAATTATTGCAATATTAGTAATCACTACCCTTTTTAGTTTTACTTCAAAGGCGCAAGAAGCCTCTAAATCTATTCCAGTAAAAACAGAAATCTCAGATGCTTCTATTATAAAAGACATAAGTGATCTAACTAAAACAATCACTATGGATGAAAGTTTAAAAAGAGATTTTACTACGCTTTTACACATGCGTGCTGATGAAATAAATGCAGCAAAAAGCGAAGAAGAAAAAAAAATGCTTTTTGAACGATTTGGAAGAAAATTTATTGGTGGATTAAACGATAATCAATTGGCCCAATTAAAAGCAAATCAAGAATTATATAAACGTATTACTCAATACCAAAGTAAATAGTTTTATCTAAAAAAGGTTTTCTGTTTAGGAGACCTTTTTTATTTTGTATTTACAAAGAATTCCGAATGATCAATTTATTTTTATTTTCTATTTGAATCTTTTTATTTTCTAAAATCATTTCTGCCAACAAAGCTCCCATTTCATTAAAATCTGTTGAAATAGTTGTTATACCATTTTCAACAACTTTTTTTAAGGGTGTCTCATTATATGAAATAATTCCAAAATCAGAGCCTAACTTTAATTTTTGAAGCTTTCCTTGTTCAACCACTCTAACTAAATCTCTGTCATCCGGAATAATATAAACTTCTCCATTTTGAATTTCTCTAGCATTAAAATCGGTAATGATTTCATTTGGAAAAGAAAAATCTAAACAGAATTTTTCAAACCCAATTTTCATACCCAATGGCTCTCTAAACCCAGGAAAAATCAAAATCAGTTTCTTGTATTTATGCAAAAGTACTTTACCCTCCAACAAAGCATCATACATATCTTTTACAAAGTTTTGATGGATAGATGGATATTCTTTCAAATCCGAATTGGTTTGATCTAAAATATAAACATCTTGTTTTGGGAGTGTTTTAATTAAGTCTTCTACTCCTACTAAATTGGTAGGCATTATAATATATTTTGAATAGTCACCATTACTTTCATTGATTAGTTTTTTAACCATTTCAATATTAAAATGATGAAAGAAAATATCAATTTGAGCCGTATTATTCATCTTTTCTAAAAAAGAAGTATAAATATCTTCTTTAAAAATATTCAATTCATCAAAGAGAAGGAATATTCTTTGTTCAAAACTAAACTCTACACTTTTTACATAATAGCCTTTTCCTAAAATAGCATAAATAATCCCTCTTTTCTTTAACTCATCATATGCCAATAAAACAGTGTCTCTAGAAATGGAAAACTCCAAACTCACTTTATTAACCGAAGGTAATTTGTCATTTTTTTTTAATCTATTATCCGAAATGGCAGCTTCAATAGAAAAAACGATTTGTTTGTATTTTGGCAAAGTCGAACTAGTAACAACGTTTATAATTTTCATAAAAAAACAAATTAACTGGTGGCAATATACAAAAAACTGGTAGGTACCGGTATGGTTTAAAACTACTTATTACTACATTTGATGATGTTATTATAAAAATAAAATGTCAAAAACACTTTTTTCACAATTAGCAGCTACTGATTTTAAGAAATCTATCGGTTTTTTAACAACTGGCGAAGAAATTTTTTGCTTTAGATTGAAGAACAAAAACGGAATGAAATTGGAAGTTATTAATTATGGCGCAACCATTACTTCTTTAAATATTCCAATAGCGAATAAAAAGAAAGTTGATGTTGTTTTAGGATTTGAAAACTTAGAAAATTACATCGACTCTTTTAGTTTGCCTAATGCACCCTATTTGGGGGCTCTTGTAGGAAGATATGCAGGGCGAATTAATAATGCTACATTTGTTTTAAATGGAAACAAAATTGTATTAACCAAAAATCACGGAGCCCATCAAATTCATGGAGGTGTTGAAGGATTTAGTAAAGCTGTATGGGAAGTCAAAACTGTTACCTCAAATGCGATTGTTTTAGAATATACAAGTCAAGATAACGAAGAACATTTTCC
>CAIWKX010000213.1 GCA_903913315.1 uncultured Bacteroidota bacterium | reverse complement strand
GGATTTCCCTGGAATTGAATTTGTTTTTCAAGTTGTGAACGCTCGACAATGGAGGCAATAAGCCTGAAAATGGGCTGCAAATCATCATTGCTCTGCATTTCTCGGTGCTTTGGTGTTTTGGCGTGTCAACAATACAAATTTGAAATAATAATATCTTAAAGCCGAGTCATCACTTGGATACGCGTGGTTGACTGGCGAATCGACGCCAACAGGCCTAGACGCGTCTCCAGAAGCTGAGTCTCATGGATAGGTAAATGAAGAGAATAATTAGTAGCGCTTGTGCCTTGATCGTCGTATAGAGTAACATCAGCGAAAATGCTAATAGTTCTAAAATCAAATTAGGGCTGATGCTGGTAATTTGAAACGAGACTCTTCATCAAGATTTGGATTTACACGGTCAGGCATTACTTTCACAAGTTGTTTGGTACAGTTAGATAATTGTTTTGATGTGTAAGCAAGGTTTTTCGGAAATCCTGATACTAAATCCATAATTTGCATTTCAAAACTCTAAATGAGATTTTAATGTTTTTTTTCTTTTTTCTCTCTTCTCTTTGTTTTTTTCTGGCTTCTTTTGCTAATCGTTTTGGGCCATATGAACCAGCAGGGCTTCCAGGACCTCATTTTTCAGCCAGTTCAGTGATAGCATCAGACAAATTGCTGGATGCCATTGACCCCGAGTTGCTTTTCAGTTTTTTAACAAAATCATCAATCTTAAATTGTCTTAATTGTTCCTTATGGCCTTCATTTAAATTCTCTCTATACGATTTTTGAGGTAATTTAAGGTCTATACGAGCACTTAAAAAATCTTTTTGTGCTCTATCATAATTATCAAATAAGTTTTCGACTTTCAATATATCATTATCTTCTTTAATGCATCTTGATAAACTTTGAATGTTTAGCAGCCCTCTTTTCGTTTTTGATGTTCTGTTCCAGCTCTTGTTCTTGTTATATAAGGTAACAATTCTTCTCCTGCTTTTATATGCGATCCACTCGGTTTTGCTTGTTCTGTAACAATTGCTTTCCCATAAGATCTTGTCGGTGATATTGGACTATTTTCTTCTTGTATTTCATCATCGTGACAGGGTCGAGATGGTGCTAAAAATGTTAATGCTTCTTGATCTGCTGGGGAAATGTAATCAATAGATTGTTTTTTTGAATTTTCCTTTGAAGATAATGCTTAAATAATGTTTTTACAATATCCACTTCTTCGGTATTAGGGTCTAAATCCATTCCAACTTCTTTTTTTATTATCAAGAGCCATTTGCTTTAAAAGTTCTAAATTATCTTTTAAAAAATCGGGTTTTCGTTTCAACACATTGAGTATATTACTTTTTGTTAAACCATCAACTTTGTCTTGTGTGATGTAATCTAAATCAGATTTTCTATTGTATTCTCTATGTCCGTCATAAATAGTAGGAGCTTCTTCGACATTTATAAACATTGAACCGCAGCAACCGCTTGGGGCTGTCTGAACTTGTTGATAATTTGTATTGGGCTTTTTAACTCCAAAAGCTTGTTTGATTTTGTCTATAATATCGTCTTCCTCGTTAATTAATATTTGAGAGTGTAATTTGGGTTCAATCTTGGTTTTATATCTGCGGAAATTTTGCTTGGCTGAATATTTAACATTGGCTCTTACAGTTGGTTCTTTCTTATTTTTTTTTATTTGAATATTATGCGGTATTTTTATCGTACCTGAATTGATTAGATTGATTGTCGGATTTTCTTAATATCCAGCAAAAGTATTTGGTCTTATCTTGTTCCAATTTTCCAGCACTTTTTCAAAAGGCATTTATTCTAATAGTTGTATAAGAAATAAAAATAAATTGAAAAGGAAGTTTTGGTAAATCAGGTAGTGCTATAATATTATTTGAACTGTAATTTTTGACAGCATCCAAATCCATATAATCTCTCAGTTGTTGGCGATATTTTTTGATTATTTCTAAATTTTCAGGGGTTATAGGATAATCAGGAAGCATTAAT
>CAIWKX010000212.1 GCA_903913315.1 uncultured Bacteroidota bacterium | reverse complement strand
TCCATAGCATATTGAAAGCAGGTTTCAATTGACCATTTTTTTATGGAATCCGTTTTTTGGGCTTGTGTAGTATAGGCTACTCCAATAACAGCCCAAAGTAATACAACTAGTTGTTTCATTATATATTAATTTACTTCTATACTCCAACTTCGTGTGCTTTATCAATGTACGTTCCCTTATTGGGATTATACAAGGGTATTTTATCTATCGAAGGTACGGCAATTACAATGCAAAGACTATGATATAAATCAGTCTTATTATTCCAAAGTTTTACAAAAAAGCACCACTTTGTTGTGGTGCTTTTATACTTTTTTAAATAGAGGGTTATTTAGTAACCGCCATATTTTTTAGGTTTTTCTTTTGAGCTTTTTTAGCTAAAATAGAATGACCATCTGCTTTTGCACCACATCCACATGCTTTTTCGTCATGTCCTTCAGAAAGCAATCTAGCTGCTTCGTGATGGTGTTTAGCGGCTTGCTCTAGATGCATGGCTGCTTTTTTGTGATTATCAATTCCTTGTTGTTTTTCGCTGGCAGTTTTTGGTGCTGCATGTTTTACTTCTGTTGACATTTTGTATATTTTTTGCCTTGTAAATTAAGTTTTACAAGAGTATAAAGTTATCCTTATGTCTTCTGATTTTGTTACAGATGTTTTTGTAAATGTTGCATTATTTACTGATTATTTTTTGCTTTTTTGCTGCTTCTTCTTTGGCTTTCTGCTGTTTCTTAAAATAGCCTCGCAATAGAAAGTTGTTAGCAGCAGCGTCTTCTAAGGTGTTTAGTTTTTTAGTACCCGATTGCAAGTTGATTAAAGTGGAATCTAAAGAATTTGCCATTTTTTCATCGGAAAGTAATCGGGGTATAAGTCCTTTATTTTCTTTAAGTTTTGAAGTGAATACATTGATGTCGGCCGCACTTTTTTCAAATGTTGATAATGTTTTTTTAATACTATTGGCATACGCTGGGTCGGTCATCAGTTTGGATAATGTTCCGTTTTTATCGTTCATGTTTTTAGTAAAAGTCATGAATTCATTGCTGCCTGATTCAAGGTTTTGCAATGTCTTGTCAATACTTTTAGAAAACTTCTCATCGGTAAGCACCTTGGCTAAGGTACCTTTTCCATTATTAATCTTATAACTGAATTCGGAAAGTTGTTTGGTAACAATACCCGTATAATCCATACTTGTTTTTAGACTTTTCATGATGTCGCCCATTTCGATAGCTCTTTCCGATGCAATAAAGGCATTTTCTTTTACCACAGGATTAGATGGCGTTCCGGGAGATATCGTCAGCATTTTGTCGCCCATCAAACCGTCGGTGCCAATACTGGTTCTAGCATCTGTTTTTATGTATTTTTGTACTTCGTCTTTAATGATAAAATCAACCGTTACCAGCGTATCCGAGATAAATGAAATGGACTTAATGGTACCAATATTTATGCCTGAAAAACGAACGTTATTGCCCACCTTTAATCCCGCCACATTTTTAAAATTGGATTTCAAATGAATTGTTGAACCAAATAGATTTCTTGTAGCGCCCACAAAATAGATGGTAGCAATAAAAAGAGTAATTCCAACAATGACAAACATTCCTAATTTCCATATATAATTTGAAGTTGTTTTCATGATATTGATTTTATAAAAAAAATGATTTTACCCATTCGTCT
>CAIWKX010000211.1 GCA_903913315.1 uncultured Bacteroidota bacterium | reverse complement strand
GTCTTGGTCATGGTCATGGTCTTGATCTTGGCTTTAGCGTGTCGGGAGGAATGTCGGGATAAAGGAGTCATACCTATCATTATCTTCAAAAAGTGAAAGTGATTTTGAAATCACCAGCCCGGACTATTTAAATCTGAGTCTTGGAGTTAGAACTGTAAAAGAATCATGTCCGCAACCAAATATTAAGAATGCCGTTTGGAACACTATATTTTTGACCTTGTTTTACATAAAACCTAGGTAAATTTGCGCTAGTACCGAGCATAACTGCAAACCCTACCCATAAATCTATCTGATACGCTTATTCATTACTTAAATATCGAAATAATCCGGCCCAGCGTGACTATTTCGGTTGGCTTTAAAAGAAGCCGAGCCGGTCAATTTAGATATCAATGTCATTATAAATCAGGGTATCTTTAAGATAAAAAATTCGGCGTAAACTAAAAAATGAATTTAATTTCAAATCGTTGTAGGCAAAGGTTAATTTTCAAATTACACTCGATTTGATTTGTGTAATTTAGAAGATTGATAAAAATCACTATTTGAATGCTAGCAAAGTCAGATTTCAATATTACTGAAGCTATAAGATTCTTCAACACACATTCCATTGAAGCATCTTACCTTGTCCCTACGTATGTTGGGTTAGGTAAGTCGATAATGGATGCGACCTCGCCTTTGAGGGTTTATCTTAAAGATAAAAATATTCATACCTACGAGGGTCAAATTCAAGGCCCAGAAGGCAAAAAAATAGTTGAATCTTTCTTTGTTACTGAGACAAATCTAATACCAACAAAAGCATCGTTGTACAGGCCGAAGGCGAAAGGGAAAGAGGGCGATCCTCGTATTTGGTTTTCAAAACTACCTTTATATGCTGAAGCAAATAATTTGCTAGGTGTTGTTGTCTTCAACAATGCAATATATGTTGTTAATTTAAGTAAACCCGCAATACTTGCTTCAACAAAAGATCAAAATTCGCCATTAAATATTTTATTTAGAAAGATTAACAGTACTCAAAGTTCCGTGTCTGAGGAGTTACTTCACAAATTGCGAGAAGTAGCCAGTAAGGGGTGGATTAAAACAGTAACATTCGGAGATACTGGTATTGGGGCAACACTAGAATACTTTTTGGGAATTCAAATAAATTCAAGCAAGAAACCAGACTACAAAGGCATTGAAATTAAAACGAAAAGAATTACCGGTTTAAAGGCGAAAACGAGATCATCCCTTTTTGCGCAAGTCCCTGATTGGAGTATCAGTTCTTTAAAAAGTTCCGAACAAATATTAGACGCATATGGTTATAAGCGGGGTGATATTAAAAAGCTATACTGCACAGTAAAAGCTACTTCTCCAAATCCACAAGGGTTAGTCTTGAAAATTGACGAATCCAGAGACATTCTTTTAGAACGTTATGAAACAAATGAAGACTCGCGCGACGTAGTTGCATGGAGGTTCGAGGTATTGAGAAATCGCTTACTAACCAAACATAATGAGACATTCTGGGTTGGTGCGGCGACATCAAATTTGGGGGGGATAGAGCACTTTCACTACCAAAAGGTCCTTCATACAAGGTTACCTTTCGCCTCTAACTTCCATACTCTTTGCCACGAAGGTGTGATAACCTTAGATCATCTAATAAAACGAACGCCTGATGGCAAAGTTGTTGAAAAAGGACCACTTTTCAAGATTAAGCCATCTGATCTAAATTTGTTATTTCCCCCTCCTCTCCAATTTAGTTTAGTTTAAGGAGTTGGTGATGGGTTGGTCTATTTAAATAGAATTTAAAAAATCTCATTTTAAAAGACTTGTATTGAAAACACCGAACGAATTGTTTCATAATACTATACCGTTTTGCACTCAATACTTGAATCCTCGGCAATTTTTTAGCGATATGAAAAGTAATTGACCAGTTGATAATCACAGGCAAACAATAGTATTTATTTCAAAGATTTTAAATACTTATTCGATATAAAATAGTCAAACAGAAAAACCGCCGCTTGTACTGAGTGGAGAAGAAAATTTGGCTTAAATTAAATCAAAATTCAAGGGGCTTTTTTTAATTTTTCAGGTTTTGCACGCCAAACAAGTTAACTACATTAACTTGCTAAAAAAGAATATTCCGCAATAAAATACAAACATAAAAAACTACAGAAATGTTACATTCAATAGATTTATTCGCTGGTTGCGGAGGACTATCACTCGGCTTGGAGAATTCAGGTTTTACACCAATTTTTGTAAGCGAGTTAAATATTGATGCTCTTAACACTTATTTAATTAATAGAGATCTTACATATCCCCACTTGCGAAAGAAATATAGATGTCAAAATATCAAAGATGTTATTAAGAATGAATCTTTTTTTGATGATTTCAATTCTGGCATTACAAAAGACTTCAAAAGGAACTATAAAAAGAATTCTATTGATTTATTAGTTGGCGGTCCCCCATGCCAAGGATTTTCAGGCATAGGCATTAGAAGGTCATATTCAGTAGATAAAAATCAATTACCATCAAACCATCTCTTTCAAGACATGGCTTTTTTCATACATAAAACAAAACCTAAAGCTTTTGTTTTTGAAAATGTTGAGGGACTGCTCTCCGCCAAATGGACTAAGAACGGTTTTAAGGGAGAGATATTTGAAGAAGTACTATCTACATTCAAAGCCATTCCTGAATATCAAGTTAAGTATAAATTAGTCCATGCAAAAGACTACGGTGTTCCACAAAATCGACCCAGAATTTTAATTGTTGGATTTAGATGTGATATTTTCACGTCATCTGTAGATTCAGAGGATGCTGTTAAATGCGGTTTCTTACCAGAGCCAACCTATAACGCACCTGATTTAATAGATGTACTCGAAGATTTAGTGGACGATAATTTTGAATATGGAGGAATTACGTCTAAATATCCAAATAAGTACCTGAGTATTTTTCAAAAAGAAATGCGAACTCGGTTAGACGGAACAATTTCAAAAAAGAATGATCCCTTGACTGAACATGAATATAGTAATCATCGTCAGCTTGTAATCGATAAATTTCAGGCCATGATAGAAAATAATGGCACTATTCCTGAAAGATTTAAAACTAAAAAATTTGCTCAAAGGCTTCTCCCCATAAGGTGGGGAATAAAGGGTCCCACTATCACGGCTACATCATTACCTGATGACTTTGTCCATTATTCACAAGCAAGAGTTCCTACTGTAAGAGAATGGGCAAGAATCCAAACGTTTCCTGACTGGTATCAGTTTGCGGGAAAAAGAACTACAGGAGGAATTCGTCGAGCTGGTAATCCAAGAGAAAGTATCTTTGACAGGGAAGTTCCGAAATACACTCAGATTGGTAATGCAGTACCCGTGAAATTGGGAGAAGCAATTGGAAATCATATTGCAAAAATCATAAAATCTAAATAAATGACTTAAATAAATATAAATTTGCAAATCACTCCAATATGAAATTAAAGCATAGAAAAGTAGTTATGAAAGGTAAGGCTCTTGCTAGATATCAGGGTTTCATGAAATTTGTTGATGAGGTTGAAAGACAAGCCAAAAACAAAAAAGTTGAGTTAGACAGAGCGAGAATGATGGGATATAAAAGTGAGTTTATTGAGATGGCAAGAAATTTTGATGAAAATCTATCAAACTTAGGAGATGCTAGATTTGCTGAGTATTTTCATGCGCTGGGAATTAAATTTCCTAGCTCAAGGGTAGAGACTAAAATCTCAGGGTTTTATAAAGAATTATTAAAGGATTAGTTCTTTGGAAATTCAAACTATTAAAAACAAAGGTTACTATAAATCATACAAAAAATATGGGAATAAAGTTTCCATATTAATAACAACGGTCAACTATAGTATGCCAGTGCAAGGTGGGCCATTTGTAATGATGTTTTGCAAATTCGAAACTCTTGAACCAATTAACTCAATTGACCATTTACATGACTTCAATTACCTTTCTATTGAAAACGCCATGGATATAGGTGCTGATATCTGGTTGATAGAGGAATCAGAAGTACACGAATCATTAATTGAGAAAAAACTTAATAGTCCAAATTTTTGTAGCTCATCCAAATTCTAAAATATAAGAGCTGCTGATTAAAATCAACCATAATGACATCACTCAATATTTAGAACCTTTATGAAAAATACTAGTAATTCTCAATCTCCTAGTCTAGATTCCTCTCCAGCTAAGCCTCAACAAAAGTATTTAAAGTTCTTAGAATTTATAGAAGAATTAGAAGTGAAGGCCAAACGTAGAGGACTTATTTTCGAAAGAGCAGCTATGCCAGGAGCCAAAAGAGATCTACTTGATTTATTGAGAAGAAATAATGAAATACTCGCAGATCTGAAAGAATCAAGCTTAGAAGAGTACATGAAGAAAGCCGGCTGTAAGTTTCCAGCGGGAAATGTTAAGGACCCAATTAAGAAAAAATTATTAACTGTCATTTATGAAAACTAGGTTATCAATTTGATTTATGTTTTCGAAATTTTAAAATAATATCGATTGGAAATAATCTCTACAGAACTAACTTTGTACATACCATCATAAAACCACTT
>CAIWKX010000210.1 GCA_903913315.1 uncultured Bacteroidota bacterium | reverse complement strand
TGTCCATTGGAATAGCACTGAACACTT
This sequence comes from uncultured Bacteroidota bacterium, assembly GCA_903913315.1. Taxonomy (GTDB): domain Bacteria; phylum Bacteroidota; class Bacteroidia; order Flavobacteriales; family Flavobacteriaceae; genus Flavobacterium. The sequence goes on along the minus strand of CAIWKX010000210.1, from coordinate 3,909 downwards.
TTGCTACTTCACTAGGGTGCACATATTGTTTATCGCTTCTTTTTCGCAATAAATCAGAATAGTCTACTTTTATTATTTTTTCTTTAAGTTTCATTATATCTATTTTTAGAAAGAGATATTTACTATTATTTATATAAACAAATAATGGTCTAAATATAAATATATAAATCAAAAGAACCTCAAATAGCAATGCAACTATTTGAGGTTCGTTAGAATTTAAAATTATAAGAAATAAATTTTATTCGATTATTTGGTTTTTAGATTTATTGAATATCCAGAAAATGATAGGGAAAATTAATAATGTTAAAACCGTAGCTGACATTAACCCTCCTATGATTACAATGGCTAAAGGTTTTTGTGATTCTGAACCAATTCCTGTAGAAACCGCAGCGGGCATTAAACCTATTGTAGCAATCATTGCAGTCATTAAAACAGGTCTTACTCTAACTTTTACCGCTTCTAAAATGGAAGTGTTTAAGTCCATCCTTGCTTTGAGATTCTTATGAAATTCGGAGATTAATATCACCCCATTCTGGATGCAGATTCCGAAGAGTGCTATAAATCCAACTCCAGCCGAAATTCCGAAATTCATACCAGTAATATGAAGAGCAAGAATTCCTCCAATAATGGCAAATGGAACGTTTGCAATAACAAGCAAAGAGTCTTTAATATTACCAAACATGGTAAATAACAAGAAGAAAATTAAAATCAAACTGATAGGAACTACTTGAGCTAAACGTTTAGAAGCACGAACCTGATTTTCAAATTCTCCTGTCCATCCGATTGAATAGCCATCAGGAAGTTTTACATTTTTCTCTACTTTTTGTTGTGCTTCAGCAATCGTACCTCCTAAATCTCTATCTCTAACAGAGAATTTTATTCCGATATAACGTTTCATGTTATCACGATAGATGAAAGCAGGACCATTATCTTTAATGATACTAGAGATTTCTTTCAAAGGTACTTTGGTATCTTTTAAAGTAGGTACCATCAAATTAGCGATATCTTCCGTATTTTTTCGATACTCTTTTTCATAACGAATTCTGACATCGAATTTTTTCTCTCCTTCATATTTTTGTGTGGCAGTTTTACCTCCAAAAGCCATTTCTAGCACAGCTTGCGCATCCGAAAGAGAAACGCCATAAGCTGCCATTTTTTCTTTATCCAAAACAACACTTACTTCGGGTTGCCCAATATTTCTTATGATTCCAGGTTCTTTAATTCCATCAATAGTTGAGATTTCTTTCAAAACTGCTTTACCTAAAACATCCAATTTATTCAAATCATCTCCATAAATTTTTACGCCGTTAGCAGCTTTAAAACCAGCTACTGCTTCGGCAACATTGTCAATAATAGGTTGCGAATAATTATAAGTAATTCCCTGATAGCGTTTTAATTTATGATCAATTTCATTAATTAATCCATCCATAGATACATCACGTTTCCATTCTTCTTTAGGCTTTAAGTTGACTTGCATTTGAACAAAATAAAAGCCACAAGGATCGGTTCCATCATTACTTCTTCCTGTTTGAGAAAGTACACCAGTAACTTCTGGAAATGAGCGAATTTCATTTTTTAAAATATTAGTCATTTTATTGGTTTCTTTCAGACTAGTACTCATCGGTAATTCGGCAGTTACCCATAGTGCACCTTCATTTAAAGGTGGTAAAAATTCAGTTCCTAAAAATTTTGTAGATAATAAGGTCAATACTAGAACAGATATGGCTATCGTTAAACTATATTTTTTATGTTTAAAAGTATATTTAAAAGCTTTTTCAACATTGTTCTTACAAAAATTGACAAAAGGATTATTCTTTTCATGTACATTTTTATTCAATAAGATATGAGCCAATACCGGAACTAAGGTTAGGGTAAATAATAATGCCCCTAGTAATGCAAATCCTAATGTATAGGCTAATGGAGAGAACATTTTACCCTCTACTTTTTGAAAGGAGAAAATAGGTAGCAAGGCGATAATAATAATCATGATAGAGAAGAAAATAGCCTTACCAATTTCGCTGCCCGTTTTTCTTATCATACCCCCTTTAGCCAATTTGTTGAATTTTTCCATTCCTTCTTTATGCGCTCTCATATCGAGCATAACATAAATGCCCTCTACCATGACGACGGTTCCATCAATGATAACACCAAAATCTACCGCTCCTAATGAGAGTAAATTGGCGTTCATCCCCATTAATTTCAAACATAAAAAAGAAAATAACAATGAAAGGGGGATGATTATTGACACAATAACTGTGGTTCTCCAGTTTGCCATAAAAAGAAGTACCATAACGGTTACGAACAAAATGCCTTCAAATAAATTGTGCATAACTGTATGTAAACAAAAATCCATTAATTTAGTTCTGTCATAGAACGGCACTAATTTTACATCTTTAGGGAGAACTTTTGTATTTAATTCTTTGATTTTTGCTTTTATGTTGGCTAGTACTTCAGGAGTATTTTCTCCTTTTCGCATTACTATAATTCCTTCAACGATATCATCTTTATCATTTAATCCTGCTTGACCAAGTCTTGGCATGGAACTTTCAACCACTTTGGCAAGATTTTTTACCAAGATTGGATTTCCGTTGTCTTGAGTGACAATAATATTCTCAATATCTGGGATAGATTGTAATAAACCAATACCACGCACTACATAAGCCTGACCATTCTTTTCAATAACATCGCCACCAACATTTAGGTTACTTTTGCTGACAGCATCATATACTTGAAGCGGTGTTAATTCATATTTTTCTAATCGTCTTGGGTCAATACTTAATTCAAATATTTTTGTTTGACCACCAAAAGCATTAATATCAGCAACACCCGGAACTGAGCGAAGAGCTCTATCTACGACCCAATTTTGAAGGGTAAGTAATTCTCTAGAATCTCTAGTTTTACTTTCAAAAGTATAACGATATATTTCACCTGTTGGACCATAAGGAGGTTGTACATCAGGACTTATTCCATCAGGAAAATCGACAGTTCGTAATTGATTATTTACTTGAGCTCTCGCAAAAGCATCATCAACACCGTCTTCAAAGATGATTTTAATTACCGATAAACCAAACATGGTGGTGCTTCGAACGCTGGTCTTTTTTTGAACCGAAGCCATTGAAAGTTCTATCGGCGTGGTTACAAATCGTTCTACTTCTTCGGCACTTCTACCATTCCATTGCGTGATGATAATAATTTGTGTATTCGTAACGTCTGGGAATGCTTCGATTGGCATATTTTCAAAAGAAATAAATCCCATTATGACCAATAATCCAACCCAAAAAAAGGTAAAAAACCTATTTTTGAGCGAGAAAGCAATAATATTTTTAATAAATTTTGTCATGGTTTAATTTTTTATAATCCAATAATGGTTACTACTTTAACTAATTGGCCAATAACGATTGGTAATACAGCAATTGATTATGTGTAATGATTTTCTCACCCTCTTTTAATCCAGAAGAAATAAAAGTTTCATCACCAACTTCTCTGAAAACTTCAACCTGTCTTATTTCAACATGTTTGCGATCTTTATAAACCATAACATAGTTTTTATTATTGTCAAAAATAATTCCACTTGATGGGACGCTTAACATTTTTCTGTTTTCATTATAATAGACATTAATTGTCGCTTTGCTTTCCGGAACAAGTAAAGAGGCGTTGTTGTCTAGCACAATTCTTACATTCATCGCATTGGTTTCTGGATCAATAATTTTAAAAATTTTATCTACTTTTCCATAAAACTTTTTATCTGAATTGGATAAGGTAGAAACGCTAGCTTGCATTCCTAATTTTACTTGATTAATATCTCCTTCGTTTACATTAGCAATGGCCCAAACATCTTTAGTATCGGCAACGTCAAAAATATTATCCGTTCTATCACTACGCAATTGCATATCTTGATTGATGTTTTTC
>CAIWKX010000209.1 GCA_903913315.1 uncultured Bacteroidota bacterium | reverse complement strand
CTTAACTTGTTGTTTTCTTCTTTTTGTTCCTGCAACATAATTTTAAGTAGTTCCACCACTTCACCTGAAGAACCGGTAGGTACTATATTTCCGCGATCGTCTTTAATAATTATAGGCTGGTTGTTTACGTTGTATGGTTGTGGCTGGTTTAATTGAAAGCGCATAGCCTTACCGGTGTACTCCCTTTTTGTAATACCTCCTTTTTCAAATTCCCGAAAACTATCAACCAGCTGCAACGTATAAACATTTGTATTGGAAGGGTCTTTTTTTAACAAATCTAAAAGCTCGTTAAGTGTTGTATCTCCTTCGTCGGGTTGATCCGCATTAATGTAGTCATAACATACGTTTGTCATACTTACGCCGCTATATACCACCCACATAGGTTTATCGGTGTGCATTCGGTAGAATTGCATTACACTTTCAACGTCTTTTAGTTCCGCTTTTAAATTAGCCGCCATAATAAATAGTTTTACCAGTTAAAACTAATCCGCGTAAAAATAAGAAACACCCAATGTCACCACCAGATTAGCTGAACTAGGTGCGCTTGCCATCCAAACATAAGACTTATTAAAGTCTATCTTTTGAGGGGTGAATAATTTATCCCAAAAAGGATTGCTGTTGGCAGTTGTGGCGGCTGTACTGTCCCCATCAATGAACGGGTTTAAAATCAACGCGGCTACATTCTCAAGAATAGTAATGTCACCTTTCATAAATGTAAAAAACATATTTTTATAATCCGCCAAAGTAGGGATGTTGCTATTATATGTTTGGCTAGAATAATTAGCCATTTTCGGTGGCACAATTGCCATTCTCACTATGGTTGCATCTTGCAACTGCGTAAGATTCTGAAACATGGTCTTTCCCGCATTGGTGTTAAGGATTATGTCGACAGCTTGATACATTAAAGATCCTACGTTTGCGTTACCACTTGCGCCTATTTGTCTTTTCATTTTTTGTAATTAAATAAGTTAAAAAAAAAATAGGCGACGGTTGCCCGCCGCCTAACTGAAATTGAAAGCAAATCACAACTATTGAACTTGCGAACTGTTTTGGCAAAGGAAACCGCGATATTGAACGACTAAACGCTCGTATGTTTCCACAGCTGCCAAAGCACTTGGTAAAATTAACTGCATATTAATATTACCAGCACCGTTGAATATCCAATTTGGAGAAGTTGGATAAAAACCATCAATTGCTCCATCGTATTCATCACTATACGCGGCTGTATTAGCAGCGTAGTAAGGTGCTGTTTGCGCCTGCTGATTAGGAACTTTAAAATGCTTTAACAAATCCCAATGTGGAGCAACCACCTTCTGCTTGTTGATCCACTGAATATAACCCTTGTTATACATGGCATTTATTGCATTTGCAGTATTAGCCGTCGTAAACACCAATGGAGATCCATAGTTATACAGTCTATAATCTGTATCCGTTGCACTTGCCGGCTTTGCTACGCTAACATTGAAGTCGACACAAACGAAAATGTCATTTAAAGCTAAACGATTTTCGGTTGCAAATTGCGCCCCGCTATTGTTATTCTGCACTGTCACCGGGATAGTAAATTGAGTACTACTTGCGTTAAGTAATACTTCACTCCTAAGTGTGTGCTGTACTATTGTCTGCGCCTCCAAATCGTCCATAGTAGGAAACATTAACTGCCCGGATTGATTTTTCAATTTAGACATTAAAAATTTCGCGTTTTGTAGTTGCGCGTCTATGGTCGCACTGCTTATTATTATACCCATTGTATTAAAAATTAATAATTAAAAATTATGTTTTATTGCCTCCGGCGGGGGTAAGGGTAGGCATTACCAAAAAATATTTAAAATCCATCCATACCAATACCGCCGCTGTAATACTTCTTAGTGTTACCAATTAAAGGGCTAACACTGTTCGCATTGCCGGCTATCATACGACTACCATTAACACGACGACCTTTTAACCGGATAACCTGACTACCTACTAAATTAGGTGTAGCCGATCCAATTTGCGGAATGTCTTTGTCGGGTACTAATCCCATAGCTCCAACAGCTGTCAAACCTAAAGCACCAGCTTTTACCATTGGCGACTTACTTAACGTCATGGCAGCCACTCCACCAATTACAGCGATATACGGTCTGTAATCGGTCGTCTGAGTTCCTGATGGCGCAGCCATTCCCATCTTAAGAATAACTTTTCCTACAAACCCACCAGCCGCAGCACTTAATCCCATTTCTAAAACTTTAGGAAGTTCCGAGCCAATACCGCCAACTTTTTTGCGACGACGGGCAACCATTTTTTTAGCTATTGCCGGCTTGCGTCCTTTTCTTTTTACTACTGCCTTGCCAATTAAAGGGGCTGGTGCAGTTCTACCAATTTGCATTTTTGCCATTGTGTTATTTTTTAAATATTAAATAAACTCCTACTGCACCCGCAGCAAGAAGAAGGTAATTAGTATTTTTTGTAGGGGTTGGCGTGTTAGACCCTGGTGTATTGGTTCCGGTGCCTGTACCTGTACCCGTCCCCGTTCCTGTACCTTTCCCTTTTTGGATTACAAACCCTTTTTTTTGACCTACTATCAACCCTTTAGCTATATCTTTTGTGACATAACTATAAAGTGCCGTATAACTTCCGGCAGGTATATTACTGAAAACACCTGTATCATTATTTGCAATAGGCATATCGTTAGGGCGTAATATACTATAAACTGTTTTTACAGAAATACTATTAACCCCTTTAGGTGCTATTATCTGAATATCGCATCCGGTAGCAGTTTTTTTAAGAACTTTTATAGTCGGTGCAGTACTAATACTTTTACCGCCACCTGTACCACCACCACTGCCTTTACCGCCTTTACCGCCGCCGCCGCCGCCACCACCACCGCCGCCTTTACTTCCTTCTCCATCATCACCTTCTCCATCATCACCAGCTCCATCATCACCAGCTCCATCATCACCAGCTCCATCATTACCAGCTCCATCATCACCAGCTCCATCATTACCTTCTCCACCATTACCTTCTCCACCATTACCTTCTCCACCATCACCTTCTCCCTCACTACCTTCTCCACCATCACCTTCTCCACCATCACCTTCTCCCTCACTACCGTCGCCAACTTGATTGCCGCCGCCAAAGTCTTGCGCTTCTTCGTCCGCATCGACAGCTCCCCAGCCTATTTTTTCGGCAAAGCTATTAGGTAACTCGTTACCTCCCTTTAATCCCGTAATAGATCTAACAGCCATATTATTAGTTATTTCGTAAGTGTAAATGTAAGTGCAATTTTTTATTTGATTAAAATTATTTAAACAACAATCTATTATTTCATTATTGCTGATAATAAAAACATGAGTAGGGTCGGGGTTTTCGTCATAAGAAACGAATGTATAATAAGTATCGTAATAATTTTTTTGTAGTACATTATTACAGCCATTGAGAACGCCGCCAATAAATAGACTATAACATTTACAGTCGACAAACTTATCTGTAAGAATAATTTGAGGGCTTTTCACATCTTGTGTAGCCGCCGGGTCTTCGTTATATACAAAGTATTTTTTACAGAAATCAAATAAAAAATTTGGTATTGCATAAATATCGAGCTGGTCTAATATAGCAGCTGCAATAATATTGTAGTTCTTAACTTGCTGGTTATTCATTGACATAATCGCGCTAATTATATCGCTTGTTTGCTGGTTCTTAACTATTACTTCTATTTGATTATTAGGTGGAGGCAACAGTTCCAGCAAATATTTTGGTGTTATGATCATAATTTAGGCAGGGTTAATATTTTAGTGAATGGTACCTGTATTAACCCGGCTTGAACATACCCAGAAATAGTGACACTATCACTTAAATTACCTTGGGCTACTTGTGTTAATATACTAACAGTGTTTAAATTTATTTGCACGGGTACTTTGCTAATTTGTTGAGCTGATAAATCAATAGTTACATTATTATTGATAGTGGCTATTTGTTGACCATTATTGGTAATAGTAGCGAAAATTTTTGTAATACTAAATGCTGTAGGGGTAGGGTTATTTAACTCCAATGTCAAAACTAATTTAGGGCTAAACAAGTCGCTCGCATCCACAGAAATATTTGAGGGGTTAACCGTCAAACTTTGTGACAGCTCGGATAAACTTTGCTTTTGTTTATTGTATATGTATATGGCAGCTCCAATAATTACACCACCTAATAATAATTTCTTCATATTTCTATAAATTGAGGTAAAATTCTTTTAACATGGTTGCATGTGTGACAGTGTCCGCACCCGTTAGTATTGTCGGCTTCTTTTGGGTTGCGACAGAACCAGCAAAGGCTTACAAGATTCCCCAGCTCTAAAATGTATTTTTTTTTAGTATTATAAAACTCTGGGATAACAAATGTAGGCTTACGTTTCCAATATTTTTTATTATCGCTATAAAATAAGTCGGCGATCTTGTTTAGTTTGGTAATTTTCTGTAAGACATATTTCATTTGTTCTTCTCGCACGTCCGAAACAAAGCCTATAACTATTTCAGTTGCGCCGAAGCTTTGCGCCGGGTATATCGCTAAAGTGCCGAATATTGGCACGTCCGCTCCGAAACATTGATTAGGGTTATTTATTGTTAAGAATTTATATTCAAATTCTCTAATATTTAACAAATGTGGTAATAGTAAATTTATAGCTTGTAATTCCTTTTGTATCCTTTCGGAAACATTTATAGAAGAAGTTGAATAAACTATTTTTAGAGCTATTATATTGTAATCGGTTCGCTCTAAATACATTTTTAACACAGCCGTGCTATCTATTCCGCCGCTCCATAGAACTAAAACCTTTTTTTTCATAGCTTTTATCTATTAAATTAACGAAGTTAATTAACTAATATACTTTTGTCAAAATTTCTTTTAAAACCGTACATTTTACCATCATTATTAACTGTAAGATTTGACAATGGTACATATTTAACTTTGGTAGTTTCTTTTATTTTTATATGACTACCAAATTCTTTCAAGTGTTCTTTATACAATTCAAGAGCAGTTATATATATGGGTTTATAATCTTTATCGTAACCTTGAATAACATCAAAGAATAATAAAAAACTTTGATATAAATTAGGCATCGTTACAATCTCAAACCGTTTCGGCTGAGTATATCTAGGATTATCAATATAAGTGCCGTCTTTATTTTTTATCAATTGCGGTTCATTTTCACCATCTACATAAGCGCGAAGATTAAACCCTTTACGCCTACTGTATAAATTCAAATTATGTAATCTTTTTTCTAAATTCTCGCAAAGAGGGATAGTGAAATAACCTTTTATTGTCACAAATCCATCTTTATCAATTACCTTTTTTTTCTTTAAATTATCGCTACACCCCCAAACCCTACCGCCTACATTATCATTACAATGATCAGCATTTGCTACCATGACATTAATTTTTTTATATAAAACATCTAAATCCTTTTCGTCAATCACTTTATTTTTTGAAACAAAATCTTTCCAAAGCTTATCTATATCGTTTCGGCTTACCACGTTTTTCATGATCTCTTTCATTAAATAATTACTACCAGTTGCTTTTTTTAAAGCTCCCACCCATGTTGAAGGAGGATTGGAATTGCCGAATTTTTCTTTATAATCCTCCATCATACCACACTTATCTAATAAATAATTCCATTTAGATCTAATTATCTCCTTTTGTATGTAATTAGGTATAATGATATGATAGTGCAACTGTCCTGCACACATTTTTTCATTACCAAAATAATCCGTAGGTTGCTGAAGCTCATCTTTCCATACATAGGAAACAACGCCTTTTCTTCTCTTTAAGTATTGCAAAAATGGTTCTAATAATAAATCATAAGCCATTTTTCCACTTATACGTTGATTCTGGTCGGGTATAGTTAACGTAATAAATGTCAAGTGCTGTAAAACAATTTTTTTTTCCCTTCTATGCCATCGGTTCAACTCTCTAATTTGGGTGATATTCCAAAGTGTATCTAAAGCGAACTCCATACGCTTCAACATATCCTTAGTTATACCACCTGAGTAAGTCTTAGCACCTCCAAAATTATCTAACAAATTACAATTAGACATTTTAGAACTTTTACCCGCACCCATGTATTTGTCATACAGTACAATTTTTCTACTTCTAAATTGTACTTGAGTTTGATACAGGGATAAAGTACCACCACCTAATAAGGAAGAAGGGTTTTTTACAGCCATGTTTTACATTTTAAGGTAAAACAAAAATTTGTTGGGGGGTGTTTCGCCACCCCCCAAACCCCCCACGAAGTACCGCGCGCATACGCGGCGGTAGAATGCAAGCTTATGATAAACTCACTAAGGGACCGACCTATAAAGGAATTTTTTAGCGTAATACTAAAAAAATAGGCAAACTTTACTAAAAAAGTTTGCCTTAAAATACTATTTATATTATATAAATTCCTTAGTTTTGCCACAGGGAAAAATTTATTTTTAACCGTTCAACAAGTTAGTAGCTTTTGAACGGTTTTTTTTTTAATCTTCTATTATTGTACCTTTTGCATTTTCAACAGTAAATAAAAATTTGTTAGTGTCAAAAATAGCTCCCGGTGTTTCTATTAACCGGGAGCTTGCTTTACATTTTTCGTATAAAGCCTACCATTGCAAGCTCCCCAGCTGGCAATTATTTAAAATAGTTTAACAGAGGTTTTTTTAATATTCTCTATCTCGCTATAAATCTTCTGTAACACAAATATAGTAGTATCGCTTAAACTATTTACAGATCCGTTTAAATTCTGTAACCTATTAAGCTCATTTATAGCGTCTTTCAGCTTTTCGGGTACTCTTACATTGATTATTTCAGTACGTTTTTCCTTTACCATAAAATATTAATTACAAAGGAATAATATTTGAAATAGAGGTTTTATTAGGATCTAAACCACATTTTTCAATTAATGTTTTATCGCATCTATCAAAAAATAAATCGTTCCTTTTAGGGTGTAAATCTTTTGAAATTTTATCAATATCAATAAAAAATATACCAGATACATTAACTATCTTCTGCTGGATACTATCCACAACTGTAAATACTATAAAATATTTTTTCATGTTTATTAATTTAAAAAGGTAAAAAATCGTTTGCTAATACTCCACTATTAAATATTTCCAAAAGTAGTTTATTTCCAAACATATTAAAATATGCTTTTATTACTTTTTTTTTCCAAAAGCCATCGTTTAACTGTTGGTAAAACAAGGCTTTAAAAAGATCATATTCTCTTGAATTCATTTGTACCGTCGCAGTTTGCGTTTCTTCGTTAATTTCTATTTTCATTTTTATAAATTTAAAGTGATACACTGTCTATTAAATATTCGCACAAAGAAACAGGCATCCGCGCCCTCATTGTGCTAGTCATCTGAATGTTACTTTTGAACTGCATACCTGGATGAACCTTAAAAACTGGCAAAGGAAGCATATAAACATTGTTTGTAAAAAGCCATGTATGTTTTTTTGCAGGATAACCAAAAATACATTGGTAAAAAGAAAAGTTGTGTTTAATGCCAAAATATTTAAACATACTACTTCCAGCTGGCTGCTCTAAAATACCTCCATTTTTTTTTACTTTATCAATACAGAAAGCAGCCAGCTCTATATTAACCTGACTTTTATTTGCAAAATTCTTCATTCTACACCATTGAGCGCAGGGAGGATGAGCTATTACCCTATCCGTTCCTTCATAAGTAAAAGCATTGCGTTTTTCATCAAAAATATTAACCGCCCGGTGGACCTTAAAATAGTTGCTATTTTTATCGGCACATAATATTGTAATCATTTTTTTAAGTTTCATCTGGCTACATTGTCACACAAAAGTATATGTTTTTGTAATACAAAATAATTATTTTCTTTTTTTACGTTTTTTTAGATAGTAAACAGTGCCACCGATAAATAAAAGGATTACACCAATACCCACCGGGCTGGTCGCCACTTGTTCGCCTTTAAATAATAAATAGCCATTATTATAGTCGTTTTCACTGAATGAAGTCTGTCCGCTTTCTACTTGATCAATACCATGTGCAATTGCTTTTAAAGTTGTTTCGTCGGGAGTAATCACATCATTAATCCCCGTGTTGGTGTAATTGCTTACCGTACTTGCATAATCTATCGCATCATTAACAGTGTGATAGTCGGGAGCTTGTCCGACGGCTAAATATTTGTAAAAAATCTTGAATAGTGTATTATCCTGGTCTTTAGTAATTTTATTGTAAATGTCTTTATATAAAGCTCGGAAACCCCACATAGGAGAAGAAAACACAACATAAACGCCGTCGTTACCGGTAGCTCCCTGCCATTGATCGCTTGAAACTTCTATATTTCCTGGGTTGTTATTTTCCGTCGCTTTACTCATTATAAACCGCTTATCTGTATGGCGACCTGACTACCGTCTAAAGTTGCGTCTAAATTACCACTACTATCTGGGTATGTGTCGAAGGAAATTCGAGGAGCACTTGCATCTACTGCGGTAGTCCTAATACTATTAGTCGTAATATTCCCGGTTGTACTAGAATTATCGATGCTTCCAAAAGCATCAATGTCTAAATTAGGGTCGGAATCACCATAGTTTATGCCTTGGATCATACCCACGCCATTATTGGCATTACACAATATTAATAAAGCTTCGTTAATCGTATCCGTTTGGCTGGCATCAATAGTAATAGATTGCACATACAACTGAGCTGTGGGAGGTATACTAATAGTATTATCTTTAACTACAATTCCTCCTAGTCCTACATACGGTAACACGAACCTTATTCCTAAACTGCTCATATTAATTTAGTTTACTGTATTTTTTAAGTAGTACAACGCATTTATTTACTTGCGTTCCTGCTCCTTGATAAACGAACCTTACTGTATATAGCTGGTTATTCACTTCTCGGTAATTCCCTCCAGAATTAAAAGCCTGCCCTGGTACCAACTTTGTATTATTTACATAGACGTCTACATTTTCGGATTGATTAATAAAAGTAATATCGTTTACTATCTCACGAATAGTAAAATCGTTTTCCTTCTCAACGTCGGTAATATGATACTCTAATAGTTCTAAACCGTTTACTTTCATCTCGATAGTGTTTAATAGCCTCCCGGCGGGGGGTAAGGGTAGGCTTTACCAAAAAATATATTTAAAGAGGAAGTGAATTTATAAAGTTTGAAATAGTTTTAATATCGTCCGCGGATGGTTTGTTCCAGGGCAAAATCGCATTACCACCACTATTTATAAATTCTAACATATTTTCATTATAATGCGAGTTAAAATTTACTGCCACCTCCCTAACATCACCCTGAGTATTGCACTGTTTAAGTATACCTAAAACGGCATTTGTATCAGATCCGCTGTAATTATTTTTAATAGTATTATATAAATCTGTTGCAATACCTGATATATCATTATCACTTAAAGTAAACGTATAATAAGGAAGATTAACATCTGTTGCGTTGCCAGTTTCTAAAGCTTTCGGCAAACTATTAGGATCAATAGTATTGTTAGATCCAAATAAATTAGTAAACTTATTTAAAACTACAAACCCTAAAACGACACCACCAAAAATCAATAAATCTTTTGAGTTTTCCTTACTCATTTTTTGTATTTTTTTACTTTAGCACTCAACGACATTGCACCCAGCTCGTACTGATTAGGTGAATTTTTAGCTAACAAATAAAGATCTTGAATACGATCCACCGCTTTATTATCAATATCCTTTAATAATTCTACAATAGCTATAACGGTATTTAGTTCGCTTTCAGTTAGTTTATTCATCTTTCAAAACTTTTTTATTAAACCATTTTTGCGCCCCAACTAATATCCCGGCTATCGCTTCCTGCACTTCCTCCCTTTCAGCTAATTTAGTAACTACTCCTATAATTTTTTCATTAGTAGTTAATTCCGGTGTAGCTCCTATTTGTGTATCTTCTTCCTGCTCATCCTCCGTTTCTTCCTCTCTTTGTTCTAGCAACTCCCTTAACTTGTTGTTTTCTTCTTTTTGTTCCTGCAACATAATTTTAAGTAGTTCCACCACTTCACCTGAAGAACCGGTAGGTACTATATTTCCGCGATCGTCTTTAATAATTATAGGCTGGTTGTTTACGTTGTATGGTTGT
>CAIWKX010000208.1 GCA_903913315.1 uncultured Bacteroidota bacterium | reverse complement strand
ATTGTCGTCAATCAATTTCTTTTTACTCGTAGTTTTCTTTGTTGTTTCCATCAAAATAAATGTTTGTGTAAATTTACAATTGAGTGCTTATTAATCCGATTAAACCAATCAGAATCTTTTGTTAAATAATTAAATAAAAAATTGTTATATGTTGTTCGATAAGTAGAAAACCAATGTTTGCATCTTTAAAAAGACTTCCTACTGATAATAATTGATTATAAACGAAAACGATTGCGTTGTATTAAACTTTACATTAACTCAACAGAATTGCTAAATAGTAAATCATTATTAAATATAATACACTAATAATGAAGAATAATACTTAGTTTCCTATTGAAATAATTAAAAATCGAATTGTATGGTTATTTTATACAAGATACTCCTTTTTAAAATTCATTTCTAAATTATCTTTAGTTCCGTTAGAACTTTCAAAAATGAATATGAAAAAGATTATATATGTAGCGACTTTTTTTATCCTATTACTATTGTCAAATGAAATAAACTCTCAAGTTGGAATTGGAACTACGTCTCCAGATGGGGCATTGGATATTACCTCAACAAACGACGGATTACTAATTCCGAGAGTTGACTTAACTGCTTTAGGTAGCGCAACACCGTTAACATCACCAATCGTTTCTGAATTGGTGTACAATACAGGAGCAGTGCTAAGTCCGGCTGGATTTTTCTACTGGGATGGAACAAAATGGGTTCAACTCATGACAACGGTTGCAACAAGTTGGAATACTACAGGAAATTCCGGATTATCTGGCACGACAAACTTTATAGGAACAACAGATAATATTGATGTAGCATTTAGACGAAGCAACTCAGCCGCTGGAAAAATCGGAACAACAAGTACCTCGTTTGGCGTTGGTGCATTAGCTTCTGGTGTTAGTACCAATAGTACCGCATTTGGAAATAATGCATTGGCTGTTAGCACAGGAAGTAACAATGTTGCTTTTGGTCAAAATGCACTAGCTGCTTGCAATACCACCGCGCAATGGAATACAGCTGTTGGTACAAATACTTTAAAAGGTATTAATAGTAATGCTGCACAATCCAACACAGCCATTGGTTCTGATGCGATGTCACTGGGTACAGGAAACATTAGTAATTGTGTTGCTATTGGTTACAAAGCCTTACTACAAAACACGGCAAGTAATTCAACGGCTATTGGTTACTTTGCTCTTCAAGGAAATACAACTTCTTCAGGTAATACGGCGGTTGGTTGGTCGTCGTTAAACAATGCTGGAGGTTCTGCCAATACTGCACTTGGTTATGAATCTGGATTTAATGCGATAGGATCAAACAATGTTTGCGTAGGTTATCAAGCTGGTAAAAGTGCGAGTAATGTAACAGGAAATAATACCTTGATTGGTTACCAAGCGGGAATAAGTACAACTGGAACTAATAACATTGCTATTGGTTTCAATACACAGGTAGATGTGGCAGCCAATTCCAATCAAATTAGACTTGGTGATCAAAATATTACGCTGGCAACAACAAAAGTATCATGGACAACGAGTTCGGACAGACGATGGAAAGATAATATTAAAAACTCAGCGTTGGGTTTGGATTTTATAAAAACCTTACGACCTGTTTCCTATTTTAGAATAAATGATGTTTTCAAAAAAACGGAATATGGATTTATTGCACAAGAAATAGAAACTGCCTTATCGACCGTTGGAGATAAAAATAATGGCATTGTAAATAAAGATGATAATGGCATGTATGGCTTACGCTACAATGATTTTATATCCATTTCAATAAAAGCAATTCAAGAGCAACAAGATCTTATTGAAAAACTTGAAAAATCAAATGAATTACTTCAAAAAACAAATGAAGCCATATTAAAAAGATTAGAGGCCTTAGAAAAGAATTAAAAAAAGCGTTCACTTTTGGTGAACGCTTTGATTGTATAAAAAACTAAGAATTATTTTCCTGCTTCTTTTTGAGCGTCTTGTTTCATTTTATCATTGGCAACAATAGCAAACTCTACGCGACGATTTTGAGATCTTCCT
>CAIWKX010000207.1 GCA_903913315.1 uncultured Bacteroidota bacterium | reverse complement strand
TCATAATAATCGGAAGTCTTTTTATTAAAATCCTGAAAGAATTTTTCAAATACATCAGGCATCCAATACCAGGTAGGACCTATATCAAAAGTAAATCCATTCCCTTTCAATTGCCGAGCTCTACCGCCTAACGTGGCATTTTTTTCATAAATAGTGACTTCATACCCTGATTGCGCCAAATAACACGAAGCGGATAACGACGAAAAACCTCCACCAATGATAGCAATTTTCATTTTTAAAATTTTGTTCAACAAATATACATTTTAAATTAAACAAAAAAGAATTAAACAAAAGTTAAATTGAACGTACTAGGTCTTCAATAGTGTCAAAAGTAAAAATAGAAGGGTATTGCGAAACGATATTTTTAGATTGTTGCCCAGAAATATATAGTTTACTTGCACTTCCTTGAAGAATAGTTTTCTCAAAATTAGATAAGTAAGCATCCAAATCATCAGCATAAGGCATTATAGTAAAATAAGAAACAAAATGAACAGTATCGTAGAATTTATGCATCTCTACCAAATCATTGAATGGAACACTAGAACCAAAATAAATAGTGCGATATCCTTTACTAATCAACTGATAATTAATAAACATTAAAGAAATTTCATGCAATTCATTCTCAGGAAGAAATAATACTACAGTTTTTTCATGATCAACCACGTGCTTTTCATTTTGAATTAAGCTAATGTTCTCAATCAGCTTTTGAAAAATCAAATAACTGATGAAATGTTCATGTATTGGTTTGATAGCAGAAGTTTGCCAAAGCATGCCAATTTCATGCAAAAAAGGAACATAAACTTGTAAAAATATCTGACTGAAATTTTTAGTCTTAGCAAGTTCATTATGGGTCTCATTGAACAAAACTGCATCAAAATTAAACATCGCTACTTTAAGAACATTAATTGAAAAGATAGCATTAGTCTTTTCTGAATAAACTTGTTTAACTAATTTATTTAATTCAAACTCTGAATAATCGGCCACTCGAGAAATCTTATAACCATAGCTATTTAAAAATGAAATATTAAGTAACTTTTGCAACTCATCAAGAGAATAAAATCTAATATTCGTTAGCGTGCGATTAGGGGTAAAAATTTGATACCGCTTTTCCCAAATTCGTATAGTATGAGCCTTAATTCCAGAAAGATTTTCTAAATCTTTAATACTGAATTGTTGTTTAACTTTGTTCATTAAATAATAATATTTATTAAACAAAGATAGAGATCTAATTTGGATTTGTCAAATAATATAACATTTTTGGAGTACCATTGTAAATAGTAACGTCAACACTACCATCAACACCTTTGATTTTAGCTTTTTCAGTAAATTGCCAAAAAGTCCATTCATCTTTTATATTTTCAACAAAAAAATTATAATTTGCAATCCAATACAGATACCCTTTAAATTCATTCTTTAAAAAATCGTTATAATATTTTTCATTGGTATAAATAATAGGTTTTACTTTATAATGCTTGTCAACAACGTCTAACCATCGCCTTAATCCAACTTTCAAACTATCGGTGGATTGGGTTTCAGACAATTTTTCTATATCCAAAACAGGAGGAAAATCTCCTTTTTGAAGTTGTACTGTAGCAATAAAATTTTTAGCTTGTTCCAATGAGTTCTCATCAGGTCTATAGTAATGATAGGCGCCTCGAATAAAATGATATTGCCTTGCTTTATCCCAATTTTCTTTGAATTTCAAATCCGTTTTATCACTTCCAGCTGTGGCTCTAACAAAAACAAAATTAAGCTTAAATTCTTCAATAGAATCTATTTCACTCCAATGAATAGCGCCTTGAAATTGAGATACATCAAATCCAATAACCCTGTCTTTATAGTGATGTAAAAGTTGGTAAATTCTGGCCTGGGCCACTTTATCTTGTTTGCAAGCTCTTGCTGTTTTAAAACTAAAGTAATACAGTAAAGCCTCTCGGTAATGATAAACACTATAACTAAAACCAATCGTTATTAGTAAAACAATATAAAATGTAGCAGAAAAAATAGACCTATTTTTTTTTCTAGATCTCTTACGAGGGAGCGACTTCTTACTAATTTTATTTGCCATCAAAAATAGTTAAATAAGAGTAACTATTTTTTTTCTATAACGTTATTTAAAACCGATAACAAAACATAAATAATTATGATCATAGGAATGGCAAGAAAGTGCAACGTAAGAATCAGTAAAATGGAGGTAATTATAAATCCAATTTGCAGTCCATACCGCTGCAAACTAAAGTTTTTAATTTTTAAAGAAAACAAAGGAATTTCCGCATTCATAATATAAGCACTTAAAAAAGTGATTGCTAGTAATACCCACGAAATGCTTAATATCTCACTTAATAAAAGAAAATGACATTCCAAAATCACTAATGGTAAACTCATTATAAATAAAGTATTCGCTGGAGTTGGCAATCCAATAAAAGAATCAGATTGACGAGTATCAATATTAAAATTAGCCAAACGATAGCAAGCACCAAGTGTGATGATAAATCCCAAATAAGGCATATAAACACAACTGTCACTGGTATTTTGAGATAACACTTTAAACATTACAAATCCAGGAACAACACCACTAGTTACCATATCGGCTAAAGAATCCAATTGAACCCCTAAAGGACCTGAAACACCAAATTTTCGTGCAAAAAAACCATCAAAAAAATCAAAAAATATTCCCAAACTCACAAAGTAAAAAGCCATTTCAAAAAATCCTTGAGAAGTGTAAACTATAGCAATACAACCACAAAACAAGTTAAGAAGCGTAAGCAAATTGGGAATGTGTTTTTTGATAGTCATCATTTTTATTTTAGAATTGACAAATTTAATACGGATTTACTTAAACTTTTTTGATTGAGGCAAAAAATTAGGTTTTTTGTTTCAGATTTAAGCTTTTTTTCATTGCATAGTACCACTACGGAATAAAAAAAGGTGAAATATGGGATAAAAATACAATTTTGTAGCCAATTGGAAAAAGTTTAAACGACTTCTACAATAAGTTAAAGAGAAGTACGTTTTTTAATAGAGATTTTTATATGATATTTGCAAAAACATTACAATTGAAAAAAAAGGAATTCATCTTTCTATTATTCACTTCTATCACTTTTAGTCAGGCAGTTAAATATTCTAATGAGTTTATGAACATAGGAGTTGATGCTGCTGCACTCGGAATGTCAAATGCCGCAGTAGCAAATACTAGCGATGTAAATGCTGTATATTGGAATCCTGCAGGTTTATTAGCTCTTGAAGATGGGCAAGTAGCTTTTATGCATGCTAGCTATTTTGCAAATATTGCTCAATATGATTACGCGGCCTATGCAAAACCTATTGATAATGAAAGTGCGTGGGGAATTTCTTTAATTCGTTTTGGAGTAGACGACATCTTAAATACAACACAACTCATTGACGCTAGCGGAAATATAGATTACAATAGAATTAGTAAATTTTCAACTGCCGATTATGGACTAACTTTTTCCTATGCTAGAAAACTAAAATTTTCTGGGCTACAATATGGTGTAAACACTAAAATCATTCGAAGAGTAATTGGTACATTCGCTAATTCATGGGGATTTGGTTTTGATGTTGGCCTGCAATTCGAAAAAAACGATTGGCATTTTGGTTTAATGCTACGTGATATAACCACAACCTATAATGTATGGAGTATAAATGAAGATGAATATAACAAAATTAAAAATACAGTGGTTGGTCAAAATCAAGATTTACCTCAAAGTACCGAAATCACATTGCCTAAAGCACAATTCGGAATGTCAAAAAAATTTGATTTTCATAACGAAACCAGTCTTTTAGCTTCTGGAAATTTAAACATGCAGTTTATTCAAACCAATGATATTTTTTCTACTTCTCTTGTCAGCATTGACCCAGCATTAGGATTTGAATACAGCTATACTGATCTCGTTTTTTTAAGAGCCGGAGTTGGAAATTTTCAAACGGTAACCCAAATAGACAACACAAAAAAAATAGGCTTTCAACCCAATATTGGAGTAGGCTTTAAATACAAAGGCATTCAATTAGACTATGCTTTAACAGATTTAGGCAATCAAAGTACTGCTTTATACTCCAATATCTTTTCATTAAAAGTAGATTTGAGCATTTTTAGATAACCCATATGAAAAAAAAAATACTAATCCCGTTACTACTTTTATTCCATTTTTTTAGCTTTTCTCAAAATCCTTCCCTTTCGGATAAAGCTTCAGTTAGCATACTAACTTGTGGTCGTGGCGACGAACTCTACACTACTTTTGGACATACGGCTATTAGAATTAAAGACTCCATAAATCATCTTGATGTAGTATATAACTATGGCGCATTCGATTTCAGAATCAAAAATTTCTATCTCAAATTTATCAAAGGGGATTTGCAATATTTTATTAATGCAAGTTCTTTTGAAGATTTCATCTTTGAATACCAAAGTGAAAAAAGAGAAGTGATAGAACAATCTTTAGACTTTTCTTTAAAACAAAAACAACAGCTCTTTGAGATATTAAATGCCTCACTTTATTCTGACGAACGAAGTTATACCTATAAATTTATTGATAGAAATTGTACATCAATGGCAGTGGAAAAAATCAATAAAATAATTGGAACAGAATTAATTCAAAAAGTAGACGACAAAACAATATCCTATCGAGAATTGTTATACCCTTATTTTGAAAATCATTTCTATTACAAATTGGGAATCAATATTATTTTTGGAGCAAAAACAGATACCAAAGCCGTAAAATTATTTCTCCCAATCGAATTGATGCACAGCTTAAACAAAGCAAAAGTCAATAGCAAGCCTTTTGTAAACAAAACTGAAACAATCGTAACTGGGGTACCTTTAGAGACTAGCTTTTCTTTTGTAAATAGCATTTATTGTATTTCGTTACTGCTATTCATTATTGTCTTAACTAATAAAAAGCCAGTTTTTTTTACTTATCTTTTTATTTCTGGACTACTGGGATTATTTCTTTCTCTTGTAGGATTATACTCCCTACACAAAGAAATTTTATGGAATTATAATGCCTTATTATTTAATCCTTTATTCCTTGTACTGCCATTTTTAAAACCAACTTGGTTCAAAATAGTAACGAAAATTAGTGCCATAATGCTCATCATTTACACATTCATAATCATTACCAAACCCCATGTATTCTTGATGACTCCGTTCCTTGTTTCAACCTCTTACATTCTCTACAAATCATTCAAAACTACAAACTATAAACAATAAACTATTGTCCCCTATAAAACAGCACGGTGCTAATGGTTTTAATAATGATATTGATATCCAAAAAGATACTTCGGTGCTTAATATAATATAAATCATACTGCAATTTCACCAAGCTATCTTCAATAGAATCACCATAAGAATAATTCACTTGCGCCCAACCCGTAAGACCTGGCTTAATTACATGGCGAGTTTCATAAAAAGGCATTATTTCAGCAATTTCATTTACAAAAACGGGGCGTTCAGGTCGTGGTCCAATAATAGCCATATCGCCTTTTAATATGTTCAAAAACTGTGGAAATTCATCCAATCTAGTTTTTCGTAATATTTTGCCAAAAGAAGTAATTCTTGAATCATTAACCGAAGTAAAAACAGCACCATTTGCCTCTGCATTTTTTACCATTGTACGATATTTATATATCTTAAAAACATTTCCATTCTTCCCTACTCTTTCTTGAGTATAAAAAAGAGGCCCTCTATTGCCGAGAAAATTTCCAATAATGATTAAGGGAAAGAATAAAATTCCAAATAAAATTCCAAAGGACGAAAAAATGATTTCAGTAATTCGAATAAATAGAAGATACAAATGATTTTGATTACTTCTACTAAAAGGAAAATAACGATAAAAATCTCTTGAAACATATTGCACGGGTATTCGTTGTGTAATTGCTTCATAAACTTGTGTGTATTCTCTAATAATAAACCCATTTTCAAGAAGATGAATCAATTGGTTGTATAAATTAACCGTAATCCCTTCTGTTTTTTGAGAAGCAATTACTAACTCTGAAATAGAATTATTTCTAACAAAATTTTCTAAATCTTGAGGTTTAATATTTTTTATGGAATGTATTTTGATAATTGAATTTTCTTCGCTATCAGAATTAACAAAACCTACAATCTTATAGTGAGGATCAGCATCTTCCAACCCAGAAATTAATTCGATTAATTGATCTTTGTCACAAACCAAAATAGCGTTTTTTACAAATCGATGAGAAGCTAAAAATTTAACATAAAAAATCCGCCATAACAATAATGAACCAAAAATTCCAAAAAAGAAGAAAATGATTTGCAACCTATTAGAAGGAAGTACTGGCGTATAAATGGGTGTTAAAAGATAAATTAAAACTGTAGTAGAGGAAGTAAGAATAATACTTTTAATAATTTGAAACTGACTACTAGCCACCTGAAGATTATACATCTCAAATACAGAACCAAAAATATGAATATAGAAAGCAAGTACTATAGTCCAATAATAATTAGTGGTGGAAAAAGTAAAATATTTAAAATTAAAAATCGAACTAATGACATAAAGAGAAAGGAGAACAAAGATGACATCAAAAAGCTTCAGAAGTATTTTCCGTTCTGAAACTTCAAAATGTATTTTTTTATTACTGTTCATTTTACTATCAATTTTGCGATGCAAGTTAGCAAAATACCCTCTATTTTTATAAACTATTTTAATATTTCAAACCATTTATGCTTGACCAAATGCCAATCAAAAGTTGCAACCATTTTTTGAGCATTAACAACAATTGTATTTCTTAGATTTTGATCATGAAAAATATTTTTGATAGCTTCTGTCATTTTTTCAGAGTTATTGTCTTCAACCAACAACGCATTTTCTTTGTCTTTTAAAAAAAAAGGTATTCCTCCTACATTGGTAGATACAACAGGTAATCCAAGAGCCATAGCTTCAATAACACTAACAGGAGTGTTGTCAAAATGAGTGGTATTAATAAAAACATTATAGTTTTTTGACAAATCAATCCACTTCTCTTTAGATAATTTGCCAGTAAATAAAACCTCGACCCCAAGTGATTTAGCATATAATTTACAATCGTTAATCATATTTTCTTTATCAGGGCCAACCATACAAAGTTCAGCTTTTGGAAACTCTTTTCTTACCTCTGAAAAAACTCTAATTGCCATTTTTGGATTATATATGGCTGAAAAAGAACGAACCCAATGTATTTTTGGTTCATTATGTTTTCTATTTAAGAACGGATAATTTTCTATTTCAATAGTATTGGGTATAAAGATTACATTAGTATACCCTTGTGATAAAAAAGCCTCATGCAAATAATTAGAAGGAGCTACATTCTTATAAGAATTCATGAAAATTAATTGAGATAAAAAGTGGCTATTCGAAATTCTATAAGGCAAATTACCTCCATGTAAAATAGGAATATACTTTAGATGAAAGAATCGACACAGTTGACTAACAAGTAGTGCGTAATAAAAACTTGAAGTACTATAAGTATCTATCAAAACATAATCTATTTTGAATGCATTTAGAATAGTGGCAAAAATCATATCAAGCATTCGATGAATTTGATTTTTTTTATCAGAAGCAAAAATAATGGTATAACCTTCTTCACTTAATGAAATACCCAAGGTTTCAATTATAGTGGTTGTATTTCCATGTTTAGATAATTTGTTCCCTATATATAATATCCTCTTTTTCATTAAATGTGATTTTTAATATCGATAAACTATATACAAATGCAGGCATTGATGTTCTCATAGCGGCATGATTGATTGTCAAAAGCCAAAAGGTAAGAAAACAAAACATAAAAATATGTTGCCTATTATCGAGATATAAAATTATTGGAGTAAAAAACAATATCAGCAATCCCAAAATCCCTAATGAACCATGTTCAGCTAACATACGTGTGATTTCATCATGGGAAGCTACAGTGCTTCCTGTTTGCGCTAAACGTAGCTCCAAACCTTTAGCTACGCCAATCCCAAAAAATGGATGGTCTAGAAAAGCATTAATTTCATTCTGTGCGATTTCTTCTCTTCCGGAAAACTTACTCACTTTAGTTCTCCCCATTGCATCTTGATTGGAATAGCGTTTACTGATTAAGCCTCCTGTCATATTTTCACTAAAAATAAAAATTGAAAATAAAATAACAACAAAAAAGGCTATCATATAATTCAACTTTAATTTTTGTTTATTTAATGAATTCATATAAACAAATAGAAACAAAATGATAAACATTAAAAAACCTGTAATCATTCCTCCTCTCGAAAAAGTCAATAAACCTCTATAAGACATGACAAGGCCTATAACTAAATTTATGGCAAATAAAATTTTGGTTTGCGAATTAAAAAGCAATCGTGAAAAAAAAATAAACATTCCCAAACCTAATACAGTGGAAACTTGATTAGGACCAAATCCACCTGAGGTTTCCGGATTAGATGAATTATTACCAAGTAAAATCGTCTTAAGTTCTGGTGTATAAAGTGAAACATAAATAACACATGAAATGATAGGCAAGCCTAATAATAATAAAATATTGTTTAATTCTTCAACAGTTACTTTCCTTCCAAAAGTATAAAGAGAAGCAATTCCTAAACAAATTGGTCCTGAGATATTAAATATTATCGTTTTTCTAATATCCGTTCCTAAATCTAAAGTAGCAGTAGCAATTATAATCCCAGGAATTAACAACAATAAAAAAATCCAATAAGGCATTGCCCTCTTAGAAAATCCACTATAAAGCATTCCAAGAATAACAAAAATAATAACCCCATATTTTCCAAATTCATATAAAATATTTCCAAATGTCATTCTTAGAAAAACTTCTGCACCTACTATATAAGCTGAAGCATATAAAACTTCATTATTTCTGTTTTTGGTTTTAATAACAAAAAAAAAACCTATGAGTAATATTAATATACCATAATATTTTGAAAGGAAAGGCTTCCAAAAGATAACTAATCCAATAACCACATGAATTAATATCAAAAAAAAATAATTCTTATCTTTATTTTTCATCTAGAGTTCTTTTAACCATATCATATAGTCATTAATAACTTTTTCTTTTGAATGATTTTCATGAATAACTTGGTACAAGTTCCGACCGAATTTTTTTCTTAATAATTGATCAGTAATTAACCTTTGTAGACAGTTATAAAAAGATTCACTATCATTTACATCAACTAAAAAACCGTTTTCTCCATCTTGTATAATCATTGGAATTTCTCCAACTTTAGTCGATAATACAGCTTTGCTTTGAAGTCCATATTCTAGTAAAGCAACGGGTAGACCTTCTGAATTGGAAGAAAAAACCGCTATTTCACATTGATTAATAATATGATCTACATCTTCTCTAGAACCATAAAAATAGACCGTCTCTAATAAATCGTGTTGTATTACCATCTCTTTTAATTTTGAAGAATAATCATCTTGAAAATCTTTTCCAACAAAATGAAGAGTCCATTCGGTGAAATGCAACTTTAATTGTTTAGCAACCTCAATCAATAAAAAATGATTTTTTTGATACCTCAAATTAGCCAAACATAGGATTCTTTTGCCTTCATTACCATATAAAGTAGTCGTTTTTAGTGTGGCAGAAAAAGTACTTGGAATAGTAAAATTAGGCAAATAAATTATTTTTTTGCAAAATAGTTTTTTTTTCGCCCAATATTTCAATTGTTGATTAACCGAAATTATGCCACTAAAAAAAACAGACATTAATTGAATATAAAGGGTACCATCTTTTTTAGGAATATTACCTACTCCATTGTGATCGTGCCAAATAATCTTTAGATGAGGTAGAATAATCTTCAACAAACAGGCTAAAAAAAACGAACTAGAATGTGCATGCAACATTTCAACCTTGTTTGTTACGCAAAAACGACGCATTTTCAACAACGCTTTAAAATCAAAAACTCGCTTTTTATCTAAAAAAAGATAATGAACCTTTTCATCAATTTGACTTTTTAATCGACCTTCCTTTCTTGTAGCAATCAATCCTGAAAAATGGTTACAACTAGCTAAGGCATTCGCAAAATTAACCGACATTTTTTCAGCACCGCCTATTTCCAAAGAATCAATAACTTGTAAAATTCTCATAGTTTATTCGTAATAAATAAGTCATGTATAACAGAAAAATAACGGTCTCTAGTCAAATAATCTTCCCAAAAAAACCTGTTCATTTTTTGTAAATTTATAAAATTTTCTTCATTATAAACCGAATGAAAATTAACTAACATAGGAACTATATTTGCAGCTTCATCATAAGGAACAAAGAGACAATGTTTCTTCCAATCTATAATTGTATCCAAAGGTAAGGAACAATCAGTATCAATTTGTATCGGAATTCTTCCCATGGCTAAAGTTTCATATAATCGAACTGAAAAATTCCCACCACCTCGCATACAAAAAGTATATTGAGAATGCCTAATATTTTCAAAAAATTCTAGTGTAGTTCTTTGCCTCTCTTCAATTAATTTGGCACCTGCTCGATATTTATCCCTAAAAATAAAATTGGTAGTAACTAATCTAGAAGCTTTTAATATCTTTAGTATTCTAATTCTTTTGTGGCTAGAGGGGAAATAATCGGCATAACTAGAATAATATTTTCGTGTAAAAATATCAAAATTATGTTTCAGAAAAACCAAAATATATTTCAAATACTTAATAAAACCTCCTTTAGCATGACCAACATACCCAACAATTGGCTGCTTAGATTTAGCCAAATAATCAATTGGTCCATTGAATATATGTTGATAAGGATCCTTAATAAAAACAGGCATTACAATAGTGTTCTTGTCTTTTTTACTTTTGAAATCAACAACTTTAAAAACAAAAAGATTACTTTCAATAAGAGACAAAGGCTCATCGCCACCGGCAAAAACCCATAAGGGCTTATTTAATCTTTTGGATTCGCTCTTAAAATAGTGAATAACGGAGTGCTCTTTTGTTTCCAACAAATAATCAATAGATAAGGGTAACACAAGCACATCACAATCATCACTATTTTCAACAAAACAATAACTTTGATGAACTATAGATTCCTTGTGAAAAATCATTTCATCCAATAATGGAAAAAAACGACTTATTTTATCCATTTTTAAATACGAATGCTGGGTGTAAATTTTTATCATTCTGTTTTTGTCAACAATGATTTCACTTCATTTTCAAAAAAATTCAAAGTATATTTTCTTGACCAATTTACTGCATTTAAAGTTTTTTGGTTATAAGTAGCCCTATCTTGTAGTAAGGCTAAAATAGAAGCAATGTCATTAGTAATATCCATTGTCAATAAAAGCCCTCGCTCACCTGTATCAAACATGCTTTTTATACAAGAAACATCAGTTGCAATAGGAAAACAACCCCAAAACATAGCTTCAGCAATAACTTTTGGCCAACCCTCACTTTTAGAAGGCAAAATAAGAAAATGACCTCTTTGCAGTTCTGTTTTAATCAAATCTTGGGATTGGTTTCCTTTTAAAAAAACTAATTGTTCCATTGCATTCTCATGGATATACTTTTCAATTTTTTCCTTCTCAGATCCATCTCCATAAATAATAAGTTCAACATTTTGTCCTCTATCGTGTAATTCTTTTATTATTTGCAGGGCATAAATTGGCTGTTTCCCTGGAGACAATGTTCCAATAAAATAAAATGTTTTTACACCACCAAATTCTCTCTTTTGTATTGATTCTTTATCTTCCTCTCTATAAGAAGCTGTGAAAAATGAAGTAATATTTTTACTTTGATGCTCCCATTCCCCATAAACCAATACTTTTATATTTCTAGTTAAGAAAGTGGAACTCAATAGCCATTTTTGAATAACATAACTTAAAGGTTGCTTTGACTTAGGATCCCAATTACCTGCATATTTCGCTGTTTTGGGAGTATTGGGGAAAAAAATCTGAATTAAACTTCCTATCAAACCCATGTTTCCAGGACATCGTAAATGGATATGATCAGCTTTTTTCATGGCTTTAAAAATAGTATAACATAAGAATGGCATACCTAATACGGATAACAAAGAAGACTTAAAAGTTAAAAAATTAAAACTTTTTACTTTAATAAAATGAATAGGCTTCTCTCTATATTCTTCAGTTATTTCCGAAACAGCACTTAAAGTCAAAGGAGCAACTATACTTACAGTATCAACATGGTCAAACCAAATATTCATTTCTTTAACATAGGGTGCATAAGCAAAATAACTACTCTTATTCCTACCATGTGGCACATGTGTTATTATACAAAAATTCATAATTACTCTTTTAATTGGGGGGTGTCATAAAACAAAGAAAACCAACCAAATAGTCTACCTAAAAATTCCGTTAACGAACCTAATTTCCTTGAAGTAGTAAAAAAATTGCTAAATCTAATAAAAGACAAAAACAAAGTAATACTATGCCATTTTAATTTGGCTGGATAGCGTGGATTTGGATATTTTACTCTCCACACATACCATCCATTTCGAACCACCATCTTTCCATATAAAAATTGATTGGGACGTCCAGAAATAGCATGAAAATGGGATAAAGTAGCTTTTGTATTAACATACAACAACCCTCTTTTAGAGAGTCTTAGGGTAAAATCAGCATCTTCATACAAGCCATAGCCTTCAAAATAAGTGGAAAATCGAAAAGACTCAAAAACTTTTTTCCTAAAAGAAGAAACACCTCCCATTAACTGCTCCACCTTATAAATAGCTCCTGAAGGAGGCAAAAAACTAATACTTCTACCATGAGAAAATTCAGGTAAAAAACCAGGTGGTTGATCGGCATCGAGACCCATTCTTTTACGAAAAACAAACCGACTACCATCCTCCCTTTTCCAACCATCGTAGCAAAAATCTTTACGAGTAGGCTTGTAATTTTCATCAACTCTTTCCCATTGCACTTCATTGGAAATATAACCTCCCACCCCTAATGCCTCAGGAAAAACAGTATAGGTTTTTAAAATTTCTCCAAAATAATGAGGATCCAAAACAGTGTCATCATCCAAAAAACAAATAATATCAGCATCCTGTGAGACTTTTTGTATTCCGAAATTTCGCTGTTTGGTTAAACCTCTATCTTCTATACCAACTTTATAATAAATCAAGTTTTTAAAATAAGTGCCAGTCAAAACTTCTTCCGTAAAATCATTTAAAGACGCATCTATAATAAGTATCTCATCTGGATAAAATGTCTGTTCATTAATAGAATGCAACAAATCCAACAAGGGTTTGGGCCGCATGAAAGTACATATAATTAATGAAAAATTTGAAGAGTTCATCTAAAATTATTATTTTAAAATTGAAATCAATTTTGTTATTTTTTCTTTATTAAATTGAAACAACCTTTCAAAAATAATAAAGAATTGAAACAAAATTGGCTTTATTACTTTATAGTATTTTCCATTATCAAAAAATAGCACCTGATTATTAAAACTATTCTTAAATTGTTGAACTCCCTTAGAACCTCCCAAAGAAATATTATAACCATCTAAACCTTCTCTAAAAGACAATTGAATAGCTTTCCATTGAAGAAAATGACCCGCTAAAATATCCGGCTTTTCTCTTTTAGTTCCGCCCAAAATATAAGTATAATAATTTCCTGATTTCACTAATAACAAAGCGCCCTTTATTTGACCATCTTGATAACAAGCAATAAATTTTGCTAAATCTTTTTGAACCAAACTCAGCAAAGTACTTCTAAAATCTTCCCATCTTCGAATAGCATAATGAGCTTTCTTGGCATTCTCAACACAGAGTAGATATCCTTCTTTTATTTCGCTCTCCTTGACTAAATATCGTAATTCCATGCCCTTTCTTTCTGAACTTCGTATGTCCCGCCGAACAGAAGATGAAAAATGTTGCAAAATTTCATCCGTTGAAGCAAATTTTTTCAAATCTATCCAATTTAACCCGTTAGTAGAATAAACATATTTAAAAAGGTGACCTTTTTCAAAGTCAGTAAACAGATTAATTGATACAGAAGAATAACAATGATTGGATACAATGGCTCCATCTGATACTGGAAAGTTAATTTGACAATAGCAGGCACCTATTTTTTCTGCCTGTTGCGGAATAAAATCTAACAATTTTTTTAAAACATCTGTTCGATCATTAACTACAATGGGACCGAAAGGAACTATGAAGAATTTTAAAAACCCTACTTTAGCAATTACAGAGCCAAATCCACCTATAATACTATCTTTTTCTAGAATAAAGCTAACCTCATAATCAAATCCATAACTGCTATAGGACGAAAGCCAATCACTTAATAACAAATGTGAACCTATATCATTTTCTTTAACAAAGTCATCCCATTTATTTAAATGACTTGCTTCTTTAGAACAAACTATTTTCATGTTAAAACGGGTCTAAAAATAATTATAGTCTTATTTTTTATAAAAATAGTACCATTAACATCAATATCGAGAAGAATAGATTCAAAATTACTTAAATAATTTACCAATTCAATCAAAGTGGGATTCCAAATACTAGAATCATTAATTTTTTGTGCTAAATAATTAAAATTATCTACAACTACCTCATCTAACGTAGCTCCATTTTTAAACAATTTCCCTGAATAATGATTCATATCAACTGAGAAATAGGTGTGCGCAATAAAAACACCTGACTCTCTTATTAATTCATCAATATTGCTTTGACATAATGCTTTTTTAAAATCTACCATTTCAATAGTTTGAAAAATAAAAAAATCCTTTTCAAAGAGTCTATGCTTGAATAATAAAGGTGTGTATTTTGCCATTTTAAAGGGTACATTTTTTTGACTTTTCCAATTCAAAAAAACCATACATATTGGTTGCAACAAAGGAAGCCCATTCTTTAAAATGCTAATGAAATGATTTATACTTTTATGCTTTAAAAATGCTTTGCTATAGGTCAATAAATCAATATAATTCCTAACTCTTTTCGGATTGTTGTCATAATGAAATAGAATGTTTTTAAAAAGCATAACGGCTCTAGTTTTTAAAGAAAATGGAGCAATCGCAGTCTTAAAACTTGAAAGTGTTAATTTAGCGGTGTTAAATTGATTTAATACACCAGTTATAGAAGTACCACAATCAACATAATTCCAAAGAGCGGTTATACTCTTTTGCGATAAAAGGGTTTCATAATAAACCTCATCTTTATTAAATTGCTTATATAAAGAAAAATTATACGATTGAAATCCATGGTCTATCCAAACGGTGACATTTTCTACAGGCAAAAATCGTTCAAAGTCTTCAAAACTTACTTGATCCGATTTTATAGATTGAGATAAAGAATGATAGCACAATTCATGCCCCTCTTTTTGCCATTGCAGTAACTCCTCGGATTGATTTTCAAAAGAAGCATTATCCTCTCTTTTAGAAAAATGATTGAGAAAAAAACCTTTAGTTATTTTTACCCCATTGTCCTTAAAAAAAGAACGTTGCAATTTTAAATTATCTGACGTATCAAAATCACAATGATCTGTGAAACAAGCTATAGCTGAAAAAGGAATTTTGGAACGACTAAATTCAATGGGCGAATGAGTAAATAATAAGGCAGGTAAAGCCTCCAATTGTAAAGGGGAATTTGCCTGTACTATTCTTTTTTCACAAGTATGTCCTGTATAAACCGTTATAGGTTTAGAATATTCTGGGTTAAATCGCCACAATAAAATAGTAGAAGTGTTTTTCTTGATTTCCCAAATTCCTAAAGTAAGATTGGCTTGAACAAAAGAACCATCACTTAATTTAATTATTTTTGGTGAATACTCATTGGCAATACAATCACAATCACACGATATCCAAGTATAATCATGGTTTCTAAAAGCAACAATAGGTTGCGAAAAGACAATTTCAATATCAAAAGAATTAAATTCATTTACTATGGATTCTTTGACATCAATCACTACTTTATTCAATTGGTGGATACCGCTGTTAAGCGCTTCCTTACCTTTAGCAGTTAGTATTGAAATAGATTGTATCAAAATAAATGTTCCTTATAATAAATTAAATTTCTTTACCCCAAACGCTATATTTTTTACTAGTAATAATACGTTGGGTTACATATTCTAAATCTCTAATAAAAATAGTGTTAAATTGTTTTTTATTATACGACTCTAATGGTAATATTTCTCTAGTAAGTGGTTTATATTCATAAGGCAAAAACCCATAAGAAAGCAATTGATTATAGACTTCTTCATCAGTAATGCCATATTTAACACCCGAAGTATTAAGTTCAACAATCAAAGCTTTCAAGGATAAATTGGAAAGTGTTTCTCTAGCCCCATTAATTACATGTTTTTCATATCCTTCTACATCTATTTTCATTAGAGATATAGTTTCATTTTTACAAATAGTATCTATGGTACTGACTGGAACTATTATTGCATTAGGATACTCCGATGTTACAATACAGTTCATATCCGAGTCATCATTTGAAAAATAAAGTTCTGAAACAGAATCAGAAAGACCAATATTCAACGCTGTAATTGTTGTACTCAAATCATTAATTTTTATTTGTTCCATTAACTTAGCAAAAGTAGATGGAATAGGCTCTACAGTAATTGAATTTGCCTGAGTCAATCCAGAGGCCAATAATGAATAATGTCCTAAATTAGCTCCAACATCTAAAAAAGTGTCATCTTTTCTTAAAAAATGAACAGCAAACATTGATTCATTAATTTCATAAACACCAAAATATACATTACCCACCAAACCAGCATCTCCTTTAGAAATTTTAAATTTCAAACCCCCAATTCCAGTGTGATTAACTTCTTTTTTTAATCGACACAGAATATTAAAAATAATATATTTTAGCATCGCCTTTATGGGCCTATCCTTGGTAATAGGATTTCTTTTAAAACGCCCAGACATTAATTTCATTCTACTTAGTAATTTCATAGGTCTTTATTTAGTTCTCTTTCCTAAACCTATTAATTTTTTTGCATAAAAAATAGACTTATTAAATTGCAGTAATCGGTAAGGCATTTTAAGTATTTTCAAAGGTATTTCCAATTTATTCCCTTTAAATAAATACATGGAAAAGTACTTGTGCTTATATTCCACTAGTTGCTGAGGTGTAAACTGTTTATGTATTTGATACATAATAGTGGGACTAGGTACAGGCCGAATTCGTTTTACTGGGGTATCCAATTCCCAAGGTTGTGTTTTTCTTTTTTTTCCTAAAACTTTAGCCTGCGTACCCCAAAAACGATACCCTCCAACTGGAGGTTTTAAATGTAAATTTGTTGAAAATGGATTATGAAGCACGGTAACTCCTATTTTACTCAATGAAATTCCAAAATCGCTATCTTCACCATAACCTCCATCGTAATTAATATCATTTCCTATCAATTGTTGAACATATTCGCGTTTCACACAAGAATTAGCATTACTAAAACTTTGTGCTGCTCCAACATACCATCGCTCTTCCTTAAAAGTATCTAATTTAACTTGTAAATCATCTAAAGTTTGTTTTTGATGATCAGCTCGAATATCCAATCCATTGCAAGCTCCAGCATTATAAGTTTGCAATAATTGAATATGTTTTTCTATGAAATCAGGCGGAATCCTTATATCATCATCTCCAAAAACAATGTAATCACCAGTACATAAATCTATAGCTTCATTTCTAGCACGACAACTCCCCTTTGTTGTTTGCCACTTAAAAATAACCTCAAAAGGATAATCAGAAGGAGTATATAAACTTTCATCTCTACTGCTTTCAGGAGTGGCATCTACCACAATTACTTGTGAGGGAAGATACGTTTGCTTTGTTAAGTCACTTAACAAATTCAAAGTGAAATCTTGGCGCATCATTGTGGGAATGATGTAACTAATCTTCGGAGTACCTTTAATCTCATTCAATACTTTTGCAGGAAACACAGGTAAGGATTGACGTTGCTTAAAATTATTTTTAGCGTAAAAAAAAGCATTCCATTCGCTTATTTTCCATACTCCTTTTCGATAAAGCATAAATAAAGAATGATCAATTTTAAAGTTTTTTTTATAAAAAACATATCGGTCTTTCGGAGAAAAACAAAGGATTTCTTTTTCAGTAAATTCAAAAAGATTTTTAACATATAAAGGAATGACCCCACAAGTCCTTAAGGCATTGTAAGCAAAGTCAAAAGCGCTTAAAGTAAGATTACTGTATTCAGCATCAAATCCCCCAAGATGTTCCCAAACTGATTTTCGAACAGCAAAATGATTTGGATTTAACCTCCAACTCACACACTCTTCTAAATTATCAAAATCATTAATATACCAGAAAAAAATGACTGTTTGATACATTAAATCTGGAAATGCATTTTTATACCCTTGATCAAAAGAACTATGCCAAATATCACCTAATCCGTCAGATAATTCTTCTAACTTTTCTAGATTTGGAGTGCCGTTGTAAAGAATTATTTCTCCTTTCTTATTGGTATATTCTTTTAATAGTAAGGTCATTATTTAGTAATATCTAAAATCGTTTTATAAAAGGCTATGTTTTGCTCCATTACTACTTTAGAATCAAATTTTGTTTCAATTCTCTTTCTAGCTTCAATTCCTATTTGTTCACAAAGCACATCATCATATAAAAAATCTAAAATCCGTTTAGAAAATAATTCATGATTTTTGGGATGTGCTAAAAAACCACTAACACCATCTTCAATAACCTCAGTAGCCCAACCCACATTAGAAGCTACTATTGGTTTTTGCAAAGCCATTGCTTCAAGCCATGAAACGGGTAGCGCCTCGGCAAATGTAGGAAAAACACAAATTTTTGCTCTCGCAATATGTCGATTTATTTCATCATAAGGAACACTTCCTAAATAACTGACATTATGCAAGGAGGCTGAAGAAAACAAAGATTGCATCAACTGCCAAGTGGAACTACTCCCCGAAATAATATCAGAACTATCCCTACCAATTAATATTAATTTGGCGGCACTATTTTGTTCATATACTTTATTGAAAATCAATGGTAATTCTAACAATCCTTTTTTTCGAATTAATGTCCCAAAATATAAAATAGTGGCACTGTCAATAGTTTTGCTCGGGAAAACAGAAAAGTTATCACTATTAATACTATTGGGGATTACAGTAAAATCTCTTTTTAAGTTAAATAAGCTATTGGTCACATCACCAGTATATTTACTAACTGAAATGATAGCATCGGCATTCATTAACATACGCTTTTCATGAAACTTATTATTCCATTTTACTGGACGATTGTCTAAATGACAAAAATAAGTGTCTGATCCATTCATTCTTATGATTACTTTACAGCTTGGTTTTATAAAAGAAGTCATTCCCCAATCAGGTGCTTCAACAAAATCAATTTTTCCTTCTTTGTGAAGTTGGTTTATAATTCGTTCTATTTTCTTTTGAGATAAATACCTTGAAATACCTTTCAACTTGACATTCTTAATCTTATAAAAAATAATCCCTTTTTCCTTAAAAATAATATCTTCATCTTGTCCATAAACTAATACATAAACTCCATGCCCCGCCTTTAC
This sequence comes from uncultured Bacteroidota bacterium, assembly GCA_903913315.1. Lineage (GTDB taxonomy): Bacteria > Bacteroidota > Bacteroidia > Flavobacteriales > Flavobacteriaceae > Flavobacterium. The sequence goes on along the minus strand of CAIWKX010000207.1, from coordinate 8,207 downwards.
TAATTCACTAGATAAGTTAAAAATACTAGTACCTATTCCGCCTGAAGCATCAAACTTTACATTGGGATATTCTGGTGTTAAAAATGCTATATTCATTAGTGAAAGGGTTTTAAAAAAGAATTGTAACAAGTTATATGCTCAGAAACCATCCTCTCAATAGTAAATTCATACTTGGAATTTTCATAAAGAACTTGTGCAATAGCCTTATACTTTTTAGTATCTGACATGTAATCAATAATTATTGTTGCCAATTGCTTTTCATCGTTTGGATTAAACAGCAACAGATTATCTTTTAATATCTCGGGAATGCCTCCTACGCTAGTCGCAAAAACTACTTTGTTCATGAATAAGGCTTCTAAAACTGTAAATCCAAAAGCTTCATTCCATAATGAGGGAATAATTACAATATCAGATGAATTCAACCAATCCGATTGGTTGGTAATATTCCCCAAAAATGTAACTGAGTTAGGTCTTAAACTTTGTGCTGCCAACGCAATTAAGTTGTCCTTATAATTTCCTTCTCCTGCAATTGTTAAATGAAATGCTATACTTTGTTCTTGCAGTAATTGACAACTTGAAATTACAGTTTGAAAACCTTTTTCTTTAATTAAATGACCTATACAAAAGATAGCAAGCGATTTATTTTTGCTAGAAAAAGCTTCAATCTTATAATTTTCAGTACCTAAACCATTATAAACAACTTCTATTTTTTGGCGCCAAAAAGCCCCCATTTCAGTTAATATTGATTGTTTCACATAATTTGAAACTGCAATTATTTTATCCACTTGATTATAATATACAAATCCCTTTATTTTTCGCTTTATTCTTTTTGAAAAACTAGGTCTATAAATAGGTCGTGACATGTGATCAACATAAATACATGGTACGCTTTGTCCTAAAACAACTTTTATACGCTTAACAATACTAGACTGATAATCTAAAAAATGACCAATAAACAAACTAGTTCCTTTTTTAGTTTCAAGCCATAATAGTAGTTCTTCTTGAAATCTATGGTAATCTTGAACTATCTCAAAGTTTAATCCTTTATCACTATAATGTTGTGTACTTCCACTACTTCTAAAAAGCCACGTGATAGTATAACCTAGTTTTTTTAACTCTTGATCCAATTGCCAAAAAAAATAATCCATCCCTCCAACACGTTCTGTTGTAATTGGATAACTACAAGCAATCACTATGTTTTTAGAAAATGACATATTAATTATTTATCGTGTTGTTTTTTTAGCACTTTGACAATACGTCTACTAGTACCTTCCAATGGTTTTCCTATTTGAAGTTTTACCAATTCTCTTTGATGATTTATCTTGGAGGTTGGATTTATTAAATCTATATTGATGGCGTCAATCAGCTCTTTAGCATCTCTGGCTATTGTTACTGCTCCACTATCAATCACAGTTTTATAATGGGTATAATTTAAGAATCTTTGATCGTCATACATCCCATTGGTTGCATTACCGAAAACAGTATTTATAACAGGTTTATCAAAAATCATAAAATCTAAACTCATAGTAGAACACATATTAACATTCAAATCTACAAATTGTAATATCGATTTTAAATCTATAAAATCATCAATAGTAGGGATACGTTGTGACCAATTTTCAGAATGGTTTTCTCTAGTCAATTCCCATTTAGGAACATTCCATATTATTTCTCGAAATTCGTTTTTTATAACTTCAAATCGTTTGCCATCTTCGGCAGGCGAAGTTCTTACTAATAGTTGCGCTGCTACATCAATCTTACCATCTCTTATTGCTTGTGCAATAGTTTTAATAACTAAAGCATCATTCTGACCAATAGAACTATCAGCGCAGCTAAAGCAAATTATCTTTTTTGAACCATCTAGTTTAAATTTTTCAAGAAACTCTTGTTTATCTGTAGAATAAATAGACATACTATAGGGTTCAAACTGAGGTGTCCCTACTACTTCTACATTTTCTGACTTTGTAGAGGGATAAAAGTACAATAACTCTTTTTTCATTAAATCACTCCAAACTAAAAAAGTATCAAAAGTACCTAACATCCTTCCTTTTGACGAAAGGTTATCCCAACTAAAGATAAAAGTACCAACAGGTATTTTTAATTTTAAAACACTATAGAGAAATGGCGCAAGATATGTGGGTCTTTGATGTGTAAAGAAAACATAATCTGGCTTATCTTTTTTTAATAGCGCTAAATAAGACTTGGTTACGCTGTTATTGGCAAAGGTTACAAACTGCAATTTTTCAATTATGGATATAATAGAATTTGAATGTAAAAAACGAGAACTAAAATAAATCAACCTTGATAAAATGGATTTTGGAGAAAAAGATTTTGGCGCTCCCTTAACTAACAAATCATTCATTCCATAGAATGTCTTGTTATGCTGTAAATGAGCTATTTCTTTATATTTTCTAAAAAACCAAGTATGGATACCTTCTTTAAAAACTTCCAATTCTCTTATTTCAACCGAGGGTTGATCCAAGTTATAAGTATTTTTAGGAAGTCCTGAATAGATGATAATTTTATCATATTGAAGTGTTGCTTCATTTATAAAATTACTCATTATATAATTTCTATACCCTACGCCATCAGTAATAACTACTCCTAGCTTTTTCATAATAGTATCTATCAAAAAAAGATTATCATTTTCATTCTCCAAATATCATTGTTTTTTTTGAATTTGAAAAGAATTACTTTTATAAAAAACAAAAAAATCAGCCATTTAGATGAGTTTTAGTTAGTATAACAAAAAGATTAATTAAAAACTATGCTGACCCCCTTTTTTAAACAAAATATCCAATTAAATTAGGACAGTTTTTCATTGTTATAAAATACTTTTTGTAATAATTTTCTATTACTAATTAGCAAATACTACTTTTCATCGAGTTTTTAAGGCCCCCTGCTGAGAATTGGTTTTTTAAAATTTAATGAATTTTATTAACTCGTAATAAAAAAGAGAATAACACTTAATTTATAACAGGGATCGTAATACAATACAAAAAAAAATTAATGAGTATCTCTAAATTGTTTCTGATGATTAGTTGCCCACAAAGTGGGATCAAGTAACGAATTGAGAAACAAATAGGCACTATTGCCCTGTCCAAAATCGTGGAATGAAGAAGATTTTAGGTGGTGGTCATCTATCGCCTCTAACGCAATAGAAATACTATTTTTATGATAATCAATATTAACAATATCGGCCTGCAAAGCCCTATTTTGTTGACGGGTTCCAATATTAATAATAGGAATTCCATAATAAGGTGCCTCTCGAATACCCGCACTACTATTACCGATGATAAACTGGGCATTTTTTAGCAACGTAAGAAAATATTCGAATCGAAGGGAAGGGAAAACTCTAAATCTTGGATGATCTTTTAGCCGTTTGTATCTTTCAATAATATATTGGCTACCCAAATCATTATTTGGATAAATCACCACATAGTTATGATGGTCCTCTAGCAACGCTTTTACAAAATCATCGGCATAGTGCTCCATCTCATTGACCTCCGTAGTAACAGGGTGAAACATCACAACAGCATACTGCTCAAAAGGGATTTCATAATAGTCTTTTGCAATATTCAATGAAGGCAAATTATCAGAAAACATAATATCTACATCAGGTGAACCTATAGTGTATATTGACGATTGCATCTCTCCCATTTGCAACAATCGCCTGGCAGCCGCATCATTAGAAACAAAATGAATATGACTTAATTTACTTACACTATGACGAATCAATTCATCAACAGTCCCCGACAGTTCGCCTCCTTCAATATGCGACACTAAAATATTATTCAGCGAACCAACAATAGCGCCCGCAAGGGTTTCTACTCGATCGCCATGCACTACAATCATATCAGGATGCTCGACTTTACAATAACTAGATAAACCTTCAATGGTTTTAGCTAAGGTCAAATCCATAGTAGTTTCGTGGGTGTGATTTTCAAATGTATGCACATTTTTAAAGTCACAACGTTCAATTTCTATAAGGGTATATCCATATTCCTTTTGCAAATGCATACCAGTAACAAATACATACACTTCAAAGTCTTGATGAGCGTCAAGAACAGCAATAAGTGATTTAATTTTACCAAAATCAGCACGAGTACCAGTAAGAAATAAAATTTTTTTCATGTCTTAAAAATTGAAGTCGTTTTAACATTTTTGATTGAAGCGAAAAAACTGGTTTTTTGTTTCAGATTTTAGCTTTTTTCATTGCTAAGTAGTGTTTTGAAATTAAAAAAAATCTGGGATAAAAATACAATTTTGCAACCAATTGAAAAAAGTTTAAACGACTTCATTGTGCTATTCTGCTTGGGTACCATTTATCTCTTATTGATAAAAAATATTTTTCGATATACGTTGTCATTAGTATTCCTATCAAAATACTGGTTAAAGACGAACCTACAAAAATAATAATCTGATGTATCGAATTATGAAAAATAAAATTATTAGTCAGACTAAAAACATAATTGACAAAAGTATGAATGATATAGATAGAATACGAGGAAAAACCTATCTTACTAATACTAGTAACCACATTATTTGAAAACCAATAGTTCAAAGTATAATTAATGTTTTTATCGATTAAAAAATAAACCAATAAAATTCCAAATGAAATATATAAAAATGTAAAGCCAAAAGTTTTAATGTAAAAGGAATCCATAGGATCCATAATGGGACTAAACGAAAGTAAAAGTGGGCACAAAACAAGTAATAATTTCTTATAAGAATTAAAAAAATTAGTTAAAAATTCATTTCTGAAATAATATAAATAAGAAACAAAAACTCCAGCAAGAAGAGAATCAACTCGTAAATGCGTCATCGTAAAATTTCTAATATTATCATCAGGGAAATACTTATTATTATAAACTCTTAGACAAAAACATAAAACCATAATAGCTACAATAATAATTTCAAAATTATTAATTTTAGTAGAATGTATTTTTAACTTTATCCAATTCTTCTTTAAACCAACCCATAATAATAATGCAAAACCAAAATAAAAATGCTCTTCGACCGCCAAAGACCAACTAGCTGCATAGGCATAACCCCAACCCAAAATATAATTTTGAACAAAAAACATATCCGCCAAAAAACCCCTCCATTCCAATTTGTGTTTTATTAAAATTGGAATTAGGTATAAAATATAAAATATAAAATAAATTGGATAAATTTTGAATCCTCTTCTAATCAAGAATAAACCTGGCTTTATATTTCCATATTTTAAATATTCTTTAAACAATAATCCTGAAACTAAAAACCCACTTAGCACAAAAAACAAATCCACACCAATCCATCCCATGTTTTTAGTAAATTGAAAAAGATATTGGTGACGAAGTAATACTAAAAGTATTGCAATTCCTCTTAAAAAATCAAGCTCTCTAAGCCTATTACTTTTTGTAATCATACAATTAAGTTTTTGTTTACACCAATAGTTAATTCCCCATAATTAAAATAATCAAACCCATAATCATCAAGAATTTTGTAAATATCACTTCGGCAATCAAACTCATCATGAATTTCTAAAGCAATACATCTTGTTATTTTTAAAAAATCAACATTTGATCCTTTGGAGGTAAATATTTGTTTTTCTGAACCTTCAATATCGATTTTTAATATATCAATAATATCAAAATTATTGTCGACCACAAGTTGATTTATTGAATAAGCTTGTATACCATCGGAGTTTATTGTTTCTTCAACTCTAAAAGACCAATCAAGTTTGTCTCTAAAATCTTTAACAATTTTTATTCTTGAATTGGAACTCCATATAGCCCCATGTATTGTTACTAAAGTACTTTGATTATTGTTTTTTAGATTAAAATCTAAAATTTTAAAATTTTCTATTTCTGGCTCAATACAAATAATAGTAGGTTGAACAAAATGATCAATAAAAAACAACGAAGTCAAACCAATATTACTTCCCGCATCAATAATATTCAATTTATAATCAGCTTTATTTGTAAACCATTTTTTATATTCTTTCACTACTTCTTTATATTCTTCCCATCCATAAACTTGTTGAAAAACATCCAAATCACTTGATGGGCTTTTTCTCATTTTTATAATTTTAGTAAAATTATTTTTGAATTTAGAGATGTAATATTCATCAGTTTCCGTTAGAAAATAACCATTGGAGTTAATTAGATAATTATAATAAATATAAATGGTGTTTTCTTTTTGTGACGGCTTTAATTTTAAAAAAGTTTTAACTAAATAACGCAAAACAATAAAAATATTTGTTAAATTTAGCCTTGTCAGATTTGAAAACTTGTTGGTTTTAGTCATTCTTTAGTAATTTTTCTCGGATTTCAAATTTAGCTTTTAAGATTAAATAATCATACCAAATCGTTTTATAATAATTCTTTGTGTTTGTAATTATAACTTTCTTTAAAAATGAAGCAATAATCTTTATTTTAGAAGGAAACTTTTTATTATGTAATGTGTATTCAGAAATAGTTTCATTTTTATAACGATTTAATAAAGACTTTTGATCTCTTTTAATAAAATAAAAAAAAGTTTCGTTAAAATCTAATATTTTATATCCTTCTTTAGTTACTCTTTCAGACCATTCTTTATCTTCACTAAAAACTAATTCCTCATCAAACTTATAATGCTCCCAAACTTCCTTATTAACTATAGCACATCCAGTCATTAAACCAAATTGAAGAGGTTGTTCAACAATGAAATTATTCTTTATTGCTCTAGAGTAATTTTCAATACTATTAATATATCTTATTCCTGCTATAGAATTTGAAGTTTCTAATGCCTTAATTGAATTTATAAAAAAACTATTCCCGATAGGGATTGCATGCGAACTCAATAATAAAACATATTTTGAATTAGCATGTTGTATTCCAATATTAGTTGCACTACCATAAGTAAAATAATTTATGGTAACAATTTTACAATTGAATTTTTTAGCAATTTCTATACTATTATCCTCAGAATTATTATCTACAATTATAATCTCAGCAATATCATCTGAATATATTTTTTTTAAAATAGTCAAAACATTTTCTAGAGCTACTGCTTCATTTCTATTTCTAATTACAACTGACACCATATTCTCAAATTATTAAATTAACCTAAAATTATTCAAAATCTTCAAATGTCAATTGCTCATCGTTAGCAATAGACCTAGTAGCAATTTTACCTAATAGATCATTAAAATGTTCTGCTAATATCTCTCCAGTCCCCGGGCGTTTAACCCAAATATTATCTTTAGTCAAAACTTCTCCTTTAACAATTGAAGCTATCGAACATACAGTAGCAAAAGCAAAATCAATGGTCACTTGCTCCTCTTCAGCAGGCTCTTTTTGTCCACCACGCATTTGCCAAATTTCGTTGGAAGATATAATAAGTTCACTACAGGCTTGTTCGTCCATACTACAAACAATATCAGGTCCAGTACGCTGCATATGGTCAGTAAAATGACGTTCTAAGATGCTAGCGCCTAGGGCTACTGCACCAAGGCAAGCATTGTTGTTTAAAGTATGATCAGATAGACCAAAAACCTTTTCGGAGAACGCTTCATGAAGCTGCATCATAGCCCCAAAGCGCACTAAATGAATAGGGGTTGGATATAAATTGGTAGTATGCAACAAGGCTACAGGAATATGGTGTTTATCAAAGATATCAACAGCTTTCTGTACACTTTCGATTGTGTTCATACCCGTGCTCAAAATAACCGGTTTGCCAAAAGAACAAATATGTTCTAGAAGCGGATAATTGTTACACTCGCCAGAACCAATTTTGTAGGCAGGAATATCAAACTTTCTCAACCGTTCAGCAGCAGCACGAGAGAAAGGTGTTGAGATAAAAATCATTCCTTTACTTTCTACATAATTTTTTAAAGCCAATTCATCAGCTTCGTTAAGCGAACAGCGTTCCATGATTTCATAAATGGAAACAGTAGCATTACCCGGAATTACTTTCTTGGCAGCACCACTCATTTCGTCGGCAACAACATGAGTTTGATGTTTTACTACCTCAACCCCAGCCCTATATGCAGCGTCAACCATTTCTTTAGCAACCATAAGAGAACCCTCATGATTAATACCAATTTCAGCAATCACCAACGGTGGATAATCAGCTCCTATTTTTCTCCCTGCAATTTCTATATATGTACTCATAATAAAACTATCTATGCTCTATTTTCTATTCTCTATTTTCTATTCTCTATTTTCTATTCTCTATTTTCT
>CAIWKX010000206.1 GCA_903913315.1 uncultured Bacteroidota bacterium | reverse complement strand
ATTCCAGAATTTTTCGTCCAAACGATAACCATAATCGTAGAAATTGGTATTGCCATTCTCTACATGATCGTTTACAAACTTGATGCCAGTCCATCCAATAAATTCGCCTGTTTCTTTTAAGATGGTTGCAAAACGACCAATCTTATTTTCTTTATATTGTCTTCGAACATACTCAATAACCTTTATACTTTCATCAATAACCTGTTCAGGCTTTTGCCAAAGGTATTTATGAACATTTGGGTTTCTATTTAATTCAAACAAGTCAGTTGCATCACTCATGTCAAGTGGACGAAGCAATAATCGTTCTGTTTCTAATACTAAGTTCATAGTCTTTTTTGGAACACAGATTAGAGAAATTATAATAATTTTTAAAATTTCTTAAATCTGTGTTGCTTTAATTTAATTTATTTTATCTTCAAATGTGAAATTACAATTCGATAGCCATCAGGGTCGAGAAATAGTTTACCATTTTCATTCCAATAGGGGTTTTTAGCATCAATGAAAGCAATAGCATGAGCAACTAATTTCTCATGAATTAACTCAAATTCTAATTTTGAATTCGGGTAAAAAACTAAAATATCTTCCTCTCCAAAATTAAAGTTCACAATATCATCCGACTTTGTAAACTCTAAATGCCAATTTTCATTTGGTTTACCAATAAAAATCCCATTATAGCCATTATGATTTTCAAAACCACCAAGCAATTCTAATCCTAAGACTAAAGTGTAAAAGGATTGTATTCTTTCTAAATCGTTGGTATGTCTTGCGAATCTAAAGGTCATATTTTTTTTAAAGTTCAAAAATCAAAAATCGTTAATCTTCAATCGTTAATCTACTCCGCCAACTTATCCAATGCATACGCAATCAATGCATCTACAGCTTTATAAGGGTCTTCACTGAAAGTTCCTGTTGCACGGTTAGCTATGATGGCATTTAATGATAAACATTGATGCCCCAATAGTTTTCCTAAGCCATAAATAGCACCTGTTTCCATTTCAAGGTTGGTCATTTTGATACCTTCAAATTCAAACTTATCCATTTTAGTATTCAATTCGGGGTCTTGAATTCCAAGTCGCAATACACGTCCTTGTGGGCCATAAAAACCTCCTGCAGTTCCAGTAAATCCTTTATAAATACTATCGCTTTCTAAACGTTTTTCTAGCATCTCACTTCCTTTAATAACATAAGGACGTCCTTTTCTTAAATCCCAATTGGTTTGTCTGATGAATTCCTCTTCCATAGCGGTTTCTGATATTTCGTCAATCAAGTAGGAGCGAAGCATGTTGTCCAATCCCAAACCATAAATACTCATGACTACGCTATCGCAAGGCACATCAGCTTGTAGCGAACCCGAAGTTCCAAATCTAACAATGTTTAAAGAAGTTAAGTCTTCTTTTACTGTTCTTGTTTCCAAATCAATGTTGACCAAAGCATCCAATTCGTTCATTACAATATCAATATTGTCCGGACCAATTCCGGTTGATATGACGGTCATTCGTTTGCCTTTATAAATTCCAGTTTGTGTTTTAAATTCACGTTTTTGTTGCGAAAATTCAATGCTCGAGAAGTGCTTAGTGATTTTCTCTACTCTGTTTTGATCACCTACAAAGATGATGTCTTTTGCAATATGCTCCGGTTTTAGATTCAAGTGATACACACTTCCATCCGGATTCAATATTAATTCTGATGATGCAATCATTTTTTTGTTTATAAATTTATGAGTTTAAAAGTTTAATTTATTTTTTATTGAAAACTGAACACTTTTTCACCCTCCAACTCTTTTTGTTTTAAATCCTTTATCTTGCAATATTTTCATTATTCTATCGCGATAATCGCCTTGAATAATGATTTCACCATCTTTGAATGTTCCTCCGACAGCCAATTTGTTTTTTAATTCTTTAGCCAATAATTTGAAATCTTCCTCTTCGCCTTCATAGCCTGAGATAATCGTTGTTGGCTTTCCTTTTCGTTTTTCAAATTTACAAATCATCGGTTCTTTTTGAACGAATAATTCATGTTCTTTTTCAACTTCTTCCTCAGGTTCCTTTGAAACTTCGTGGTCTGGGAATAGTTTTTTTAGTTGTTCTTGTAAATCCATTAGTATAATTTTTTAGGAACACAGATTTAAGAAATTATAGAAATCTTTAAAATCTTATTATCTGTTGTGCTTTTTTAAATCGTTTGTAAATATTTTTCTTACGAATTGTGGATCTTTTCCAAAATTCAACAATAAACCAACCTCGCAATCAGTTGCTTTTAGGTAGTTTAATAATTGGTTTTCATGACTCTCAATAAGATATTCCACGCATTTCAATTCAATAATTACGGATTTGTTAATTATTAAATCAGGAACATATTCTCCAACAATTTCATTTTTATAAAATACTTTAATTTTCTTTTCCTGCTCAACTTCAAAACCTCTTTTATTCAGTTCAATAATCATTGCTTTATGATATACTTTTTCAAGAAAACCATATCCTAATTCATTATAAACATCATAATAAATACCAATTAAAGATTTTGTTAGTTCTTGATGAGGAAAAATTTTCATTTCTATTTGGAGTTTATCATAATTTTAGGAGCACAGATTTAAGAAATTATAGAAATTTTAATAATTTTTTGATTTCTTAAATCTGTGTTCCTTTTTTATTTCATTAATTTTTTAGATTTCTTCAATCTGTGTTCCAAACAAAAAACCAAACCCCAAGAATAATTGGAATTTGGAATTTTATTATTGGAATTTCTTTCCTTTATTTCTTTTTTAATCCCAATTCCACCAAACGCTCATTTAGATAATCCCCTGCGGTGATGTCTTCAAATTGCTTTGGATGGTTCTCATCGATACATTCCGTTAAGCAGTTCAGTTTCATGTCGCTTACAGGATGCATAAAGAACGGAATAGAATATCTTGAGGTATTCCACAATTCTCTTGGTGGGTTAACTACTTGGTGAATCGTAGACTTCAATTTGTTGTTGGTATGTCTAGATAACATGTCGCCTACATTAATCATCAATTCGTCAGGTTGTGCCATCGCATCTATCCATTCTCCGGCATGATTTTGTACTTGCAATCCTTTTCCTTGGGCACCCATTAATAAAGTAATCAAATTGATGTCTCCATGTGCAGCAGCTCTTACAGCGCCATCTTTTGGTTCGTCTGTAATAGGAGGGTAGTGAATAGGACGCAAAATGCTGTTCCCATCTTTGATATATTTATCAAAGTAGAATTCATCCAATCCAAGGTGAAGTGCTAAAGCCCGTAATACATAAATACCTGTTTTCTCAAGCATTTTGTAGGCTTCTTTACCTGTCGCATTAAAATTAGATAATTCATTTACCGTAACATTGTCTGGATATTCTGGAGCGTATTCAGAATCTTTGTCAACATACTGACCAAAATGCCAAAATTCTTTCAAATCTCCAGCCGAACGCCCTTTAGCATGTTCTTTTCCAAAAGAAATATAACCACGTTGTCCACCAATACCAGGTATTTCATATTTTTCTTTAGTCTCTAGCGGTAAACTAAAGAAATTCCTAACCTCGCTATACAGGTTTTCTACCAATTGGTCCTCCAAAAAGTGACCTTTTAATGCTACGAAGCCAATATCTTCATAAGCCCTTCCGATTTCATTTACAAATTTTTGTTTACGTGCCGGATCATCCGACAGGAAATCACGTAAGTCAACACTTGGAATTTGTTGCATACTACTAAAACTTTTTTGTTAATAACTATGATCAGAAGAATTCCAATCATAACTACAAATGTAACTAATTTTTAAAATCTAACAATCATAGTTGTTAACAAAAGAAAACTGCTACTAATGTTGATTTAAAACCACAAAAAAAAATCAATTATTACTCCCTATTACTATAGAAATTTTTGAAACCGAAGGTCTAAACTACTTATGATTATAAAAAAGATTTCGTTACTATTTATTTTTAAGATGAGTGATTTATTCATCATATCTTAACCTAATATTAAGATGAATTCTAAGATATTAATTTAGTTTCGCCAAAATTATAAATATGAAAAAAATATTAGTTTTCGTTGCTTTTTTGTCGATTATTTTTACTTCTAATACCTTTGCTTGGGGTAGAAAAGGACATTCTTTGGTTGCTGAAGTTGCATTCCATTATTTGGATGCTAAAACCAAGCAAAATGTTATGAATTACCTTAATGGTATGAGTATTGAAGATGCTGGTAGCTGGATGGATGCCATGCGTAGTAACAAATCGTATGATTATATGAAACCATATCATTATATTGATTTTGAAAAAGGGGAACCTGTAACAGAATTGGAAGGTGATAATATCATCTCTGTTTTGAACAAAACACTAAAAGAATTGGATAATCCGAAGGGGCTTTCTAATGAAGATATACGTACAAGAATATTATATTTATTTCATCTAGTTGGTGATTTACATCAACCATTACACGCAGGGTATAAATCAGATAAAGGTGGAAACAGTGTTAAAGTATCTTTATTTGGTAGAGAAACTAATTTACATGCGCTTTGGGATACTGATATAATTGAATTAAAAGGATTGACACTAGACGAAGTTTTAAAAAGCAGCACGTATAAACCAAATGAACTAGCCGCTTTAAAACTTGTGAATATCGTTTCTTGGACAAAAGATTCTAGAGTGTACTTAAAAAATGCCTACAACCTTAATGATGCCAAAATTAGTGAAATATACATTGATGCTAATTACATTATTATCAAACAACAGATATTAAAGGCGGGTATTCGTTTGGCGGGTATCTTAGAACATTATTTTAAAGATGCAACTTTCGTTCCATCAGAAGTGGTGAAAACAAAAGACGGATCTCCTGAAAAAATTGAAACTCCTATTGCTATCGATATCAGTAAAGTAGCAGCATATGAAGGGAAAACAGTAACAGTTTGCGCTAAAGTTTATGGTGCTAAATTTATTAATTCCAGTAGTCAACAACCCACTTTTTTAAATGTTGGTGGCGATTATCCAAATTCACCTTTAACGGTCGTTATTTTTGGAGAATCTAGAAATAATTTTAGCTTTAAACCTGAAGATTATTATCCGGGAAAAAATATTTGTGTGACAGGAATGGTTCAAATGTATAAAGGAAAACCCGAAATTATTGTTACAAGTCCTAAGTTGATTGAAATTAAACCGGAAACAAAACATTCGATGTAATATAGCTGTTAGGCCTATATACAACAAACCTCGTTTATATTTTTAAAGGAGGTTTGTTGTTTTAGTAAGGTATTTTTTGTATTTAACTAATACTTTCCGCTCAACAATGCACCACCAATGGCTGATTTAGCTTCAATCCCTAATTTTTTCATCATTTCATAAGTAGTACAAACTGCTGCTGAAGTAACCGGAATACCACATTCTGCCTGAATCAAATCGATGGCTTCCAAAGAAGGCATTTGCACACAAGCGGATGCTACTAATACATCCACATCCGTTAAATCCAATTGCTTGTAAATTTCCAATAAGTTCAAAGGGTTTTGTGCCGCTACTTCCAAATTATCTGGAATTTCAAGCGCAATACTTTGTTTCACTTTGATGCCTTGGTGCTCAATATAATCTACAACCATATCCGTCAGTGGACGCATATAAGGTGTAATAATTGAAATTTGTTTAGCCCCTAACGCTTTTAAGCCATTTATCAAAGCACCTGCCGAAGTTACAATGGGAGTAGGGAAGTCGTTTGCCACAGTTTCTTGATGCAAATTCACTTCCGATACACAATGGTAACCACGTCCCATACTCATTATTGCTACCAAACACGCATACCCCATCACATCTACATGCGCATCCGAAAGTTCTTGTGCACACTTCAAACTCATTGCATCCATAGCTTCCAATTCTTCTTTGGTTACCTTCTTCATGCGCATTCTACTACTGTGAAAGGTAAAACGCTCTGGCAATATCGTTTCTCTAGCTTTAAAAATCGCTGGTATTTCGGTCTCCATCGTCACGTTGGAAGAGGGAACTATTTGTCCTATTCTGTATTTCATTTTTTTTAATATTTTGATAACTGCTTTATTTTGAATGTAAAATACTATATAGTAATGGTTTCATGTTCGAGTAGCACCGCCCTCTGCAACTAATCACTCCTCCTTCTGTCCCATCATCATCAAATAGGCTTTCAAAAACTCATCAATGTTGCCGTTCATCACGCCATCAACATCGCTAGTTTCATAGCCGGATCTAACGTCTTTCACTAATTTATAAGGCTGCATCACATAATTTCTAATTTGTGAACCCCATTCAATTTTCATTTTCCCCGCTTCAATATCGGCCCGCTGCGCCATTTGTTTTTTGAGTTCGATTTCATACAATTGCGATTTAAGCATTTGCATCGCTCGTTGTCTATTGTCTTGTTGCGAACGCGTTTCAGAGCACTGAATCTGTATGCCTGTGGGCTTGTGGTACAATTGTACTTTGGTCTCCACTTTATTTACATTTTGCCCACCGGCACCACTCGAACGAGAGGTTATAATTTCGATATCAGCAGGATTGATGTCGATTTCGATGGTATCATCCACCAAAGGATAGACATATACCGAAGCAAAAGACGTATGGCGCTTGGCATTACTATCAAAGGGAGAAATACGCACCAAACGATGTACGCCGTTTTCTCCTTTAAGGTAACCAAAAGCAAAATCACCCTCAATTTCTAAGGTTACGGTTTTTATTCCCGCCACATCGCCTTCTTGAAAGTTCAGTTCTTTGATTTTGAACTTCTGCTTTTCTGCCCACATCATATACATACGCATCAGCATTGAAGCCCAATCACAACTTTCGGTTCCGCCAGCACCAGCAGTAATTTGCAACACTGCACTCATGCTGTCGCCTTCTTCAGAAAGCATATTTCTAAATTCTAAATCTTCAATATGAGTATTGGTCAATTCATATTGGGCATCCAATTCCTCTTCAGAAATGTCGCCTTCTTTAAAAAAGTCATAGGTAATTTGAAGCTCTTCCGCCAAATCGTTTCCTTTTTCAAAATCTTCCACCCATTTTTTCTTTTGGCGTAAGTTCTTAATCAGTAATTCGGCTTCCTTGGCATTGTTCCAAAAATCGGGCGCAAAGGTCTTTTCCTCTTCGTTGGTTATTTCAATAAGTTTGGCATCAATGTCAAAGATACCTCCTCAACGCACCAAGGCGCTCTACAATACCTTTTATTTGTTCGGTATTAGTCATAAATTATGTAATTTTGTGAACGCAAATATAACGCATCCAATTATTATATGGAAATAAATCTAATTAGCGATACAGTCACCAAGCCCAGCAACGAAATGTTGCAATTTATGTTTAATGCCAAAGTAGGGGATGATGTCTACAAACAAGATCCAACCGTTAATGAACTAGAGCATGCCGTAGCCCAATTGTTTGGCATGGAAGCCGCTTTGTTTTTTCCTAGTGGAACAATGGCCAATCAAACGGCGATTAAATTGCATACCCATCCTGGGGAGCAAGTAATCTGCGACAAATATTCTCATATTTACCATTATGAAGGGGGAGGCGCTTCTTTTAATAGCGGGGTTTCCTGCTGTTTGGTAGATGGTAAACGCGGTATGATTACGGCAGATTTAGTAAAAGAAGCTATCAACGACCCAGAGTTTTTCCATGCACCCTTAACGTCCTTAGTGAGTATTGAAAATACTACCAACAAAGGAGGAGGCGCCTGTTATGATATACTAGAATTAAAGAAAATAAAACAAGTGTGTTTGGACCACAACTTGAAATACCATTTGGATGGCGCGCGCTTGTGGAACGCTATGGTCGCCAAAAAACAACACCCAAAACAATTTGGAGAATTGTTTGACACTATCTCCGTGTGTTTGTCTAAAGGGCTAGGAGCACCCGTAGGTTCTTTACTATTGGGAAGTCATGCGGATATCAAACGCGCTTTGCGTATTCGTAAAATATTTGGTGGAGGTATGCGACAATCCGGCTATTTAGCTGCCGCAGGGATGTATGCGTTGCAACACAATATGTTGCGATTGGAAGACGACCACCGACGCGCTAAAGAACTTGGTGAATTGCTAAGCACTTTGAATTGGGTAGAAAAAGTAGAACCGGTAGAAACCAATATCTTAATATTTTCGGTACGCCCTTCGCTAGAAGACAAATGGGTAATTGAAAAACTAAAACAAAAAAACATTCATATCAGCTCCATGGGGCATGGCAAACTTCGCATCGTGACGCATTTAGATTATAAAGAAGTAATGCACAGCTATGTGTTGGAAGCGTTAGGGAAAATGCAGTTTTAAGGGAGATAAAAAAAATTACATCATTAGCTGTCACTTTTGTTTTATTTAGCAACTGCCGAGAGAAAGGATTCGAGCGGTCAATGTCATTAAGTTAAGAAAAATTCGTCTCGCTTTTGTCATTCCAACGAAGGAGGAATCCCATTAGTTACTCACTTTTGTTACTTATGCAATGTGATTTCTCCTTCGTCGAAATCAAATAAAAAGATT
>CAIWKX010000205.1 GCA_903913315.1 uncultured Bacteroidota bacterium | reverse complement strand
GGATTGTATCCACCCGAAGAAGGAAAAGTATTGTATAACAACATTGATTCCTCCAAAATCGATTTACTCGATTTGAGAAAACAATTAGGCTTTGTAACACAAGACGCCCAACTGTTCTCTGGTACGATTCGTGAAAATTTATTGTTTGTAAAACCAACTGCGACTGATGAAGAGTTGCACGATGTAATAAAAAGAGCCAGCTGTGAAAACTTATTGAAACGTGCCGAAGATGGTTTGAATTCTACAATTGGCGAAGGCGGTATAAAAGTATCTGGTGGAGAAAAACAACGCCTTTCCATAGCGAGAGCCATATTGAGAAACCCTAAATTATTAATCTTTGACGAAGCCACTTCGGCATTAGACTCTATTACCGAAGAAGAAATCAATGCAACCATTCGAAACATATCAGACAGCCACCGAATCACAGTTTTAATCGCCCACCGATTATCGACCGTAATGCACGCTGATAAAATATTTGTGTTGGAACAAGGAAAAATCATCGAACAAGGAAAACACGACGAGTTACTTTTAGATAAAGGATTGTATTATGCCATGTGGAGACAACAGATTGGGGAACGTAAGTAATTTAAAACATTAAAAAAGGAACACAGATTCTAAAAATTTTAATAATTTCTAAAATCTGTGTTCCTATATAGTTGATAAAAATTTATTTTATAAAATCAACCGCTCTCTCCAAAGCCTCTCCAATTCCACTTACATTCTTACCTTTTCCAGAAGCAAAGAACGGTTGCCCTCCCCCATTTCCATCAATATATTTTCCTAATTCTCTAATTACATTTCCTGCATTTAGTGCTTTTGCTGCCACTAATTCTTTCGAAATAGAACAATGAATGTTAGGAACATCATCTTCAACAGAAGCTAAAAACACGAACGAATTTGGCATTGAACTTCCTAGTGCTTGCGCTAAATCTTTAGTTGAACTCATAGACAAATCAACTTGTTTCGATAAGAAGTTAACACCATTTACTTCTTTAAATTCAGAAACTAACGCATTCTTTAATCCCTCTATTTTTTCTTTTACTAATTGCTCAATTTGTTTTTTGAATTTCGCATTATCATCCTGCAATGCAACCACCGATTTTAAAATATCTTGTGGGTTCTTCAACGTTTCTTTTATTTCGGCTAAAGTATGCTCTTGATTCGTATAGAACTCCTTAACAGCATCACCCGTAATCGCCTCAATACGACGAATACCAGCCGCTACAGCTCCTTCCGAAATGATTTTAAAATGCCAAATATCAGCCGTATTCTTCACATGGATTCCTCCACATAGTTCCATACTTTTACCAAATTTAATCGCACGAACAGTATCACCATATTTCTCTCCAAACAAAGCCATCGCACCTTCGTCCAATGCTTGTTGAATCGGAATGCTTCTCCTTTCAATTAAAGGCAACTGCTCTTCAATTCGAGCATTTACAAAATCTTCTACTTGTTTGATTTCGGCATCAGTCACTTTACTGAAATGCGAAAAGTCAAAACGCAAGTAATTTGGATTTACCAACGACCCTTTTTGCTCCACATGGGTTCCTAAAATCGAACGCAAAGCTTGATGCATCAAGTGCGTTGCCGAGTGATTTTTAGAAGTTGATGTTCTTAAATCGGTATTCACTTTTGCCACAAAACTAGCAGAAACATTCTCTGGCAATTGCTTAGCAAAAAGTAGAATTAAGTTATTCTCTTTTTTAGTATCAATAATATCAATCGTTTCGTTAGCAGAAACCAAGGTTCCTTTATCCCCAACCTGACCTCCTCCTTCTGGATAGAATGGGGTAGCATCTAAAACAATTTGATATAAAACTCCATCTTTCTTAGAATCGACTTTACGAATACGAGTAATTTTTACTTCATTCTCTGTTTGGTCATAGCCTACAAATGTCTCTACATTTCCTGGTATTAAAACCGACCAATCTTCTGTTGAAACTTCTGAAGCTGCACGAGAACGTGCTTTTTGTTTTTGCAATTCTGATTCAAAATCATCCTCATTATAGGTATATCCTTTTTCTTTTAAAATCAAAGCCGTTAAATCTTTTGGAAATCCGAAAGTATCATACAACTCAAAAACTTTAGCACCCGAAACTTCATTTCCTTTTGTTTCAGCAACAACCTTATCCAACAATTGTAATCCTTGATCCAAAGTTCTCAAAAACGATGCTTCCTCTTCACGAATTACATTAGTAACCAATTGTTGTTGCGATTTGATTTCTGGGAAAAATTCGCCCATTTGATTCGCTAAAACTTCCACCAATTTATTGATAAAAGGTTCTTTGGTATTCAAAAATGTAAATCCATAACGAATAGCACGACGCAAAATTCTACGAATTACATAACCCGCACCAGTATTGCTAGGCAATTGTCCATCGGCAATAGCAAAAGCCACCGCACGAACGTGATCCACAATAACACGAATCGCAATATTTATTTTTTCTTGATTTGCATCAAGTACGGACAGGTCGCGACCTGTCCCTGCCGAATTCGGCATATATTTTAATCCTGTAATTTGCGCTACTTTTTCAATAAGTGGCGTAAATACATCTGTGTCATAGTTCGACGTTTTAGCCTGTAATGCCATACACAAACGCTCAAATCCCATTCCGGTATCTACGTGTTGCGCTGGAAGTTTTTCTAATGAACCATCGGCTTTACGATTGAACTCCATAAACACATTATTCCAAATCTCCACTACTTGTGGGTGGTCAGCATTGACCAAACTACGACCCGAAACCGCTGCTCTTTCAGCATCCGTTCTTAAATCAATATGAATTTCCGAACAGGGGCCACACGGACCTTGATCGCCCATTTCCCAAAAGTTATCTTTCTTGTTCCCAAGTATAATTCGATCTTCCGGAACATATTGCTTCCAAATATCCCACGCTTCTTGATCAAAAGGCACATTCTCATCTGGATTGCCTTCAAAAACAGAAACATACAAACGGTCTTTGTCCAATTTCAATACATCAGTCAAAAATTCCCATGCCCAGTCAAGTGCTTCTTTTTTAAAGTAATCACCAAACGACCAGTTCCCCAACATTTCAAACATAGTATGGTGATAGGTATCAAAACCTACATCTTCCAAATCGTTATGCTTTCCAGAAACACGAAGACATTTTTGAGTATCGGCTATACGTTTGCTTTTTGGAGTTCCATTTCCTAAAAAGTATTCTTTGAATTGTGCCATCCCCGAGTTATTAAACATCAAGGTAGGGTCATCTTTTAATACGATGGGAGCCGAAGGAACAATTAAATGCCCTTTGCTTTCAAAAAAATTGAGATATGCTTTACGAATGTCTTGTGATTTCATTATCGATGTATTTGACACAAATTATGTTTTGAAATGATATTTTTGTTCCAATAGTTGGCCCAATAGCCCTGATTGAAGTGGAAAGCTCCCGATGAAATCGGGACTTGCAACGGAAAGCAGGAACAAGGTTTACAAAGATGCTAAAAGTTTCGCTCTTAAAAAATAGGAAAGATTGAAACATTTATTAAATTTGTTCGTATAACTATTGTTGTTTTAAAAAACTTCCACAAAAATAGTATAATTTAAGAAATGTCGAAGAAAGTTAAGTATTATTACGACCCAGAAAGTTTAGCTTATCGAATCATCAGTCCACAAAAGAGGAAAAAGTTTGGCTATCCTTTGTTGTTCTTGCTGGCATCGGCTTTATTTGGATTTCTTTGTTTCGTCATTTTGATGAATACTCCCTATTTTGAAACCCCAAAAGACAAGATTCAGGC
>CAIWKX010000204.1 GCA_903913315.1 uncultured Bacteroidota bacterium | reverse complement strand
CTGGTTGCCCTAGATCTTCCCATGATGAACGCCATTCGCAAAATTGAGGCCCTGCATGGTCTGCATGATCTACCAAACGATAAAATCGATGCTGCTTATAAAGATTTGCTGTATTACCATTAACACCCGAATATCTTCTTTCCTGAAAGTATAGATCGTCATCAACAACAACCATACCTCCCGCAGCATTCATATTTGTCCATGTAAACCAATTCTTTTCTTGATAATCATAAGCTAAAATAATTGAATTTGCATTAGCTGTTCTAATAGACGATTGAGAATCTTCACATGGCAGAAATAACAAAAATTGATTGTCTTTAATAAAATTGGTAGCTACTGCTCTTTTCAAAACATACTTATTTTGAGGTAAAAAATTTGTTTCCATAAAAATTGAATTGATCATTCTTGAAATTGGCACAGGATTACCAAATTCGTCGGTAGGGAATAGTTGATTTTCTGTGATTGCATATACACCATTGTTATATACAAAATACATAAGAGTACCAATTGAAGTAATTGTTGCATGTGCAGCACAACCAATGCTAGTCCCTGGTGATACTTGAACAACTTCAATTTCTCCTGAAAGAAAATTACCTGTAGCTGCCCACAAAGAATTATTTTTAGTTGTGATTAATGTTGTACCTGATACGCCAATACCCGTAATATCATCATCTAAATTTGGAACATTAAAAGAATTAGTTGCCAAAGGTACTATTTCGGGATTGTTGCCATCCGAAAAGAAAACAAGATCCGAATTTTCACCTTTTCCTCTTTCTCCACCAGCATAAAAAATCTGATTACCGAAAGCTTTTACATATTTTGATATTGGCGGAGGATTTGGAGCTTGATCAGGATCATCAAAAAGAGCACCTAGTTCTGCATCTGGAATTCCATCAAAATAATATTGAATAGCAGAACCCAAAGAATTATTTGGTATTGAAGCGACTAGATACAATGCTCCATCTACCCCAAAACTTTGATTTTTATTTGTTCTGTAAATATTAATTCTTAGATTATTTGAAATTGGAGCAGAAGTTCCTAAAGTTGCTGCATTTAAATTATTTCTTCTTAAATTTACGCTATTTGTACGCTGGTTTTCAGAAGAAATAAGGTTTAAATCGTCAACATTTACTGCAATACCATCAATAGTGACTGTTGTTGTTGAAGTGTTTGTAACTTTTCTTCTTTGTGTATTTCCATCATTATCAAGAAAATTTACGATATCATTAATTTGAATAGTGTGTCCTGTTTTGACATTCAAAATATTTACATTATTTTGATTACCATCAATAATAGCAACGTTTCCAAAAACAAGACTGGTTTTATAAACTAAAATATTTGCATGTGCCGAATCTGTCGAAGGGGAAACGGTAACAGGAGAACCTGAAATTACAATAGTAGATACAGAAACAATATCTATCAGCCTTTGATGTTCTACCCCACTTGAATCAAGAAAATAAACTATCTCACCAACTTCAACCCCATGACCTATATTGACATCTAATGTTACTACATTAGTTTGATTTGTATTCATAACAGCGCATGTAGTATCAGCGTAATAAGCAGAATCTCCTATTTTTAAAGTGAATCCTGTATTCAAAGATGTAAGATCATAGTAAAAACCATTGATATCAGGACCGTAAGAAGTAGAAAGTCCCCCATTGGCTAGAGCACAATTGGTATTCCAATTATTTTGAAATGTTGATTGTAGATTGTTTACTGTGACTTTCATATCACAATTTGATGCAGCAATCGTATGCTGCCAAATTTCAGAAATTTCTCCTTCGACAATATGTCCCCTTGCGTCTATTTGCTCATAAGTAATTGCATATTGATATACTTCGTTTTGCAAAAAGGGCTGAGAAACTAAAGATGTATCGTCTATCGCTAAAGGCCGAACACCCAAAGGCATTCCTGTTCGATATACTGTTTGTCCATCATATTTTTGAGGATAATCTAAGCCATTAGTCACATAAATTACATCATCGAATGAAGTCATCGCTGCATTTTCAAAATCTTTAGAATTTTGAAATTTTGAACTTGCTGTACCAGGAAAAGGAGGCGGGTAAGTAGAATTAATTTGCTGCCAATACCAGTAATCTATCGAAAAAACATTATTATTATCAATAATAAAAGGTTCTATGATTTGTAGAAAAGCAGCGGCATAATTTAAATCACCATTAATCGCCACTTTTAATCCTGAGACCCCGTATGTGGAATCTGTAATCGTAGAAATAAATGTTGATATTAGATATGGCGAAGTGACATCAAAACCTTTCCTAAAAGGGATATCAAAAAATTGATTTATATAAACACCATTTAAAACGCTCACTGGATATCCATCAAAAGTAATCGATGTAGCTGTAGAAGAAGTAATATTTCTTTGATTAAATACTCCATTACTAGAATAGAATTGTATAATGTTACCTGCTACTAAACTTTGTCCAAAAAGAACATTAACTGTATTTACATTATTTTGATTTCCATTGATTTGTGCTGCTCGATAAGATGTGATGTTGCAAGTAATACTTTCACCAGAAGGTGCACCAAAAGGAGCAATACTCCATTCAGCAATACTCCATCCAGGATTAGAGGTCAAATATCTAGGATCTGTAAAAATCGAAAATTGTAAATATCTTTGGTCTGCAAATTCTATTGACCATTCCCCACCCGAGGAATAAGGGGTATATGAGGTTGAATTTACTCCGTTTAATGTAAAATTATCGGCATCAACTTTTGTAATTGTAAAAGATCGATTATTTAATTGGATCATTCCAGAAATATTTCTTAAAATGACTTTTACTCCTGATTGCAAACCATGAGATACACTATGGATACTAGCAGGATTTGCCTGAGTAATATTTGTAATATTTCCAGTAATTTGACCATCGTAATAAAAGAATATTTGTCTAGTTAATTTATTATAAAGATATCCATCGAGTCCTAAGCAAACCGTCCTAACATCTCCTGATTCAGGATCATCAAACGTACCTAGTCCTGCACCACCAATTTTTGATATTTGACATTGATATCCCCTTCGAATCTGCATAGTGCCATCAGGAGCTCTTTGAAGATTGATGGCTTTATCAGCAATATTTGCAGTTCGTAAAAAAATAGAATCTGTTGAAAAACCCCGAAGATTACCTATTTGTTTGGTTATTATATGATTAACCATCAATAAGCCCCCCGTCCACCTGTCCAACCGCTTGATCCCCTTAATCTTTGCTGCCAAACAATAGGTACAATACTAGGACGATATCTACGATAAGCAATAGCCAAACTATCCAAAACAGCATTTTCCGTCTCCATTTGATTAATTGTTGGTTCTGCCGCTGATTGAAGTCTGAGGAGTCGTAAAACAGTGTATTCAATTAATAAATCCTCTGATTGACGATCGAGTTGTGTATGAGTAGAAGAATAATCCCCAGAAATAACATAAAAAGTATCTTGATTAGTAATCAAAGCTTCAAAAGCTAACCAAGAACTATAGGGAATGACATAATTTGAATCGCAACTTAAAATCATTGTGGTCATGTTGTATCCACTAACGGGTATTGCATCAATAACAGGTTCACCATTTCTATCAGTAAAACAAACCCAATCGATTTTATCTAAAATACTATTGGCATTTGCTTGCAAATTTGCATCTTTTTGAGAAAGAACAGTGAAATTTAGTTGAAATTGAATAGGATTCAAAAACCACATTGCAGTTCCTGAAAATGTATTCGAAAGAGTTGTATCAACACCATTTAAAGTAAATGTATTTGTGCCAGTAACAGTGATGATAAATGTTTCTTCAATCAATTCCGCAGGCTCAAAAATCCCTCCAAGTCCACATTTTTGACCTGTCATCATTCCGTGAGGTGTTTCTGTAGTAACTTGACAAGGATTAGAATTGCTTATATTTATAACATTTCCATATGGAGTTATTATATTTGATACTTTCCCTCTTCTAAAATCAATTTTACGCATTCTTTTTTGATAGTTAACTATTAAAGAACCTGGTCGACTTATATTTGGAGTAGGGGAAAGAATGATTTTTCCATTACGGATACAGTATGTTGTAGGGATGTTTGTAGGATATGAAAATCTATCTTGAATCATACCTTGAGCTAAGGTCACGAATTGCCATGTTTCAGGTCCATATAAAAAACGCACGTTAATTATTTGGATGGCCATTTTAACATCTTGAGGGATCAAATATTCATTGACACCAGCATAAATATCTTGAGTGTATTCTTCGATATTTGCAACGCTATCAACTTGAGTAATTTTATCGTAAAGCTTGTTTAAAGCTAAATTAAAAATTTCTCCTACTGTGTTATCATCCCACCCCTCGGTATAAGAATAATTTTCTTGATAGGCTAATTGACGAGCATTGGCTGCCATCTCATCAATACGTCTAGTACCTTTCATGTAGATAGTCAAAATCCCTCCAATGCTTGATGCTGAACACTAATTTATATTTTTTAATATTTAGATTTTTTAATTTTTTTTCTAGTGACAGCAATAATCATTTTTTTTCTTTTTTCTTTAGATTCATTGGATTGCATATCATTTGGCCCTTCTTCTTCTTCTCCAGAAGTATCTTCTTCTCCTTTATATGGTACATTGTGAGTGATATTACCACGCAAAGGTTTAGGATCTTCTTGATCAGGAGCATCCATTTTCATTCGCGCTCTTTTCAATTTAGCTTCTAAAGTAGTTTCAGTTTGATCAGGAACATCCATATGATAATTATCTTCCATCTCATGAGCTTCTTCTTTAGAATTGTAGCTTTTCATATGAGGTTCATCTTCTGGAAACCTAATATGATGCTTAGAAAAACCTGGATTACGATATTTCACATGTTCTTTTCCTTCATATTTTGGTGGAGAATCTTTAACTTTTTGATAAGACCTATCCATTCCTTCTTCATTAATAGGTTCACCAGGTACTCTTTCAGAATCTGATCTTTTTTTAGATCTATAACCAAACATTTTTTTTTTCATTTTAATTTTCCTATTTTTGAAGAGCTTGGATAAATCCACGCGCCATTTGTTGCATAGCTTGCGACCTAAAATCGGCCGTATCATCAGAATTTTCTTGCCTAGCATTAGAAAGGGCTTGAGAACGTCCC
Organism: uncultured Bacteroidota bacterium; assembly: GCA_903913315.1. Lineage (GTDB taxonomy): Bacteria > Bacteroidota > Bacteroidia > Flavobacteriales > Flavobacteriaceae > Flavobacterium. The sequence continues at coordinate 19,581 of CAIWKX010000204.1, read as the reverse complement.
ATTGCTTGATTTAACATATCAGCAAACGTCCTACGCTTTCTTTCTTTATTTTCCATTTTGTTTGATTCATAAGAATTATTTCTTTGCATTGCAGACCCTGCACCACTAGCAGCACTAGAAATAATCGAAGACCAATCGTGCGCATTACCATAACTCATAATTTAAACGCCTCTCTAACTAAATCCGCTGTATCTTGTAAAGATTGCGATTTTCTTTTGTGCAATTTTTTACTGTTTCTTGATCTATTAATTTGAGATTCTGTATTTCTTTGTAAAACTCCATTTAAAAGACCTGCATGAGTTTCTCGATTAGATTCTTTAGATTTTTCTTTTGCAGCTTTTTTTTGTTTGCTTGAACTCAAAAACTCACCCGCTCCTTTTGCAGCGGAAGCAATTGCAGAAGCAATTATTGTGGCTGTTGCTGGATCTATTGCCATTTGAAACCTATTGCTTAATTCCATAAAGTGTAATTGTGCCAGAACCAAATGTTCCGGTAGATGGATAAAATCGAATAGCATTTACTCCTGTAGAAGTATTTCCACCACAACAAATTTCATTGTACATAGTACCAGAAGGTGAACCAGTAGTAAAATTTCCATTTAAAGTTGGTTGTAAAGCCGACCCAACACCAAATAAATACACATTTCCATTGGCTTGAGAAGAACTTCCTTGACTTAGCAAAGGAATAAGTTGACTTCCGAATCCTGCTGAATTGCTATTTGTTCCATTAGTAGGCGTTTGATTACATGGAAATGTTTGACACCCACCTTGATATCCTGAATTAAGCCATGTTGCACCATTGTCAGTAGAAAATTTAATTTGCAAATAACCTGTACTGGCAACAAAAGTTAAATTTTCTACAACAACAAAATAAGATTGATAAGTGCTAGAAATTTGAGAAACAAAATTAAGAGTCGATGAAGCTGACGCTGTTAATGTCTGAAGTTTTATCAATGATCCTGCATTAGCAATATAAACTGGATCAATAGAAATTACAGGATCACCACCTACACCATCACCATTTGTTACGTCGATTTGTCCAGAAGTTCCTGTAATTGTTCTTGCATGTGCAAGCGACCCATCTTTAGAAATAAATCCGCTAGCAGTAGCTAGTTTATAAATATTTTGAAGCAAACCTAAAATTGATAATTGATTTGCTCCCAAAGAACCAGAGGTTCCTATTCCTGTAGTTGTATCAGCTACATCAGAAGCCAATTTAGAATAAGTGACCGAACCATCAGCTAGACCTGAACTAGCAATTGGAACTCCCTTATTTGGCCCCCCTGAGTGATCGTGTTGATCTATATTTACCATACCAGCGGCGAAAGAAGCATCGTAGTTAGTTTCTCCTGCGGCAGGAACATATATTGAAATATTTGGAGTTACAGTACCCATTTGACCACCATGCTTTTTTTATTTTTAATTATAAATAAAAATTATTTAATTTAAGAAATATTATTTGTCACTTCAGTTTTCGTATATACTACATCTTTCTCACTTTGCAAAATTTCACAAATTGCATCGATAGCTGCATTTTTTGCATCGCCATCTTTTGTGTATTCTGTTCCAACAATTTGTAAAATTTGACTTAAATTTGATAGAACTGCTGAAAAATGTACAAAAGGCAATTCTTTGAAACAGTTTTTCAAAATATCTAACATAGACGTTTTCCCTTTTGAGTTGTACGATTTTATCGTACAATTGATTAAGTTGAATATGTATTATACCATACGCCGATTGTGATTGTGTTGTCGTTTGAAGCGTTTCCCGAGATTTCTGTGGCTATTACGTTTTTTGCATTTAAAGATTTATTAATTACTGTTGCTGCATTGGCTGCGGTATTATAAGTGCAACTCGCATAAGTGTAATTATTTGAAGAAGCAGTAACCCCTGTTGCATCAAGTATACTACTTGATAATGTTTGAAAAGCCGTACCTAAATATAAATATACATATTGTCCTGCGCCCGCAACAAAAACATTGTTACCTCCATAATTAAATTTTGTTACTACACGTATCGGCCAAATGTACATATTTGCGCCAGGAGCTGGAACAATAGTTATCGGAGTTGCGTGTAAATTTTTAATTTGTAAAGAAGTTAGAGTAACACTTGTATAACTCAGGGCACTAATATTTTGAAAAGTTGCAGGTGTGCTCGTGTTTCCTGTTAAAACCTGGCCTAAATTACCCGTACTATTGTTCATTCTGTTCTGTGTTGCCATACAATCCTTAAATACTAAATATACTGTATAAAGCAGTAATTTTTATTGCATTATCATTTGCTGCATTCCCTGAAATTTCAGTGGAATTTGTTTGATATATTACAATATTTTGATTCTCATATTTTGAAGAAAAATCGCCAAGTCCAGCGTTATATGTTGAAAAACATGAATAACCTGTTGTTGCTGTTATTGCATTATTATTCATTACTGCTTGAGTTGACGTATCTCCTGATGCATTATTATAGTTTAAGTCTATTTGTGAACCAGTGGCAACAAACGCATTTGAACCTCCGTATTCTAAATTACCTGTTGCAAAATACACTAATATTGTTTTACCTGATCCGGCTGCAGAAATGAGTGTAATCGGCGTACTATGAAGATTTTTAACTTGCGAAGATGTTAAAGTTAATGTTGCTATTAACAAACTACTATTATTTGAAAATAAAGGAGGTTTACTAGTTGTTGCATTGTATAATTGTCCGTTAGATCCAATCGTGTTATTTAATGAATTTTGAGTAACCATATTCCCTTAAATTTTTATAGTAAAATAGTAAACCAATAGAACCACTTGATTATTATTTGCTGCATTTCCTCCCCAGGCGGTAGAAGTATTGCATACGACTAAAGGTAAATTTTCCAAACTAGAATAGACTATATCACTAAAATTAATACTTATCGATGAACTAGTTTGATTTGAAGTTGAATTGATTCCAGCAGCAACCTCACCATAATTTGCTTTTTGACCCGAAGAATTATTATATCTAAGATCTAAATTCCCCCCTCCTGTAAACGCGTTAGTTCCACCATAAATTAATTTTGAAATATAATTTACTATCAATAGTACAGTGCCTGCACCGGCAGCGGGAACAACTGTGATCGGGGTTGTCGTCAAAGCTTTTACTTGAGCAGAGCTAAGTGTAACACTTGCAGATTGCATGATCAAATTCTGAAAAGTGGCTGGAGTACTACTGTTTGCAGTTAGAACTTGCCCTGTCGTCCCAGCCGTAAAATTCATGTTATTTTGTGTTGCCATTTTACACCTCTATACTACTGTAATAGCATCGCCCTGGAGGACGCAAGCTTGCCACGCCAAGTTTGCTGTGATGCAAACCAACTTAATCCAGTCACCAGCTCTAACACTAGCTAGAGAGCCCCCAACCCCCGAAGTTGTGGAAACTGCCCCACTTTGGTTAGACCCCATAAATATTTGCTGGTTCGCTGCCTGGGTAATCGTCCAAGATGTTCCACCAGCTAAAACTACTTCAATCACTGATCCTACGGCGGAAGTAGTAGGAAGAGCAAGAGAACACGCACCAGAGGTTATTGCATAGCCATTGTTGACGGCCATTGTTTGTCCAGAAGTGATATTCTGCCAAGTGAAAGAAGCTGGAGGAGCACTCCATGCGGGTATACCACTAGAAACACTTAAAACCTGATTTGTCGATCCAATAGTCAGTTTTGAAAGTGTATTAGATGCAGAAGCATAAAGTAGATCTCCTGTAGTCCAGCTGGTTTGCGCCGTACCTCCATGAGTAGCATTTAAAGTTCCACCCAATGTTTGAGTTGTACTTGCACCCGAAAAACTTAATCCAATTGTTGATGCTGTAAAAGTAAAACTGGTACCTGATAAGGCACCTCCACTATCACCCGTAATGGAAATATTTGTTGAAGGGGCATTCTGCCATGAGGGGGGAGCATTTGTATTTGCTGTAAAAATTTGACCAGCAGAGCCATTTGCTAAAATGCTTGGAACTCCAATATGTGATGTGATTAAAACTCCATCATTATTTGTAGCTAATCCTGAAATAGTATTTGTGGACGAGGAGTACAACAATTGATTAATTGTTGTAGAACTTGGATAAGAAGCATTAGAAAAAGCGGGATCCGCCGATGCGCCTGCACTTTGAAATACTTGACCTGCTGTTGATGTTGGGCCAACAACGTTAAATGCGCTCAGATTTTCCGCAACCACAACTCCGTGTGCTGCTAGCCCTGATTTTGTGCCGATTGCTGCAAAGGTCGGTGATTTTCCTTGCCCATCAGATATGAGTGTTTTTCCAGCGTCAGCAGTTCCAACGTTTGCCATTTTTAATATCCCTCATATGAAAGTCCATTGAAAATCATTTCTAACGATTCAAAGTTATCGCTGAAAGTGTAACTAGTTTGTCCGTCAATAGTGACTATGCCGCCAACAGTAGTAATAATTATATTATTTGTTGCCGCCGTTCCAACTCGATCTTTTATGATAAAATTACGAGATGCCGTTGTAGTATTTGGAAAAAGTAATGTGATTGGCCCAACAGTCGAATTGCATGATAAAAATTCATCTCCCTCAAGTACTGTATATGGTGACATAGCGGTAGTAATGTTTTTATATGATGCAATTGCATCAGTTGCAGATAGATCGATTGTTCCAGCGCCATTAGTAATCGTAATAGTGCCATTTGAGCTAGTAATATTTGCTAAAACTGGTGCATTCCCAGTTGAACCTATTGGGATTTGTCCATTTGAAGCCTCTGCTAACCAATTAACGGCCGCAGTTGTACCTGCTCCATATGGCAAACCATGCAATGTTTGATTTCCTAATTTTGCTTTAATATCATCAGGAGTCGTGGCTTTCGTCGTTACAGTTCCTGCAATCGTTTCTGGATTATTGGCAAGAGCAACAACACCTTTTTGTGATGTCGTTGAATCTGCTATCGTAATTGTTTCTGTATAAGTTCCTGCATTCCCTGAAAGGCTAACACCTTTTGTTGTATCTCCAACAATATTTATTACATGAGTTGTGGGATTAGGTGGAACATTAATACTATCATTACCTGCTACAAATTCAATATTTGAATTTGAAGGTAATGAATCTATACCTGAAATATAAATTTGACTCATACATACTCCACTTCTAATGCACACCAACCCAAAGGAGATCCTGGAACAGAATCATATTTAATGTAAAATTGAGTTCCTTTTTTTCTGAACATATCATTAGTTTTATCATCTAAAACACGACCTGAAACAGAAGCCAATTTCATCATATTTGTTACACCGTCTGTTGATAGATAAACATCTCCATTAGTATTATTTGTAATACACAGACGGAAGGCGTCTCTTAAAAAGACGCCTCCGAATACTTGATACGATCCTGTAATAGAACTTGCGGCGATTTCTCTTATCGCATCATTCTTTATACTACTTCCTGAATTTGACATAGATAATCGCCTCTATTTTTAACTTACATAAGATGTTGTATCATATCCATCAACATGAATATCTAAATTTGCATCATTTAGAGGTGCATGTGTAGATGCAGTGAACGTCTGATATACCAATTGCTGAGCAGTTGATGTAACAATCTCAATTAATGTATCCGATTGTCCTGCGGCTGGTTGAAAAAAAACATAGGGTTTATCACCAAATGCAATGTTCCATTTTACAGTGACGACATTAGATGATTTGCTAATAGTGCAAAGGAATTTCCCTCTACCATCGAGTCCCGCAGTACCTGCGGATGCCCCTACTGAGGCACCCGTAACATTAAAATTCCTTACTGTACAACCTGGTTGGTCTACAAATACGGGAAAAGTCTGTCTAGACATAATTTTCTCCTTAAGAAGTAGCTAAACCAGTAATTACACCAGAAAAGGTTGGATTAATATAAAATTCTGAATAAGACGCATAGAATAATCCGTAGCTGTCTAAAGGCGTTCCTGAAACTTGCAATGGGAAGAAAATACTATCTCCATTCTCTATAAAGCCGCCTGGATCATTACCCTCAGCAGTATCTGGTCGAATGTACATATGTACTTTATTTCTATTTATCGCATATAGCCTATCTTCTTGGCAATATGGTGACCAATGCAGTCTCACAGTACGACCGTTAATTTTTACGGCTGCTACTTGAGAACCAGATTGTCTTTCAGGAGAAACTTCTGGCTGTAGATAAATGATCGATTTCGCATCTTCATTATCTTCAAAAAGTTTCAACTGAGTTGCAGACATAATATAATCTGTAGGTAAATCGCCGCGCGCCCAGAATCTCATTTCTTGATCAAGCTCACGCATTAGCTTTACAGACAATGTTTGACCGCTTGCGGCTAATCTTGTGGCCCCCCAACGATACCCGACAGGAACACCATACAAACTACCAGAAGTCGTATCACAAACACCTTTTAATCCAAACATTTCATTATTTCGGGATTTTTGTTTGTAAATATTTTGACCTGGATTAGGTACTTGAATACCAGTTTGCCTACTAACAGTGATGATTTGATTAGCTAAATCAATTGCGCTAACTAAGAACATGTCTGTTCCTAAATCAATATTAAGTAGGTCATTTAGCATCCAGGGGGCTTGTAGCCATGATGCATTTGTGATAGCTAATTGATATTGGCCTGGCCCAATAGAAGTCACAGTATTAATAACTCCTAACGAACCCGTACCATCACCGAAAAATTGTCTGGCTACTTGATCGGCAAAAGCTCTTTTCATTGTCAAAATCGACAACTCAGTAGCATCCATAAAAGCACCGAGATTACTTCCAGCTCTTCTAGCTGCTTTCATCGATTGAGAATCAATTACAGATGTAGCATAAACTGATTTTGCAGTAATAAATGGTCTATTGATATAGGCCACAGAAGAACTTGGTAATGCGCCAGACGATTGGCCGCCTCCCCAGTCGACTAATTGTGCCATCTCTAATCGATTACCCACAAATTTGCTAGATTTCTGAATCATTCCAATAAGTTCGGAATGATCCCAACCAGCGGCATCTAATTCAAAGTCGCCATAGGCAACACGGTACAGATTACTGATATCTGTTAAACTATACTGTTTAATAACTGAAGACATTTTTTACCTCTATCTCTTATGAAGGGGTGTTTTTCTAAGTTCTTTTTGATGGTCTATCAGTTGTTGCTTCAATAAATCGAACGGTTCAGTTGATTTCTGACGTAATCGTGATCCTTCTCCCGATTGTCTGGCTTTACTTGATAATGTTCTAATATCTCTTTCTCTTTCTGAATTTACAGGAGTAGAAACAGTCCTTCGAACTTCCATATCAGCATAGCCAATTAACTCTCGGATAATATCTCGCACATCTTCTTCATCTAAATCGGGATTCTGTCGAAGTTGATCGGAAAGTGAAAAAACGAGTTCATTATTTGTGTTATGTTCTGGATTGATTTGATTAATAATTGTCAGAATATCTCTTTGTGTAAGAGTTTCTTGAATTAATTCTTCGACCCTATCCATAACATCAGCTTCATTTTCTAAACCTTCCAACAAATCTTCATTGTTCAGAACCGCATCAACCATTTCGCCGAACTGCGAATCCCCTATCTCTGGATATTGAGAGAGAATTTCCTGTTTCCTAAGAACGACAGCTTCTTGCCTCTCTTTATGAGATAAATCCTGCTCGGCCTTGGCGAGTTTTTTTTCTAACTCCCAAGCTTTTCTTTCTTTATCGTCCATTTGACCAAGCTTTTCTGCTTGCTCAGCCAACTTTTCGATATATTTTGAATATTCAAATTCTGTATCTGATTCCTTGGCTTTATTAGAGATAAATTCTAAAGCTGCTAAAGGATCTTTTTTTGCCAAGTCCGCAAATTGTTTAAATGTCGATTGGACTCGTTTTTTTTCTTCTGATAAAGAATGCATACGGTTTTTAACGGCAATATCACCCGCAGCACGATCCTTTAATTCTCGAAGAGATAGTTTTGATAGCTTTTTATCTGCCATGAATTCGAGTTCATAATCATCATCAATCTCAAAAGTTTGATCGCCTTTTCTAAAAACATACTTTTTAGAATTAGAGGTAGGAGTTTCTTTTACTTCTTGGCGTTCTCGAATATCTCGATCAGGTTCGTTTTTAGCTCCATTATTTTTTAAAATTTGGTTTTGTAAATCCGAAAAATTCGAATGATCCATTTCAACTGTTGAAGCTTCAAAAGCATTATTCATCATATCGACGGCAGGGATACCTCGACATTTATGTCGGGGAGGAACTGCCGCTCCTATTTAAAGTTTTTGTTCGTCTTTTAATTTAACGTTCTCTTTGTTATACTACCCTTTGCTTTTCGAGAGTCTGCTATACGATAGCAATATCGTAGGTCTGCAACACAGGGATGGACTTATGATTCTCGAACCGTTGTCGGTTAAGATCCGTAAGTGTGCCCACACCGATGTCAGCAGACGGAACAGCCTCAGGGAACAAGGCAAAAACCCTGAATTAAGGCTAAGGTAACAGGAGCGCGTTAGAAATATAACTCGTCGCATAAACTCCTAGTTACAAGCTCCTCTTTTTAAAGAGGGGTAGTTGACGACCAATTCCTTGCGGCTAAAAGGTAGCGGTTTATTAATTTTTTACTATTAAATCGGTTAAGAACTAAACTGACATTTCGTCTGTTATAGATTCTTCGCTATTAGAAATCGGCGACTCCTCTAACCCTTGATCCATTTCCATTTGAGGGATAGGTTCATTTACAGGTCGGGGAGTATAAAACATGGGAAATTGTCTAAGTTGCTCTAGCCTTTGACCAAAAATTGGATTTTCTGCGGCTTGTTCAAACATGAGTTTTTCGGTGGCGGCTACATGACCAACATAAGCTTCTCTTACTTCTTCCGAAGATTGTTTAAAATCCATAGTTTGCATTGGAATTCTATGAGTATCCCAATGGGCTATAAGATCTTCAAATCTTTCTGGAGACAAAACAGGTATTCCATTCATCATATCCTGATTTTCTGATTCCGCTGAAGATACAGCCGCAGTAATAGCATTCATGAATTTCTTTGAATGAGATAATCCGAGCATATCCATGAAAACTTCATCAGTAATCGTGTTGGGAAATTCTCTCTTAATAGATAGCAGCATTTGAGTTCTAGCAGCTTTAGAATTAGCTAAATTTCCAGTAGTTGAAATATGAACGTCGTAACTTTTTTGCAGATTTATGGGATCAAAATATCGCAATTGATAGGTATTATGTTTTCCCAGAATTTTTATCAATCTTCCATCATCTGGTCGGTATTTATCTTTTGCGATAGTAATCATAAGACGGTAAAGTTGTTCCATCGAATGAATGTGACCCTTTATGGAAGGAGCTGCAAGTTGAGTTCTTTGATCTTCAAAATATTGTAAAGCCACAAAACTATCGAGTTGCGCATTTGGAGTTTCCCCCTTAACAAGTGGATTTTGTAAAGCCACTTGATCCATATTTTTCTGAATTTGTTGTTGAAAATTAAATATTGATGCGGTGTTTGTTTGAGGTGTTTCTATAACAGGTTTATGTTGACCATGCCATTCGATGGCACTAGTTCCGTTAGGCATCCTCTGAGCATCAACACCACTAGACTCATGAACAAACATTTTAGGAGATTCCATCTCCAAATTATTATAAATTTGATTGGTAATACGATTGTTGGCATCACTTAAACTCTTACAATTTCGGAATAAAATTGGACTTCCACGATTTCCCAATCCAATATCTAAATCTTTGAAATGTACCAAAGGAAGATCTTGATTATCTATGATTGTTGGCATCGTGATAGGTTGATTGACTAAAACATGATCATCAGAGGCAATGATAAATCGACCTTCTGGCATAAATTCATGACTACGATGATACAAATAAAAAATATTTCTTTTGTTGGGATTTTCTTTTTCTGTATTGGAAAAGACATCATATTGAGTGGCTGGACCCCGATCAGTTTTTGTGTCCCAAGTAAATTTCGGGTACTTCTTTTTTAGATAGTCAACATCGACATATTCGACCCAATAAAACCAATTGCTATCTTTTGACGAAATTTGAGGATCGATAATTATATCCCAAGGCATGGGATTTATAAACTCTATATCCCCGATACGCATATTTTTTCTTAGCTTTACAGGAATTTTCTCATCATCAAGAGAATTTTCCCCGTATTCATCAACTAAATCAATATCTTCATCGACATACTTTTTTGCTAAAGGATGTATATTACCAATCTGAGGATTCCACATGACAATAGCAAAAGATTCACCAAAAATTTTCTTTTGCACTTCCCATTTAAAACGCCATTCCTCTGTACCCAAAGTATAATTCATTGATTCTAGCCAATCTTTTACGACGTTACAGGCTACTTTATCAGAATAATCTTCAGAATTTGGAAGTACATCAGGAACAAGTTCATGGGAAGTAACTAATGTAACTTGATCCATGACAAGTCGATACATGTCATTTATAAAAATTTGTTCAACGGAAGAGTATAAATCGGTTGTATTGGCATATATTTGCGTATAAGGAGAAGCCCAATTAGGATTTACACCCGCACCGATAAAATAAGCTAAATTGCTTTTTTGCTCTCGAAATAAGGGACGAAAATATTCGCTAAGACCATAAGAACATTCTCTAAACCAGTCAAGAATTTCTGATTCGTTTTTGATGTTAATATTGTAAAGCGGCTTTACATATGGGATCTTTTTCGATAAGAAAAACCTAGAAAGTTCAAGCTCACTCATCGATAAAATCCATGTAAATCTGCTTTACATGTTCAATCTTTTTCATCCACTTCCCTCTGCGGTCTACTAAATGTTTGTCTCAAACTATCCCAATTATTTGGTTTCATCGGTCTATTCGTTTGAAGCAAATCATTAGTTTGCTCGCATCGGTCGGTCAAAAATTTGACATCGGATTTTAGCTTTTCAATTTCTTCCTCTAGCAAATGAAATTGACTAGAAATATTAAGTACTTTTCTATTGTACTTATCCATTCCTTCTGTCCAATGACAGAGTGTTTCTTTCATAACAGATATCTTCATTCTCATTTCATAATAAGCTAAATAGCTCAATCCAAGAGCGATAGAAGGAACTACTATGAAAAGAAATGTTTTCAAATATCTGCCTTTGTTGTTAAATCTCAATATAGAATTGAAATTTTTTTTAAGTCAACTACATTTTTTGAACGAGATTCACTATGGCCTTTAAAACACAAACAAAATTCATGTCAGGAAGAAAAATCACTGAGCAAGAAAAAAAAAGTAAAAAGAAAACAAAAAAAATTAATGCTGTAAAATTTTCAGACCCTCTTGAAGTACAAGAAAAAACAAAATTCCGATTTGTCTCATCTAATTCACAACAAACTAAAACAAAAAACACTGAATTACAAGCAAAAACAAAATTCCGATTTGTCTCATCTAATTCACAACAAACTGAAACACAAAATACAAATGAAATAGTCCCACAAAAAAGAGGTAGAGGAAGACCAAAAAAAGAGACAACACCACCTTTAAATACCGTGATTGTAAAGTCAGAAACAAGCAATGGATGGGTTTATGTAAATCCAGAAAAAAAAAAACCGATACACGAGAAATGCATTTCAAAACTGAAAGCTCGATTGAGACGAAAAGCCAATCGAATGGAGAGGGAAGAGGTTCTACTGGACAGAGAACTATTACAGCTTCTTCAAAATTCCGAAGTTATGAATTAAAATTTTTAGAAGATTGGGAAAATTGTAGAGACAGACATCCTGGTCAAAAATCAGTCATAAAAGCAGTTTTTGAAGATAATGCACAATATGTTTTCTATAGAGCAGGTCGTAAAGGAGCTAAAACAACAACTGCAATTGATGTAGTATGGCGTATAGCTAATTCTTCCCCAAATCTCGTATGCTATCTTTGTTATCCCACAATTGCCCAAGGAATAGAAGTTGTTTGGGAAGAAAGGCGTTTACAAACATGTGATCGAAAAGACGATGATATGTTTGATAAATATGTAAGTAAAGTCGATGATTCTAGGCACATAGTAAAATTTAATAATGGAAGTTTTGTAAAGCTAATAGGAACATGGACAGAAGCCAGGGGAAGAGGAACGCAACCCGATCTTCTTATTTGCGATGAAGTTCAAGATTGCAATGCCGAATACATAGAAGCAATGGATGCTAACTTAGCGGCAAAAGAAAATTCTAGATGTATCTTCATGGGAACTCCTCCCAACAAAAGAAACCATTATGAAGAATGGTATGAAAGAATAGGTTCTAATCCGAGAGGTAAAGTTTTTCATTTCACTTCTTATGACAACATAAGGCTTCCTCATCTTAAAGAATGGCTCGACAACAAAAAAATAGAACTTTTAAAAGCTGGAAAAGAAGATGTTTGGCTTAGAGAATACATGGCAGAATTTTGCTATTCAAGTTCTGATCGAGTTCTTCCTGACGCCACTTTTTTAGAAAAAGAAGATATTAGCCAAAAAGCTTCTTTATTTGATTATAGCGACCGTATACCAATTTTAGCTATCTCCGTACACAAAAAATACTTTTGTGCGATTCTAGCCGTCTTAAAATCAAAATGCGCCATATTTATCATGGATCATCTAATTTTTCCCCAAGTTTGGGATCGAGCTTTTTCAGAAATGTATCCAGAATTAGCAGAAAAAACAAAAATTTTACAAGAATTTTGCGGTAAAAAGATAAGAAACATCGTGTGGGATGAAAGCGATTCTTTTTGCGACATTATTTCTGGATTTACAACTTGCCGAAAAGATTTTAAATGGCAAGATAGAGGCATTCCAATCTTAAGAGAATTGATGCTTAAGCAAAAGATTTTTTTTAGCCGAGAAATAGCAGACTTTGGACTAGAGTGCCAAAACATGCTTATGGATCAAAGCAGAAAAGACGTAGAAAAACAATATCCCCATGTTTGCACCTTAGCAATGTTGGTTAATGAATACTTTTCACAGGAAAAAGTAAAAATCCATTCAGACGAGAGATTTGATAAATTTCAAGCATTTAGGGATATGGGAATCCCATGCCCTTCAAAACGTCAATCAAATTCTTGGCTAAGATTTCCCTAAGAATATAATCATCATATCGACGGCAGGGATACCTCGACATTTATGTCGGGGAGGAACTGCCGCTCCTATTTAAAGTTTTTTTCTTTGAACTTTTAGTTACAAGCTACTCTCTTTAGGCGAGGGTAATTGACTGCATAATAATTTTGAAAAATTTCTTTCAGCCAATTCTCTTAACCTCAAAGATTCTATTTCATTTTTATTATCAATAAATTTTTTACTAATTTCTTCGGATTGAGTTTTATAAAACATCAATTCCTGCTTTAAATTAGATATAATATTTTTTAATTCTATACGTTCTAAATTTAATTCATTATTTTTTTCTTGAAAAGTTTCTTCACTTTTTTGAGAAAGTCGTTTTTTTTCTTTAAGTTCCACTTCATCTAAGTGTATTTTCTTAACAAGGGTTAAAGAATTATTTTCAGATACCATCAAAACATCGAAGCCTTGTTGAAAAAAAAAATCTAAATATTTTTTACACAAATCAACCGAAATATTTCCATAAATTTCGACTAGATCTTCTTGAACATGTAATATAATTTTAAATTCACTCATTTTTATTTCCTTTAATTTTGTGATTGTACCCCGAACGTCACTTTCAAAAGTCAACGGTCAACTACCCCTCTTTAAAAAGAGAAGTTTATGGTGCACTTCTTGCAAACGATTTTTATTATGGATAAATGGCGAGGCTTTTCGGCGAACTGGGTAAAATCTTCCATATCGAAACCTGGTCAATGTTTTAAAGTGCTAAATTTGGCCATTTACAGCCCCGTGGCGCGGTTTTCTTTCTCAAGACATACATTTGCTCAAAAAAACAAAACAAATCGATTGTGGGGCATTTAAACAGGTTTTTGAAATTTTTCAACGATACCATCTTTCCTTTTTCGTAAATTTTTCATTTTTTCTATGATAATTTTTTTAAAATCAGGATGTAAAATTTCTATGTGCTCACAATGAGACCCTGTATTAAATTCTACGTAAGAATTTCCAACAATTATCTGAGTATCTCCAATTTTTTTCATATCTAAAGTTAAAATTTCCGAAAAAAAAGATGTTTTTCTTACTTGATCAAGTGTTGGTTTCTCTTGAGTTTTCCAACCCTCTTTTATAGCCGCAGTAAGAGCAGCTCGATAATTTTCTACTCTTTTAATTTTTTTGACTGCTTCACATGCCTGTTTTAAAATTCCAATGGGGTGAACTAGCATTTTTTGTACGAAATTTTCAGCAAAATCATGAAGATTCATTAAGATTTTTTTCTTTTCTTCAACTTCTTCGATAGAAGAAACAACAACCGCCGCAGGCGCACTTTCTTTTGATTTTGAAGTAACAGACGTTGTGCTACTTTGCTGTCTTTGTTGTTGTTGTTTCTTATTAACGATATTTCTTTTAAGACTAGTTTCTTTTGTATCCCCGGATAATACCCCCCGGTTTAATCCTAGGGGGTAATCTTTATTTGAATTATCCCGCCCCCCGTTTAAACCTAGTGAGTCGCCTTCATTTTTATTCGATTTTTTCGAATTTGATGAATCAGAATTATTTTCTTCTTTTTCTTCATCAACAACTATGATTTCATAGTAAGTCTTTTGTTTTCCAACTGGCCCCTCAACTTTTTTTGATATTAATCTTTTTTTCAATAGAGATTTTACAGAACGAACAACAGTCTCTTCAATTAATCCAGTAATTTTTACCAAACTACTGATACTTATAAAATCTCTGACTTTATGCCAGCCAAAAGTTTTTCTCATTATAACTAAAATAATTTTTAATTCAGATCCTTCTAGTTTTGGCAACCATTCATCAAAAAGATCGTTGGGGATTTGTGTGAAATTTGGACAAGGAATTCTCATTTTTTAAAATGCCTCAACTAGAATTTTAAAGTTGAATAAAAAATTTAAATTTTTAAATTTTTTGTGAAAATCTGCAAATAAAATATTGGAATGCAACTCATTAAATGAATTGATTAATTTACTTATATTTAGTGACATATACGATTTTCCTTTTCGTTCATTTCTTGTTTTAATGACGATCAGGACAGAGAGAACTCAAAATTATTGACATATATCATTTACGACTGATATATTATAGAAACTAAAAACAAAACTCTTGTGCGTTTTTAGATTATCTATTATAATTCGGCCAGAGTTCTCTCTGTCCTGCTAACCCTCGGTGTTTGTGATCAAACAAATTTTGCACCGAGGGTTTCGTCTTTTTTATAACCATATCAAATTTTCACATTCAACACAATTCTAAATTTTTCTTTACTTTTGAATTGATTGAATTTGCATTGTGTGTGAACTAAAAGATTGACCTAAATTGATGGTCTGTGACAAAGTATAGAAACTAAAAACAAAACTCTTGTGCGTTTTTAGATTATCTATTATAATTCGGCCAGAGTTCTCTATGGCCTGCTAACCCTCGGTGTTTGTCTTGAAGCAAATTTTGCACCGAGGGTTTCGTCTTTTTTGTAATCATATCAAATTTTCACATTCTTTATTTTTCAATTGATTAAATTAGCGTCTTATAGCAAAATGAATATTGATCGGTTCGGTTTCCCAATTTGAACGGATTGTTTTTCGCTCCAATGTTCTCGTTGGAGCGTTTTTTTTTAAGATTCTCGATATATTATTTGCGTTATCACAATCGTGTGATAACGTTTTTTTTTCTTAAAGAAAGAAAAAGAGGGAATCGATTTTAACTGATTCCCTCAATGGAATGAAGAAGAGAAAATCAAAATTAAGATTGGAAACCACATTCCAAATAATTACAACTTGCTGTTGCCGTAGTTGTAACATTTTGCACAATTCTTAGGAAAGGCATTACTGTAATACCATTTTGAAACTGATACGCTGCTACGACTGTAGGTGCAAGTCCATTGATTTGATATGTTACATTACCGAAAGAATCCACATTAACGGTCAATTGGAACATTGTAGCGTTTACTCCTGCTTGTGTTGTATCAGTGGTAACAACACCTCCTGTAGCGATTTGTGTTTCAGTTTCAAACTCACCAGCAATCACTCCAATAGTAGCAAAATCAGTATAACTCGACAAAGTGGCATTATTAGCCGCTACTTTTCTAAAACCCATGAGTAGAGTTGCTCCTGCAACAGTAGCAACCTTAAATTGCCCACGAAAGAAAAAAGCCGAGGTCGTTTGACCTGAAGTATCAATCAAAAAAGTAAAATTATTTAATGTAGATGTTCCAGTATTATACTCTACTCCATGAGTAGAAGTTGCATCAGGTGCTAAATTAAGCCCGAATGATCCATCTAATGATGGTCCTAAATTAGTGTTTCCTACGATGTTGAAATATTCAAAAGCTGTTTTTGAATCATTCATTACATCAGTTTCAGCTCCTGCACCAGCGGCAGCACCACCACCAAGTTTAGAAATTACAGGGTTTACACTCATATTAGTATAAAAATATCGATCCCAATATCTACGATTGATTACATCAGAATAACGATACTTATTGATTACAGTAGGTGTGGGCATGATAAAACTCCTCAGAGTTAAGAATTAATGCTATTCCCTCAGAAATAGCAGGTATAGAAATAGCCTCGGCTAAATCCTCTAAATATGTTTTAATTTTTTTTGAAAATAAAGAAAAGAAAAAAAAGTCTCTCGTTACACAACGAGAGACAACTACCTGATGACTTGCAATCAAATTATGCATTTGCAAAAAGAAATTGTCAAATAAGAAGACTATCTTTCTTCACCTGCAAATTTACTTTCGTTATGATCTTTTTTTGGGCAATACATTTGACCTGGTAATTTAGAATCTTTAGCCATAGTTCCAAGATCTTGTTTTTTTTCATGACAAGTCTTATCAGGTTTCATTTTTGAATCACTGTATTTTTTTTCAGTCTTTTCCATATTTTTTCCTTTTGTGTTTTTCTGTGTAAGCTTTTAAGCCGTTTTTGTCCTTTGCTACATGCTCTGGCATATCCTCATATTCTTTCTTTGTTGTTTTTTCTGCAAACTCTTCTGCTATTTTAGGTTTATTCAAATAAAGATAACCTTGTTGCGATTTGCTTTTAAATGGCATTTTTTTCTCACTTTAAGTTTAATAATATTTTGAACGCTTTTTCGACCTGGCACGGAACCACGGAATTACCCAAAGCTCTAATTCTGTCCAGCCTAAATTGTAGCCCATCAACCATTCTATCCATTCGGGGTTCAACTTCCCAGAACCTACTGCATCTTGCAAAGTGTAGTGATGGCCATTTTGGTTTTTTCTCGCTCCTCTGACACTCGCAATCGGAGTCGGCCACATTTGGGGGTAAGATACTTGTTCGTTTAACCTCCCCGATACTTTTCTCTTGTATTTCCTTTCTTTTCCTCGATATAACGCATTTTCCAATGCATTGTCTTTTCTTATTGGCAATGTGTCCATTGTTGTTGGCGTAAGCCAATAGGAACCATCTCTCTCTTTTGTGATGTGCTCCAAGGGATGCAGCGGATAAAGTACACCATCTACAATCATACCCCATTTTGGCAATTTCTCTAACAACTCTAAGTCCGCCTCTTGTTGTAATTGCTGGCACATTTTCAAAGAATAAGAAAGAGGGCTTGATTTCTTTGGCCAAGCGAATGACCTCGAAAAACAATCCGCTTCGCTTTCCTTCCAAGCCTTTTTCAGTTCCTGCAATGCTAAAATCTTGGCATGGGAATCCAGAAAATATGATATCGATTTTTGATTCAATTGATCTTGATTTAATGGTTTTGACATCGTCCCAGATAGGAGCTTTACAAATAGATCCTTCGTGCATTCGGGAAAGAAGGACTGCTCGACAATACACATCGATTTCACAATAGGCAATTGTTTTGACCCATCTTTTAAGTCCGAGACTGATTCCCCCGATTCCGCTAAATAGATCGAGTCCGTTAATTCTGCAAGAAAAACCCAACTCATTATCCAATTTTTTTCCTTTTTAAATTCCAACATTTCGATTATAATTTTTTCTGCATCGCAAGTAAAAAATCTTTAGTCAAGTGAAGAAAGATTTACCCCTCCAGGATTTGTAACATGCACAACGCATGGGAGGGGGTTTTTTAAATTAAAGGTTTTTATGGATATAGTCGAATACAAAATACCTGAAAGAAAATTTTTATTACCTAAAGTCGAATATGGCCCTATTTCAATGAAAATATTAAAAGAATTTGTTTCATACCATAAATTAGAGGGTGAAATACTTTATCCTGAAAAAGACCTTGATTTGTCAATTTGTCTGTCAAGAATACTTCATATAATGGTAAAATCTATGGGGAAAGATTGGGAAAAAAACATCCAAGATAATTTAGATGAGTATAATATGACAATTCCAGCTTTTTATAGAAATTATTAATTAAATATAAAATAAAAAGAAAAGATTTTGGGATCAGAACAAACCGAAAACGATAAAGATCTACAATATATTAATTTAATACACCAATTAATATCAAAATTACGATTTGAATTTGATAATAGAAAACTTGATTGGGAAGAGATAAATTAGATGATGGGTTTTATTTTATTCTATATCATAATCGCAGCATCTATGAAATATAGTAATAAAGAATTTGGTTTACTCGATGCGCTGGATCTACTTTTGATTTGCATCGCTACATACATAATCGTAAATTTTATAGCGGGAATTGTATAAAAAATTTAATAAAGGAAAAAATATGAGTGGTGGCAGTTGGAATTATTTTTATCGTCAAATTGAGAAAATAGCAGAAGATCTTTTTAATTCAAAATGTCCTTATAGATCTGCTTTAGGTGTACACATGCAACTAATTGCTCAAGCAATGCACGATATTGAGTGGGTAGATAGCTCTGATTATTTGCTAGGTAACGAAATAGAAGCTATTAAAAAAGTTTTAAAACCTGAAGATATTTTAGAAAAAAGCATCAATGACGCCAAAAAAATGGTCGATCAATTAAACGAACTCATCAAAGAATGCAAAAAAATTAAAGGAAAAAAATGATTGAACTACAGGAAATTTTAACGCTGATCGAATCAGCACAACACGAGATACACTCAGAATACAAATGCCCATACAAAACGCCTCGAATTCCCGACAGCGAAATTCAACGAATCACTATGCGTATTCACATGCTCAATGCAGAAGTCAAAAGTTTACTGTATCAAGCGCAAATTGAATCATCGAAAATATTCTCTGTTAGCGCAAAAGAGATTTGCTCTAGCGCAGTCAAAAGCGCAATCGCAACATGCAGAATAAAAGATGCTCGAACTCGAGGAATTACTATTGCACTTACAATTATAGCGCAGGTAGCAGGCGATAGATGCTCAGCATATTTTACATGCAGAGACTACACTAAACGAGCTGAGGTTATTTCAAGAGAAATTGATGGTTTAGAAAAATATTTGTGGGAAAACCTTTGGGGAAATATAAATTTTAATTAATATTTTTTCAATCCGACAAAAATGCAAGCGTTGTAAATCCGCTTTACATCAAAGATAAGCGTAGTAAATCCGACAAAAATGCAAGCGTTGTAAATCCGCTTTACATCAAAGATAAGCGTAGTAAATCCGACAAAAATG
>CAIWKX010000203.1 GCA_903913315.1 uncultured Bacteroidota bacterium | reverse complement strand
TTGATTTTGAATAATTTAAAACCAATAAAACACCTTTAAAATCAAAAAATATTCAAAATTTTAACATTTCGACTAGGTAAAATTGATAATCTAAAATGCGCGTTTTGTCTATTGTACACTAATTTTTAACTTTTTACATTCGCAATAATCATGTTCTTCTACAGTTTTGAGATAAAAAGTAGGTTCTTTTTATTTAAATAAATGGTGTTGTAGTACTACTACCATTTTCTTAAACAAAAGCATAGTAAAAAGGGAACAGAAAGTAGTCATGGAGTTATAATTTGCTAGTCACGGACAATAATTTGCTAGTCGCGGACAATAATTTGCTAGTCACGGACAATAATTTGCTAGTCACGAACAATAATTTGCTAGTCATGGACAATAATTTGCTAGTCGCGGACAATAATTTGCTAGTCACGGACAATAATTTGCTAGTCACGGACAATAATTTGCTAGTCACGGACAATAATTTGCTAGTCATGGATAATAATTTGCTAGTCACGGACAATAATTTGCTAGTCAAAAATGAATCAAGCCTAGTCAATTAGTTGCTCTTACTTGTCAAAAGAAGAAAATTATATTAAAAATATAGAGCACCAAAATAGAGTAATAACCCTTAAAAAATGTCCATTGGGCAGTAAATGATTTTTAAAAATAAGTATTCATTTTAAATTATTGTATTATGTCAAAAAGTTTTATTGAAAGTAACGATATACTGTTTGGAGCACAGTTGCGTAATTTTTACAACAAATTGCTAATCTATGCAATTTCATTAGGATTCATTGTTCGAGAGCTAGATGCTTTGAAGAAAGATTGCGATGCTTGGGATTATTGTATGAAAGTAAACACATCGATTCAAATGTTTGCGCAAGATTATACCAAATTTAAATTATTATTGCGAAAAGGAAACAAAAATGAGTTTGTTACTGATTTTCCAATACTATCTGAATTTGGTGAGATTCCTGCAGTAGTGGCTGCCAACATTCAATTGCGTTTTCGACAAGCGGCAGGAAAGGCTAAAAATAGTGCTAACTATACCAAAGCGATTGGTAAAGATTTAGGGATTGAACCCGTGCAACAAACGTTCGACCCGACAACAGGGAAGCCTACTTTAAAAATAAAAATTAATGCTAATCGTCCAATACTATCTTTTGTAAAAAATAAATATAAAGGATTGATCATTTACAAAGATGAAGGCGATGGGTATGTTTATTTGACCACTGCATTAAAATGCAAGTATAACGACATGAGTGCTTTGCCAGAGCCCAACACCAGTGCGATTTGGAAATACAAAGCCATTTATGTTTGGGATGGCAATGAAGCCGGTCATTGGAGTGATGAAATTACTATAGTGGTAAGAGGATAGACACTACTTTGTAAAGAAATATTTCCTTTTTTAAATTTTTAAATGTAGTGTTATGAAATATAGAGAAAAAATATTAGAAATTATTTCTAATAATAATTTTGATAATAAACAAGATGCTTTGTCGGAATGGTTAGAAACGATACCCTTACTGGAACAAACTGATATTTTAAGAGAAATTGAAGGAATGCTTAAAGAAATTGCCGACGAAAAAGGAATTAACCTAGAGGGCATTATTAATTTAGAAGATTTTAATTCCCTTGTTGATGAGATTGAAGAGGCGGTTTTGGAGGAAAAGTTATATGAAGCCAAGTTGAGTATGGCAGAAGATGACGAAGAAATTGAAAGAATCGAAAGAGAGCATTTTCGTGTTGTAGTTCGAAAATATTTGATGGATCGTATTATTAATGAGGAAGAAGATGCCGATGACCTGCTTGCAGTTACTAAAAAAATAATACTAGTTGAAAAGGAGAATGGGAGATATGATCCTGAAAACTGGAGTAGAATTTTACATTTAATTGATTCCCCCAGTTAGCGGAATGACACCTTAT
>CAIWKX010000202.1 GCA_903913315.1 uncultured Bacteroidota bacterium | reverse complement strand
CTATTTGTTGAAATAACTACAAATCGGTAATTTTTGCTGCTTGCACGCTTAACCGCTTTGTCTAGCGCGCACATAAAATACATTAGCGGTATTGTCGATGAGGATTTTTATTGCTTTTATAACTTTTTGCTGCAGTCTGCACTCGAGCTCGCTCTTCTTGCTTTGTAATTAATAATTATATCTCATGCAGTGGTCTTCCCCGTTACGGGTGATTTTTTTTTTTGGCCTGTTACGGATACGGGTTACGGGTGTTTTGAAGTGACCCGTAACCCGTAATCCGTTTTTTCAAATAGCTAAGTAACTTACCACCCGTATCCGTAATCCGTTTTTTAAATTTCAAAAAAAATACCCACCCGTAACCCGTAACCCGTTTTTGCGACTTTTTCCTATTACGGGTCTTGATAATATTTACTTTAAAACTACTTATTTAAGTCAATTAAATGATGCTCAGGTCGTCTAATAGTATTCAGTTTCAATTAATTTCTATCAAGAACATTAGTATTTCACTAGAACCACATTTTTTTCTTCTAAATATTGATCAAATAATTCACAATAGAAATTGCAATAGTAGTTCGTTTTTTCCAGTACAAATTAACTTTCTTGCAAGGTCCCGCAGTTTTAAAAAGTTTTGTATGCCGGTACAGGAAACACGGAAATTAGCCTTTCAGATCATGCCATTTCTTCGCATATTTTTCTCTTTTAATATCAGCATTTAAACTCATATAAATCCATCTTCAACAGCAAACCCTTTCGCTGAAATTCAAGCAAATCCGTGATAAACTTTATGTAATCAGATATGAAAATTAGGTCGCAAAAATAGATCATACACAACATTTTTAGAATAAATATCGTTATTTTTTTTATTAATTAAGTGCTAATTGCTAATTGATAATTTTTATGATTCTTTGGCGCGCTCCTGTGCGCGTGTCCTGGTGTGCTGGCGTGTTGTTGCGCTTAAATTTGAGCTGGCTGCCGCCCGCTCTGCTGCTGACGAGCTCACCCTTACTCCACATACAGTAGTATACACAGTATGTGTATATAATAATAGTATGTTGTATCACCCTCTAGTAAAATAACAGAGTATGTGCGCTGTGCGCGCACAGCATGATGTGTGGCTGGGCACATACTCTGCTGATGAATACTTATTCTGTGTATTATTACTTTTGCTATTATATTTAAATTCAATTGAGCTATGGCTTCAAAGCTCATTCCAATCAAAGAGTAAATTCATCAGGTACAAGTAAGTACATATTGCCTAAGTCTCAACTATTATTTTAAGTTTTATGTTTGAAATTATTTGGAGTATTTTCTGATAGCAATTTTTGTTATGATTAAATTTAATTAAACCATTAGGATTAAATACATCTTTGGTAAATTTGAACGCTAACTGAAATATAACGGATACTAAGTGAAAGTAATAGTACTAATTATCTGCAGGTGATATTTTATTAGTACGAATATCATGCTTACTCGTCATTTTTTAAAATTGATTTTGAAATTGAAATTGTAGTTTTTAGCATTATGTTTGATCTGAAAATATCCATCATTCTCACAAAACAGGACTTGAAGTTTTATCTGTAAAAACTGTGATGTTTTGTTCGGTCAACGATTTTTTTTATTTATTTATCTAACTTCTTTTCATTCTTTAAAAGTTTAATTTATCCCTCATTTTTGGGTTTGTAATTTATATTTTAGGAGACCAAGTAGCATATTAAGATTGAATTGTGTTAGGCCCTATATTCATTGGAATCGCTAATTTTATCCAGAATGTCACCAAAAACGCAATCATGAAGAATTCTATTTGCTTAGCTTTATCTTGCTTATCGCCGCATTCAAATTCCGCCAAAATACCGACGTAAGACCGAACATTGTTTGCTATTAGCGTATATTAGTCTGATGTTACTAGGCTGCATGCTATTTACAAAACACAAGACGATCATTGATTTGTATTTAAGAATAGCTTTTTTCAAATGTTAATTTGGTTTTATTCAAATATTGGATCGTTTTGGCCTGCTATATATGAGATGCATTTCATAATATGGAAAACTAAAAAAATATTAAAATATCATCCAATACGAAGTATTTATTAAATCTTGTTTGTACTCTGATGCCGGTTGTGATATAAGAACCTAAGAAGCGTAGATTTTAATGGTGTTTTGGTAAAAAATGCTAATAATTAGGTCGGTTTTAAAAATATATTCACGGACCCGTAATCCATAACCCGTTTTGGATTTTTTTTGCGTTACGGGTGACCTGTTACCCGTAATCCGTAATCCGTTTTTCATGTTCTAGTTTTACCCTGCTACCCGTATCCGTAATCCGTTTTCAATATTTCAAAACTAGCCACCCGTAACCCGTAACCCGTTTTTGGTGAATTCTTATAAAGAAGAACACTGATAATGATGGCACCGACGACGGTTTTCGGTTTGATGCGACAGTTATTGTTTGGATATTTTCTCGTTGTTCGTGATGCAGCCAGATTGCAGCCAGCAGATCATCTAGCTAGACAGCAAAGAAGACAGCATGTACCG
>CAIWKX010000201.1 GCA_903913315.1 uncultured Bacteroidota bacterium | reverse complement strand
GCCAAGTTCTTGAGATTAGACATCCTTGAGAGTTCAGAACTTTAAAATAAAATTCTTATCGGTAAATAAGCTTCAGAATAAGCTCCAAATAATCTTCAAAAGAAGATATCGATAATAAAAAAACGTGTATTGCGTTAATATATATATTGTGGCGGGTACTATCCTAAGTGATAGTATCTAGATCTAAGTAAGCTAACTATAAAGAATGTAGAGTAGCTTCGGTATGACTTGTATTACTTACAGGTAACAATAGTTAGATGGAAGTAAAGTGAAGTGCAACAGAAGCAGTTAATCATAAATGCACAAATAGTAATACGTGGTGCATAGAGTGTACGATGTACCATGGCTCTTAGTATTGTTGTACTTCAGTACAATGTACCTACAGTACAATGTACCTACCTAAGTACAGTAGTACCTAGGTGTAAGTGAGAGTACTATATACTGGAACTTACTGTAGACAACAGATTGTGCTACATTGCCCTCCTCCTCTTGAAAAAACAGCTTAAATTGAAATATGTAAAAACATTATGTCGTATGATTATGTGAGACTAACTAATGTCTACTCACTAAAAACCTTTAAAAACAACCTTCCCAAGGTAAAAATATATTAAGGTAAAATTCGTTACGAATATCATACTTATTTTGGAATTAATTTCTCCATATTATTGTCTCTTAAGTATTGATGTAAAACTGTGTTATTACGTAGGGAACTCCATGGTAACCATAGATCCTCAGTTTCATCAAATCCCAGCCATCTTACTAGAAAATCCATATCCGATTTACGTTTAGGATTGCCCCTATGTTCTAAGATTGCCTCAACTTCATCTTCTTCATAGTCCTTTGCGGCAATAGCCAATGGATCTACATGAAGGGGATCATATTCAAAACGTTTAAGTCTCGAAATATGCACAGAGATTTGTTTATTTTGCACAAGGTCCAGCAGTAAATATTCTGCCCCCTTATTAGAAATGACCCTCATAGGCCCTTTCCAGTGCGTATGTAATTTGGTAGGAGCTCGTTGTCCCATTGCAGAATCCGGATATAATGCTAACACAAATGAATTTTTATCAAATTGTGTAATAACATTTCCTTGTTTTTTTAGCATAAATTGTTCATCTTGATCACTTTGTCTTTTTTGTGCAATATGAATTAATTTATCCTGTAAATCAATCATTTCACTAGACCATTTAGCGATTTTAATGTCTTTAGATACAACTATAGGTGGGTCTAAAAAACCGCCTTGAAGGTCAATTTTTCCTCCAAAAACAAGATCATTTGGACTAACCCCAATTCTAGAATGAACTTCCGAATTTATAATTCGTTGAGCTAAAGGTAAAAAAATACTCCAAGCATCACGCTTATTTATTTCAAAAACCATTGCTCTAATGTGTCTCATAACTTCCTTATTACATCGTTCTACAATGGCATTCTCTTCTTTAGAGTATGCAAGGATTGAGCCTACATTAGTACCAGTAATTTTAATTACTTCAGATACCATTTCATTCAAAAATTCAGTGCCATTATCCACTTGGATTATTTGCGGGCAACCGAATGTACCTATGTGCATTATTAGACATCTTGATATTTCCAGAGCACTGACACCAGTAATAGGATACAAGGTAGCATAGCGAGAAAAATTATCAATGATTACTAAAATGTGGCTATAGCCTTCTGGAGTAGCCTTTAAAGGTCCGATACAATCACAACTGATTTTTTTCATAAGGCCATATGATGCAGTTGTAAAAGGTGTCGTATGTATCTGAACTTTTAATCTGGACATTTTTTGGCAACAAGCGCATTGCCCTATAAATGATATTATATCAGCACGTGCACCCTCCCACAAATTGTCAGATCGCTTTAACTTAGCGAAGGTTCTCTCAACGCCTAGATGGCCAACTATAGAGTTGTGTATCTTAGCTAATTTGGTATAAATTTCTTCACTTAATTCCTTAGGAGGTATAAGTAAAGCAATTTCTTCTGTAGACCTAAAAGGTTCATACATAAGATTGAGATACTCTATAGAGAGCGGGCCGTCCAAATCCTCTAATAACGTTAGGAATTTGGTTTTATCCCTTTCACAGAGTCTCGAAAAAGTATCAGCGATTACATTATGTTCACCTTTAGTATACTTTTTTAATAGTCAAAAGACTGTAGAAATAAATCCCAACGCAATACTTTATCACTACCGTTATCACGGATAAGTGTATTATTTTTATGGTCAGTCCACCAAGTAAAGCGGACATCCCCTAGTATGTATTCTAATTTTTTAACTGTATAATACAGTGCATACATTTCTTTTTCAGGGACAGACCATCGCAGTTGCGGTCCTATTAGTGATTTGCTAACAAATTGGATCGGAATTTTTTCCTCATCAGAAGGGTCGATTTGGAACAAAAAACCGCCTATACCATAATCGGAGGCATCAGTCTCTAGTCCTATTTCCCATTCATCATTCATAAAAAATAACATAGGACAATTCGCGACAGCATCACGAAAAATATAAAAAGCTTTTTGTAACTCTTCTGACCACACCAATTTGTGATTTTTTTGAGTTCTATTGTAACTTGGTAATAGCACATTAAATGGTTGAGATAAATTTGAATGATTTTTCACATGATCTCTAAAATAATTTGCTAGACCTACAAAAGTTTTTAAATTTCCTTTAGTGATTGGTAGGGGTATTAATTCAACACCACTTAATTTGTCTGATGAAAATCGCACCCCTTCACTTGTTATTTCATGTCCCACAAACACCATTGAAGTATCGCTTAAAAATACTTTGTCTGGATTAAATGTGATTCTAAATTTTTTAAATCTATTAAAAACCTTGGCTAAGTTTTCAAAAAATTCTTTTTTAGTCTTTGCATGTACTAGAATATCGTCTATATAAGACTCTAGAATAGTGTAGACTAGTCCAGCTAGAACTACAAATGCAATTTGATAATGAAAATATCCTCCCGCAGGTTGAGTACCCATCGGGGCACTATTCCACTCAAATATTCCCATGAAAGTAATAAACGCAGTAAAACGCTTAGTATTTTCAGCCAAAGGAGCTTGCCAGTAACCTGAGGTCATATCTAGCTTTGCAAAGTATTTAGGCTTTTTACTACCAATACGTTGTATCATAGTTGATATATTGGGTAGTGGCCAATGTTGTGTAGTTATACACTTATTAAATTTTCTATAATCAATTGTGGTACGCCACTTACGAGGACCACAAGGTGCACTCTTGTCTATTGGTTCAGGTGTTGGCTTTGGCACCAAATGTACTTGACTATAATATGCCGAATTTGACGGTCTAATAACCTTTGATTTTAGGCCTTCTTCGATGAACTTTTTTATATGTTCTTCTTTTTCACTTGTCATCATGCGGGGTGGTCCCTGATTCGCACTGACATTAAATTTTGTACTATCCACTTCAATCTCTAGAGGATCGAGCTTTGCTGGAATAGGGTTTAAATTTCGAGAAAATAAATCTTTATATTTCTTCAAAAATTTTCTT
>CAIWKX010000200.1 GCA_903913315.1 uncultured Bacteroidota bacterium | reverse complement strand
TTTTTGCTGACGATTTACAAGAAGATGATTTCTATAGTTTTTTAACATACTATTTTTCTAAAGATTTTAAAGTCTTTAATGACAAACATATTGCTCAACAAAATAATTTAAGACCTTATGAACCTGATTTCATTATAGTAAATGAAGTTGATGGTAAAAATATTTTTATTAATATAGAAATAGACGAACCTTATGAAGGATTGTCAAAGACACCAACTCATATTATTAATCAAGATATTTATAGAGATTTATTTTTTACAAATAGAGGATATATTGTAATTCGATTTACTGAAAAGCAAATTCATTTAAACCCATTAGATTGTTGCGGATTTATAGCTAAAGTTATTCAAAGTATTGATTCAAGTTTTACTTTTACTGATTTGGATAGTGTTAAAATTTTAGATAATGAAGAGCAATGGGATAGTTTGCAAGCTAAAAAATGGGCTTTAGAAAAATATCGTGAAAAGTATTTAGGTATTGATAGTTTTGGAATTCGTGAAGATTTTATTAATAATATAAACTCGTTCAATTCTGAGGAAGATGAATTAGTGGAAAGATTGATTGTAAAAAATATCTCTGTTAATAAAATAGAAAAACCTAAAGATTACTTAGAAAATAAACATTTTCATCCAAGAGATAAAAGAATACATTTTGAGGCTAATGAGCATAAATATTTAATTGATAATAATCCTGATACTATTTCGGTAAGTCAATTAATTGATAGGTTTTTCCCTGAATTTGATTCCTATTCTGCCGCTTCTAATTTAAATATTAATCATGAATTATATGGTTTGGACATTAATGAAATAGTAACTATTTGGAACAAAAAGGGTGTGGAAAAAGCAAACTTAGGGACAGTTTTGCACACTGAAATTGAAAATTATTATAATAAAAGGCCTTATAACGATACGACACAAGAATTTATATATTTTAAAAATTTCATTAATCGATATTCAACAATGGATCCATATAGAACAGAATGGAGGATTTTTGATGAAGACCTTATGATTGCTGGTACAATTGATATGGTTTATAAAAAAGACAATGGAGAGTTTTATATGTTTGATTGGAAAAGAAGTGAAAAAGTAGTTGATAATCTAGGTAATCGAAAACTGTCTGATCCATTTAATCCTTATACGAAATTTGCTTTTGGAGAATTATCTCATTTAACTGATGATAGTTATAATAAATATCTATTGCAACAAAATATCTATAGACATATTTTAGAAAATAAATATGGCATTAGAATTAGTTCAATGAACTTACTGATTTTGCATCCTCGGTATAATAACTACCATTTGATTAATATGCCTAAACTCGATAATGAAATCAATTACATATTTAAAACATCTAAATTGATTATCTAAGAATGTTATCATAATTCAATATTCAATTTTTTTTGCTTTTCAAATAAATTTAGTTATGATGTAAATTATACATATGCAAAATTTACATTACTGTAATCCGAATTGTAATAATATTTTATAACTATCTTAAAAAATACTGTTTATTGAATTAATTCTTCTTACAACACAAAACATTCCTTTCTGTGCCAACTTAAATTTTGAGTAGAAGGATATAGTTTAACTTCTTGTGGTAAGTCAATGCGTTTTCCTGCAAATTGTATTATTCCATAAGGACTGTTTGATTCTTTGACCGATGGTGATATTCTAACAATATAGTCCTCATTTATAGTAAACAATCCTCTATCAAACGCTCGGTGTAAATTGGGTGATAAACAAATACCATTAGAAATCGTATCATCATTCGACATGCTAAAAGGAATGATGTGACAAGCGTCTACCATTTGTGCATTACTTGTGGTTTGAATTTTCATCCCAGAGATGCAACATTGGTGGTTGTAAATTCTTGGGATTTCTTTTTTAAATATACCCCCTCTAATGAAACGTTCTTCTTGAATTTCTTCATCGGTTAATACATTTTCCAGCGATTGCATTTTGGTTTGGTATTCTTCTTTGGTATCGTTTACTATTTGATTTTTTATTTCTAATTCTAAGTTATATTGTCCCACGGACGCTTGCTTAAAGTGCGATGCTGTTGTTGAAGAGAAATAAAATTCTAAAAGAATGTTTTCTAATAAGGTATTTGTGCGGGCATCAGCCATTAAGAGGAAAAGCGGTTGGTCGATTTCAGCAAAGGCAATATTGTCATTTAAGCTTTTTAATGTACTTATACTTTTTAATGCTGCAGCTCCACTTCTTAGATAGGTCAAATGCCAAAATGGTTAGCTTTTTAAATGGAAAAATGGCAACGCAAATGTGCATATATTGTTTGTGGTAACTATTGTATTCCAGTTGCTTTTGAAAGCTAGTACTAATTCTGGTGTAATAAATATTCGATTAGAAGTGATTTCGCCTTTTTGTATCAATTGCAAAATAGACAAGAGTAGTATTGGCTTGTGTGGTGCCTTTATTCCATTATTGGTTGCTCTGTTTAATTTGGTGAAATATTTTATGTAGGTATTCTTTATTTGATCGTTGGTCATACTGTGGTAAATGATTGGATAAAAATAGTGTTATTTTGGTTGTCTAGCAAATTGAAGGAATTTAGTAAAGCGGAGGAGCTAGTTGGCAGTTTTCAGTTTTTAGGTAATGTCTCTTTGAGAGCCAGAACCAATGCCTTCGAGGGCATTTCGAGAGCCTTACAGTGGTACCATTGGGAATAAACAAAAAAATGAAAACTCTAATTTTACTTCTCTTTTATTAACAGATCAATAACACACGGTATTCGCCTTCGTTTTCTGTGGGGGCTCTGTGAATGCAAGGGGGGACTTGTTGTGTTGGTTGGTCTACCGCCAAGCGCCAAAGCTGTCCTAGTCCCAGATTAATAGGTTTTGCATGGGGTAGTGCTTGATACTGCAAATCAAACTAATTGTTTACATTTCGTTCTCTTATCATCTTCACTTAGGAGCACAAAAAATGCAAGAAAGATGAATTTTAAAAAAATAAAAAAAGAGCGACAAACGTTATCGCTCTTTTACATCACTTTTTTTTCTTTTTCTTCGTATCAGCCTTTTTTTTAGATGTTGCTTTCTTCTTTGGTTTTAGTAATTCCTTTTTGGCTTTTAGGCGTTTTTCGGTTTCTTCCACTTCGTAAGCGTTATCGTAAGCGGTTAGCATCAGTTTGATTTCTTTTACCAACTTTAAAGCTTTTTTGATAGCTTTTTGCTTTTCTAAAAGGGTTACTTTTTTCAAAAATACAGCTACTTTATCTATTCCTTTTACGGTTAACGCAAAATCGATTAGCTTGCTTGCTTCTTCATAATCATCATTAAGCAACAAGGCTTCTAAGTAATACGGATACACTGCAACGGCATTTATATTGATAGTCAAAGCTTCTTGAAAATAGCGTTTGGCTTCTTCATAATCGGCTAATTGCTCGGTTTGAACACGTCCGTACAAACACAATGCCATAACGTTTTTATCGTTGTATGACAAAGCATAATCAAGTGATTCTATTGTTTCTTCAAGCGAATACGGATAATTATCCAAAGCTTGAAAAAGGTATTTATCTACTGTTTTCATATTTTTTTATTAATTAGTGATGAGTGACTAGTAATTAGTCACTCAATTCTTTAAGCTTTTTTGTTAGTTCGCTTTTAACTTTTTGTCGTTCTCTCTTATCGTTTTTGACTACTTTTTCTTTTTTAAAATCAGACCCTTTAAAAGTGCGCGTCGGATTGCCACGCTGTACATTCAATTGGTTTTCCCATTGGTGGGTAACTTGCTGTTTTAGTTGTTCCAATTCAAAAACCTTGAATTTTTCTACTAGTCGTTCGGTTGCCAACTTCTTGTTTTGGTGTTGTGAACGCGAATCCATTGCCACGACACTAATTCCTGTTGGAAGATGAGTCGATCTAATAGCCGAACTCACTTTGTTTACATGCTGACCACCCGCTCCAGAACTTCACATAGCCTGATACTGAATGTCTTTTTCAGATAGGGTTTTGAGTTGCAAACTTTCCACTTCAAAAACACCTATAAACCAGTTTTTTCGCTTGTGCATTTTTCTGAAACTACTTTGTCCAATCCACTGAATCGTTCCAACCCAAGATTGTACAAACTTTGAGGCCAGTTTACCTTTTATAACCAACAATGCCGAAGCTACTGTGCCGTTTTCTTGACCAGCTTCTCGCTGCAAAACGTTGGTTTCTAATTGGTTTTCTTTTGCTTCTTCCAACACTTTTTTAAGCACTTGAGCCGCAACCCAAGTGCATTCTGCTGGTCCACGACCCGCCGTTATTTGAATTATTTTTTCCATTTTTTCTTTACTTTTAAATGATTACCAATGACCAGAAACAAAAACCATAAACAGCTTTCGCTACTTACTACTCTCCTTTCACTACTTAACGATCCATCCGAACAATTTTTGGTGTAAATGTTCCTAAGACAGTAACCAATTCAGTTTGCAACGCCATAACTTTACTAATGTCTTTATAAGCCATTGGTGCTTCGTCACTATTTCCGCCTATAAGCTGCACATCGTGTTTTGTCAGCACTTTTTTGATTTCGCTTTGCGTAAAAGAGGCTTTGCACTTAGCTCTCGAAAACAAACGTCCAGCACCATGTGAAGCAGAATTGAGCGAATCTAAATTTCCTTTTCCCATAACAACAAAGCCCGGAGCCGTCATAGAACCCGGAATAATGCCTAGTTGCCCTTCGTGAGCAGGCGTAGCTCCTTTTCGATGAACTATACATTCTTTGCCATTTACCCTTTCTTTCCAAGCAAAATTGTGGTGGTTTTCGATGGTTACTGCAATGTGTTTGCCAATAGCCTTAGCAATTCGTTTGTGAATGTTATCATGACATGCTTTGGCATAATCTCCTGCTAAGTTCATAGCCAACCAATATTCCTGACCATCATGCGTATTCAAATCGAGCCAAGCTAAATGCTGTACATTTTTTGGTAACGGACATTGTTTAGTTGCCAAATACGTGTAATGTTTGGCAATATTGGCACCAAAGCCACGAGAACCACTATGTGACAACACACAAAAATAACTTCCTGCTTCCAACTTCCATTCCGCCAAAGGTGCGTCCAATTGCACTACACCAAACTCCACAAAATGATTACCACCACCAGAAGTTCCAAGTTGTTTGTAGGCTTTTGGCAACAAACTTTTTAGCAATTGAATGTCTTGAAACTCAGCGCGTGAAAAAATTTCATGATCTGCTTTTATCGCGTGTGTTTCGTTCATTCCAAATTTGGTATGTTCCTTCAAAATGGCTTGCAACTGATGGTCTTTGCCTTTGATAAATGAAGCTGGCAAATCGAAAATCGATAAGCTCATTCTGCATCCAATATCGACACCAACACCATAAGGAATTACGGCATTATCAGTGGCTAAAACGCCACCAATTGGCAATCCGTATCCAGAATGTGCATCGGGCAACAAAGCACCCGCAACTGAAATAGGCAACTTTAAAGCATCATACAATTGAAACTTGGCTTGTTCATCAATTTCGTTTTCACCAAAAATGGAGAAAGGTGCTCTAGTTGTTTGCAACTGGTGCATTCTTACCTGAACAGGATTGATTAATCCTTCTGCAACTTTACCCCAAGTTGTATTGTTTTTATATTTTTCAGGATGCAAAAGCACGTCGTTGGCTTCAATAATTATACTGTCTTTTTTTTCTCTTTTTCTGTATCTGCTTATTTGTCCTAAAGCAATATTGATACTATTATTCTTTGGAAAGCCTAATTTTATTAGGTCTCTTCCACTTAATTTATTTCCCATAAATTTTTTAACATTGTAATTTTTAGTGCTACTATTTCTGCGAAAGCAAGAAATAACCGCAAGACATCTCATTCCAGTTTTGGAAAGAGTAAATGAACCTTGGTCGGGAAGATTTTGTAAAAGAGTCTAGAATAGATACAAAAAAGCCCGAAACTAAATATCTTCGGGCTTTTTCATATATTTTTTAAAGTAAATTTCTATGATTGAAATAAGCCACGAAGAAACGCCAAACCAATTGATGGTTTATTGTTTTGAGGTAATGATTGAAATAAAGTCATTTTTCTTCGTTTTTAAATGGTTATTGTTTTTTCGTTTGCAAAGATTTGGTATTATTTTTTTAATTTCCAAATATTTGATAAAAATAATTTCTACTGTTCCATAGAAAGTCAAAGAAAGAGCACTTATATCGCATATCGCGATTTGCGATATAAAAGGGTAAACTGTTATTTTGAATCAAATTAATAACTAATATTTCATATCGCAATATGCAATAGGTAAGGTTATGGCACAAGTAAAAAACAATTTGAAATCCCAAGACATAGTAATTCTGTTAAAGATTATTGTTATGGGTAAAGAGCAGTGGCTTCGAGAGCCTCAGCCACCGAGGAAACCTCAGCCACCGAGGAAGCCTCAGCCTTCGAGGGCATTTCGAGAGTCTCAATGTGGCACCTCAGGGAGTACGATTGGAACTGAAAGGAACTAAAGAGATTGAAAAAATGAATAGGAGGTGCAGTAAATTTTACTGTTTTCAGAAATACTCCATGAGCCGATTATTTTTGTTAATCGGCTCAAATAGATTTACTAGTGTAAATCGTGCTCGCACTTGGTGATGTTCCCTTCAGGTGCCTCAAGGAATCGATTGGCTTATAAACATTTGTTACTTAGGGTTTGCCATCGATGAAAATAGCATTTATGTTTATTAAAGAGTCGTTACAAATTCCGCTAGATCTAATTTAATTAATTCCCAATGCTTACCTCTGAGGCATTCTGGTTCAAAATCATCATCGGCTTCGCTGAAATTTGTGAAGTTTTGGAGAAGTGCTGCTCTATCGTGAGTGTAAGGATATCTTTTTTCATGGAAGGCAAACATTGCTGCAATGGTATAGTTGTCTTTGAGTTCGTGGATGTCCCAAAAATCCTTTTTTCTGCCCATTCGAGAAATTACCTCTAGCTTCATTGCAATAATTTCTTCGACCGTTGCCATTCGGATATTATCTATTATAACTTTTTCGTTACTAAAAGGATCGGTATAGAACAAGTCCAATTTTATGCAATCTTGCTGGCTCTCTCCAATATAGTAACATTTTCCGAAACCAATTGCTGCAAAATCGGTTGTGTCTACATAAGGATAGGTAGCTCGTAAAAAAGCATCGATAGCTTCAAAGTCTACTGTTCCATATTCGGCATCAGTGAAAAGATCAATATCAACCGACATGCGATGACCACGATATAAACTTAAGGCTGTTCCACCGACTAGTCTGAAATCATTAAAAACATCTGCCTGCATCAATGTTCCTAAAATTGACCGTAATAATGGGGTTATTGTATGGTAGTTAAGCATGTTTAGTACTGTTTAGCACTTTTACGATAGCCTCTTTACCATAAAATCTAGTGATTTCGTTTTTCTCTATGGTATTGCCTCGTTCAAATATTCTTTTAATGATGGCTCTTCGTTGTTTTTTCCAATCTAATTTTTCCATTTTGGTGTCCCAAAATAGTATGGGTCTTATCAAGGACAAATTGGGATGAGCGTTGTTTTGTTTCTTTTTCTCTTGTTCGATATCATAATATACCTGAAGAATCATAAAGAAACCTTCTTCAATTCCGAGTACGTGCTCAATCTTTAATGCCAAGCCAATATTCATATCACGCCTTCCTTTGGTAATGGTGGATAAGGTTTGTGGGTACTCCTGAATTTGGAGTGCAAAACTCCCTTTTCGTATGTTGCGTTTTTCAAGTTCACGCTCTAATACAAAGCCTGGATGTATCCCTTTTAGTATGTCTATTTGCCCTTTCATAGTACAAAAGTAAACAAATTTGTTTATAAAATATTGTTTAGTGTAAATTATACCATTTTTTTAAAAGTAAGGTTTGCCAAAATTTAGTTATCTAACAGATCAATAACAAACGGTATTCGTCTTCGTTTTCTATAGGAGCTCTGTGAATGCAAGGAGGGACTTGTTGTGTGGGGTTTAGGAAGGTAACTTATTATAACCAATTCAAATGGTATTTTACGCTTCTTCCGTCGCCTTCTCTCTTGAAAGCTCCCATTTCTAAGAGTATTAGTAAATCTCTGGTTGCCGTTGCTTTTGACGTTTTGGTTATTGCCATGTACTTTTTAGCAGTCATACCCCCTTGAAAACCTGTTTTTTCTTTTTCAGTCATTTTTTGCAAGACTTTTAATTGTCGCTCGTTCAATTGGATCTTGAAGCGGTCAAAGAAAAGTGCTTTTTCAACTACAAATAAAACGGTTTCTTTTACTTCTTTTTGTGCCTCAATTAGAATAGTAAAAAAATACTGCAACCACTCGGCAACATTTTGCTTTCTTTGAGTTTGTTTTAGGGTATCGTAGTAGGTGGATTTGTTTTCTTCTATTTTTTTGGATAGGCTTATCAAAATTGGTTTTTCCAATGTTTCTGCCAATGCTTTTTCAGATAAAGCCCTACCTATTCTACCGTTTCCATCTTCAAAAGGGTGAAGGGTTTCAAAATACAGATGTACTAAAGCAGCACGTAGCATGGCTCTGCCTACTTGTCCAATTTCGTGATAGGGAAAATTTTGATACCAATTTTCAAAATCAGTTAAAAGCTGCTGTAAATCCTTCGAGGGAGGCGCTTCAAAATGCACATCAATTTTACCTGCTCTTCCCGAAATAATTTGCATGGGTTCCGAACTACTTCTCCATGCTCCTTCGTTTACTGTTTTATCAAACTTCATTAATGTTTGATGCCATTTTTTAAGCATGTTTAGTGTTACTGGATTTTGATAGTCCGCTCTTACTTGTAACATTAACTCCGATATGGCTTGTGCTTTTTTATCTTTTGAAAGTACTTGAAAATCGGAAATACCTAATTGTTTTTGCAAGGAGGACATAACATCTTCTCTGCTAAAGTATTCCCCTTCAATTTCAGATGTTTTTAGTGCTTCCGAGACTATAACTTGAAGCAGTATTTCTTTTTTATTTTCCTCTGATACATTTATAAACAATCCATTTACTTCGCCAAGTTCTGTAGCAAATTCTTGAATTTGACTGATTAAATCCTCCACTTTGAATTGGAAATTCGGAAAATCTTTATGCTGCCAGAAATACTCCATGAGCCGTTTTGATTTATTAT
Organism: uncultured Bacteroidota bacterium; assembly: GCA_903913315.1. Classification (GTDB taxonomy): domain Bacteria; phylum Bacteroidota; class Bacteroidia; order Flavobacteriales; family Flavobacteriaceae; genus Flavobacterium. The sequence goes on along the minus strand of CAIWKX010000200.1, from coordinate 65,455 downwards.
TCGGCTCAAATATACAACTATTTTGAGCCAATTAACACAAATAATCGGCTCAAATTGATTTATTAGTGTAAATTGTACTAATGGGATTGCTACGGAATGACAAGATTGGGAATAAAAACAAATTGAAGGAATTTAGTAAAGCGGAGGGGGAGAGTGGTCAGTGTTCAGTTGGCAGTTTTCAGTTGTCAGTTTTCAGTTTGCAGTTGTCAGTGGTCAGTGGTCAGTTGGCAGTGGTCAGTGGTCAGTGTTCAGAGCTCAGTTGGCAGTGTTCAGTGGTCAGTGTTCAGTTGGCAGTGGCAGTTGGGAATAAACAAAAAAAAGAAAACTTTAGTTCTACTTCTCTTTTTTTAACAAATCAACAACAAACGGTATTCGCCTTCGTTTTCTATTGGGGCTCTGTGAATGCAAGGGGGCACTTGTTGTGTTGGATGGTCTACCGCCAAGCGCCAAAGCTGTCCTAGTCCCAGATTAATAGGTTTTGCATGGGGTAGTGCTTGATAATGCAAATCAAAATAGTTTTCTTTTAAAAAGGCATCGAATTCTTCCATTGGTCCGTCATGGAGTGCTTTTAGTTGTTCTCTAATCTCCGGAATTAATATTTTTTGTGTTGCGAGTTCATTAGCAATAATATCACTTGTGGCTCCGTGGTAGGTACATAAAAACGTATCGGTGGCTATGGGAGAACGGTCTACATGATAGGAGTAGACGTCGGTGGAAATGAAATCGAAGGCATCATCGCGTTCGTAGCATTTTAGTAAATTAAGCACGGGAGCCGCTCCGAAATCGGTTAGTAGCTGTAAATCATTTAAGATAATTTCCCTAGCGATAGCGCCCTTTTTGGAGAGTTGGAGTGCTAGAAGGTCTTTGGGTTCCACTACCGTTATGTTTTCTTTTACTTGCAGTTGGTCTACTATTTCTTTGAAGTCGCCATCCAAATTTCGGTACCAGCAGAGAGCATTCGTTTCTCCACTAAATTCGGTTTGTATCAGTTCTGAGAAGGTGGTTACGACGCCAATTTGTTTGTGGTTAGAAAATGGGTGGTTCATGGGGGAGTTGGTTTGGTGTTCAGTGATCAGTTTTCAGTTATCAGTTGTCAGTGTTCAGTGTTCAGTTTTCAGGCGGTGTCTCTTTGAGAGGATTTCAATTATTTACTAAAGAGTGCAGTGTATTTTTCGTTTAACAGCAGTACGTATTTTTCTTTGTATTCTGTTGATAGGAACGAGTTGTTTATCCATTCTAGTGCCACGGTTTTGTTTTTGAGTAGCCTTTTTGCCATACTTTTTAACTGTTTGTCGTTTAGTCCTAATTTCTTTCCTAATCGCTCAAAGTGTTCCCATTTTAATTTTTTCTTTTTGCCTTCGAGTGTTAATGCTAGTTCTTCGGTATCATCGGGGTTTAGTATGGCGACATTCAAAAGGTCATAAGCAGGCGCCAATGACCAAATGTTGCCTGAATTGATCATAGAAAAGTTTTTGAGGTGCATGTCGTTATTGCCGGTCAGGAAACAGAAAATAGTTAGTTCTAAGAAATACAGGCTATCAAATAATGTATTGCTTGAATGTTCTTCTAGTGCTTTACCTACTTTTTCCATGGAACTTTTGTATTTATCTATGGCTTCGGTGATTTGAAACATATCGAGCATGTGGATTTTTTCTCTTTTTGCGGTACGGTCGATGCGTTTTGTAATGTAGGACAGTTCACCCGATTGCAGGCGAATTAGACTGGACATGACTGTATGTAAGCCGAAAGCTTCTGCCATTCGCATAGTTAAGTGCTCATTTTGGGGCATTTCTGGATAGATTTCGGAAGGAGGTTTGAAGATGTAGTTTCCTCCTAAAGTTCCGACTACTGTTAATCGTCCCTTGTGACCGTCTTTCAAGGTACCTTTTATTAGCGAAAGTGATAATTTAGGTTGTACACCAGGAATGGCTACGCTGCGTTCGACTATATTCTTTGCCAAATCTGCCATTTGATGTAGTGTATGTTCCAATACAGGAGGTTGTTTGGTACCAAAAAATACTAGGCTACAGTGTTCGTGAAAATCATTTTCATTTTCATTCAAGGGTTTGTAACAATATAAACATTTATTCATACGCAGTTACTATTTGTTTTTAAGCGGTATATGGGACTCGCTAAAAATTAATTATTTTAGGTTGTTGGCTCGTTTATTTTGTTTGCGGTATGGGTTGAACACTTACCGCACCGATGCAATTTTGGCAACATGCTAAAAGAAGACCCATACGGTCATTTTGATTTATTTTCCAGTTTTTAGATGCGATATCTAGCAGCCAACCTTCGGGTATTACTCCTTCAAAAAAAGGGAATAGTCTTTTGTCTGTATAGGGTTTGTCGCTGACGGGCATGGAGAAGGTTAAGAACTGATTAGGGTATTTTTCACTGTATTCTGTGTTGTATAGGAAGGTATATTCTCCTTCGTCAGTTTCTGTTAGTGTTCCTGCTAGCAAGTCTTTATAGTAGATAGCGGCCTGTCTCATTCGGTTTCATTTTTAGCTACCACTTTTGTGCTGACCGGTGCGAGAGTGTGACCAAACATTTTGAGTACCTGATTGGCTTTTTCAAGGTTGAGGTTTTCCTTGCCTTGTTCAATTTTTCGTATTACGGTAAGTGCTACTCCGGCACGTTCGGCAAATGCTTGCTGTGTGAGGTTTACTTCATTTCTTTTTTCCTTCACAAACGCTGCTAGTGTTTTCATGTTTTTTTTTGCTAATATTTTATATGTTTTTGCATATAATTTAATGCAAATATATAAAATTATATGTAATTGCATATAGTTTTGAGTAAAATAGTACTTTTATATGTAATTGCATATAGTATTGTGCGAAGAAATACTGTTGGCGGTGGTCAGTGGTCAGTGGTCAGTTTTCAGTTTTCAGTTGTCAGTGTTCAGTGGTCAGTGATCAGTTGGCAGTGTTCAGTTGGCAGTGTCCCTTCGAGAACCTGAGGGAACGGGCTTTGCGAATAGTGGTCAGTGGTCAGTTTTCAGTTCTCAGTTTTCAGTTGTCAGTTCTCAGTTTTCAGTTGTCAGTTCTCAGTTTTCAGTTGTCAGTGGTCAGTTGGCGGTGTCCCTTCGAGAGCCTCAGGGAAAGGGCTTTGAGAATAGTGGTCAGTGGTCAGTTTTCAGTGTTCAGTTGGCAGTGGTCAGTGGTCAGTTGTCAGTGATCAGTTGGCAGTGGTCAGTTGTCAGTTTTCAGTTTTCAGTTGGCAGTTTTCAGTGGTCAGTTGGCTGTCCCTCCCAGATATAAGTTGACTACGAAAGCTATTGGGCTGAAGGCACTGGTGTTGCGCTACAATGGAATGAGATGAAATCCATACTCCGAAATAACGAGTTTATGGGTGTCTTTAAATCGTAAGTTATTACAGATTTTACCTAAAATTTCTGCTCGTTGCGGAAAGAAAAAATCAAAGATGGTTGGATTCGCTTCGAAATAGTTTTTGGGGTCTTCGATTTTGTTACCCATGTAGTAAAATTCAAGGGTTAACGGAATATCGGTATTTTGAGTAAACTCAAATAGATTTGGCTTATTCATTGTAGGTAATTAATTAAGATTGGGATGGCAAAAATAAGAAATCCTTTTTTTAGATTGTGTTAAATAGGGATGGCGCACTGTGTTAAAAAATGAATTGTATAGTTTACATTGCTATTTATCAGTGGCATGCCTTCGTTACTTTTTAATAAAATCTTAATTATTCCCCCATCTGGCAACTACTTCAGAGCGGTACTATTCCCTATTTAATCCCACATTTCTTACAAAGTGGTTAGGTCTCAACGGAATGAATTTTAAAATAAAGGAAGCGTGTTTATGTCATTGAATTAAAATAGGGCTGTATTTGTTGTATGCAACTAAGGAGGACTTTGGTATTGACCGTACTGATGTGTCTAAACTAGATGTTTTATTGTTGCATTCACCGATGTAATTTCAGATCCAACATTAGCAATTGATCAACGCAAGGATGATACTATAAAAGTATCTCAAACTATAGATGCAATTCGTACTTTATTTAAAGATAAATTGGATGTTTTGATGAGAAGTTTTGAAGTAAATAAGCCCTCAATTTTTGATTTATATCGTTTGGCACGTGCCATAGATGTTAATGGTTCAGTTTATGCACCGACTGCCTAAATCTTTGTTGCGGCTGCTAGTTTGAAAACAGTTTACACCTCTGAAAGTTATAATGCTACTACTTTTTATACGATACAAAATAATGGCAATGAGTCTGTATCGTTTAGTTTGTCAAGCACTGCTGACGTAGAAGGAATAGAAACGGTTTTGTTAAATGCTGGCGAAACTAGGTCGAGGATAGCAGAAAATCTTTCTCCAACAGGAGTTTATTTAGTAGTAAACAATCCAAATGCCGGGGCGATCAAAATTAGGATTTGGGTAGAGTAGTGGAAGGTTTTTATTATAAATATTTGAATATAAACTTATGGCATGAATTGGTAGGCCCCAATGGTGGTATCTGAAGTTCTGTCTTTTCCTAGAATATCAAGAGTCACTGTTGGAGACAAAGCTGACATTGAAGAAGGAGCTATACTTAAATCGACAGTAGGCCATAATTGATTTTTGTCAGGGTTTTTGAAAGAAGGCGTATAGTGGATGTTGTTTTTTGATATATAACAACTGTTAGCATACGGTCCGGTTGGATTATTAAAATCATAAAAACCAGCATCATTCAGTTGGCTGTTATTGAATTTTATCAAGCTGTTTTGAATTGAATAGGTGAAAGTCTGAGTTCCGATTCTATCTATATAGAATTCGACTTGATTGGATCCGTACATGATACAATTATTAAAATGGTAGCTATTCGTTGCATTGTTCGCATAATAGGTCGTAGTACCTGAAGTAGCAGTATCTGCAAAATAATCACTTAGTAGTACTGCTAATTGTTTGGAGCTACTCCAATTGTTATTAAACGAGCTATTTGTAAAATTATAAGTACCACCATAGGTACACCCTAAACAATATTGACCGCAATTATTTATTGCTACATTTTCGCCTGTAATTTGAGCTCCTAGAGAGAATAATCCATAGTTTGAGTTATTGTAAATCTGGCTGTTAGTAATATTTAATTTAGTTGAATAGAAATTATTAATAGCATCTAAGGGAACACAATATATACCGACAGTAGCATTTTTAAGTGTTAAGTGATTAATTGTGTTTGTATTTTGAGACAGCATAAAGATACCGAACCATTGCCCTGGGACATCTGAAAAAGCAGGTTCTAGACGGTCTCCTTGGAAAATCACTTCATTGCTTAGGTTTTCCGGTTTATGGTCGGAAGGATAGTCCCCGTTGACCTGGATAGTCGCATTTTTGGCTACAATTAATCCAGAATTAGCATGAAAATACACTTTAGCGCCTGCATCAACGACCAAAGTTTGATTGTCTGGAACGAGTGCATATCCATAGACAACATAAGGTTTACCTTTTGTCCAATGGAGTTCGTTGCCGTTTACAGGGTCATTAGCTAGTAAATTACTACCTTTTATGGTTACTGGAGCTCCGTTGTTATCCACTCCTAAATTGATGCTTTCAAAACTTGTAGATGAGTATTTATCAGGATAAATGAAAATAGCATCTTGAATTAAAGTTACTAAATCTACGGTTTGTGGTGCGCCTGAAACATTAGAGAATTGTATTTGGTCGGTATATAAAAAATCGGTTGGGTTGGCACTAGCAACATCGGCCGTTACTTCAATAAAGATGTATAAACTGTCTTTGGCTAATAATTCCACGTTGGTATAACTTTTTCCTATTGCGCCCGCATCGCCTGTCATTCCGTCTACCATAATTCGGTATTTAGAATTGATTCCTTTTCCCAATTGGATTTTAGGAATTACAATGTCCTTACTCCCTCGATTGTATACTTTTAAACGGTACGTACTAGATGAAATATTGGTAAAAACGGTGTCTAAATAGACGGTACTTTTAGAGAATTCTAATCCACCCGTGCTTTGTTCGAAGGTAAAATCTTTACGGCACGAGCTAAAGGTGATGGCAAATAGTATAGAAAATATAAAAAGTAATTTACGCATAGGAACGGAATTTTGGTAAATGTATATATTTATTTGAAAAGTCAAAAATGAATAGACAAAATTACATAACGTAAAAATAGTAGAATTCGTCTATAGTCGAGTAATAATCACACTATTATTATAAAAAAGTTTGAACGACTTTAAAAATAACTAATTTTGCCAAAAATAATTACTATGTCTTTTGATAAAGAAAAAATGCTAAAACTTTGCAATGATTGGTGTAGCAACACGTTGATGCAAACCTTAGAAATAGAATATGTTGATGCTGGAGAAGATTTCTTAGTGGCTACTATGCCTGTAAACCCAAGAGTTCATCAACCGATGGGATTATTGCATGGCGGTGCCTCGGTGGCATTAGCTGAAAGTGTGGGAAGTGCTGCTTCGATGTTGTATGTTAATCCAGAAAAGCAAGAAGTTAGAGGAATTGAAATTTCGGCCAACCATTTGCGAAGTAAAAGAGAAGGGATGGTTACTGCTACGGCAAGAATTATTCACAAGGGCGCTAGTATTCATTTGTGGGAGATTAGAATTGTGGATGAGCAGGAAAAATTGATTTCGCTTTGTAAATTGACTAATATGGTTTTGCCTAAACGAGTATGAGTTATTTGTTTGAAAAGATCAAAGTGCAATTTAAAAGTCAATTGCCTTTTGTATGTTATTGTAAGCCCAATTCAGATACCATCATTGCATTGTTGCAAAAGAGCGATGATTTATTTGAGCTTACTAAGGATAGTGTTGGCTTTGCTTTTGTTTCTTTTGATAATGAAAAAAGGTATATCATTCCGGAAGGCCAATCCGATCTTTACTATGAGAAAGTGTCTGTATCCGATTATGCATATCCTAAAAATAGGGTTCTTGAATCGGACAAAGATGCTAAAACCGCCTTTGAAGCTTTGGTAGAGAAGGCTGTTCAAGAAATTGAAGCGGGAACTTTTGAGAAGGTGGTATTGTCTAGAAGGGAAATGGTAGCCCTTCAAGATTTTGATTTGACTTTGGTTTTTAACCAATTGATAACCTCTTATCCCAATGCCTTTAATTATAGTTTTTATCATCCTAAAGTAGGTTTTTGGTTGGGTGCTAGTCCGGAACAGTTTTTAAAAGTCACAGCGAATAAAATTCAAACTATAGCCTTAGCGGGCACTCAGTTAGCTAGTAGTTCACAAGACATTCTATGGGGAGATAAAGAAATAGTGGAGCAACAAATAGTAGCTGATTTTATTGTTGCTGTCCTTGAGAAGCATGCTGTTTCCGTTTCAAAATCGGAGCCCTATACTTATAAAGCGGGGTCTATTCTTCATATTCGAACCGATATTGAAGCGGTGTTAGAAAACGAATCTCACTTAGAAAACATCATTGAGTTGTTGCATCCTACACCGGCAGTTTGTGGTTTTCCAAAAGAAGTTGCTAAAAATTTCATTTTGAAAAATGAAGGTTATGATAGAGCGTTTTATGCTGGTTTTTTAGGCGAATGGAATAAAGATTTTAAGAGCTTTAAAGAAGGCCATTTTGATTTATTTGTGAATTTGCGTTGTATGCAAATTAAAGATGGCCATGCAATAGTCTATGTAGGTTGCGGGATTAACCAAGGTAGTCAACCGGAGAAAGAGTTTATGGAGACTGTGAATAAGTCACAAACGATGAAAAAAGTATTGTAATTGATTACTAAGACACAATTATTTACCTTTGCAAACTAAAATAAACGTATGAAATTAGATATTTTGGCTTTTGGAGCACATCCTGATGATGTTGAATTGGGTTGTAGTGGTACTATAGCAAAAGAAATAAGTTTGGGCAAGAAAGTTGGCATTATTGATTTGACTCGTGGAGAATTGGGTACTCGCGGTTCGGTTGCTATTCGCAATAAAGAGTCTGATGGAGCTGCTACATTATTGGGGCTTTCAGTGAGAGAGAACTTGGATATGCGAGATTGTTTTTTTGTCAATGATGAGGCACATCAGCTAAAAGTGATTCAAATGATTCGTAAGTACCAGCCTGAAATTGTGATTTGTAATGCTATAGATGATAGGCATATCGATCATTCAAAAGGTAGTTCCTTGGTTTCGGACGCTTGTTTTTTATCTGGTTTACGAAAAATACAAACAGAATTATCTGGTGTGGAACAGGAGGCATGGCGTCCTAAGGTAGTTTATCATTATATTCAGTGGAACAATCTTACTCCTGATTTTGTTGTTGACATTTCAGGATTTATCGATATAAAGATGGAATCCATTTTAAAGTACAGTTCGCAATTTTTTAACCCTAATACGAATGAGCCAGAATCTCCAATTACAACAAAAACCTTCTTGGATAGTGTTAAATATCGCGCTCAAGATTTAGGCAGAATAATAGGCTGTGAGTACGGCGAAGGATTTACTGTAGAAAGATATTTGGCAGTCAATAGTTTAAGTGATTTAAAATAAATTTTTCAGTTTTTCTTTGTAAAAATAAAACTTTTGCAATACATTTGCACTCGTTAAAAATGGTGGTTGTAGCTCAGCTGGTTAGAGTATTGGTTTGTGGTGCCGAGGGTCGCCGGTTCGAACCCGGTCAGCCACCCTTAATTAAAAAGTCTTGAATTTATTCAAGACTTTTTTTGTTTGTCTGTTTTGGTAACAGCAAAAATTTGGTATAAAAAAACCAGTGAAATGTTCACTGGTTTTTTATCATAGGATTACTTATTCTTCCATTGTATGATAGACATTCATGACGTCATCATCTTCTTCAATTTTTTCGATTAGTTTTTCAACATCTGCCATTTCAGCTTCGGTTAGTTTTTTGGTGATTTGAGGTATTCTTTCAAATCCAGAAGATAAGATTTCAATCCCACGGCTTTCTAATTCTTTTTGAATTGCACCAAAACTTCCGAAAGGGGCGTAGATTAATATTCCATCTTCGTCAGCAAATATTTCTTCTGCACCAAAGTCAATGAATTCTAATTCCATTTCTTCGATGTCTACATTACTGTTAGGTATGCGGAAATTACAGGTATGGTCAAACATAAATTCCACAGAACCTTGTGTTCCCATCGTTCCATTGCATTTGTTAAAGTAACTTCTAACATTAGCAACGGTTCTGTTGTTGTTGTCGGTTGCTGTTTCTATCAACAGCGCAATGCCATGTGGTGCATATCCTTCAAATAATACTTCTTTGTAGTTGGCGGTATCTTTATCTGTTGCTTTTTTAATGGCACGCTCTACGTTTTCTTTAGGCATGTTGGCAGCCTTTGCATTTTGTATGACTGCACGTAAACGAGAGTTGGCGTCTGGATTTGGTCCACCTTCTTTGACCGCCATAACAATATCCTTTCCGATTCGAGTAAACGCTTTAGCCATTGCAGACCAACGTTTCATTTTTCTTCCTTTTCTAAATTCGAACGCTCTTCCCATTTCTATATGTAGTATAAAAACCTAGTTTTAGGTTTTAGTTTATTTTTCGTTTTTTTTTGTTTGGCAAAAATAATGTATAATTCTTTTTTTACAAATCTTATTTCTAGAAATTTAATTCATTGGAACATGATTATTAATAAAGTTTTCGCCGGTGGCATCCCATGAGTTGATGATTGTATTTTTTTCTTGCACATTGGCATTACTTACTTTGTTAAAAGTGTCAATATCTTTAATAACTTGTTTTATCATTCCATTATAATTGTCAATTTCATCTTTAGTTATATCCTTTTGAGACTTGGATTCTATTGTTTTTTTAGCATTTTCAAATTTGTCATTAAACATTAAAAAGTTTACTACTGTTGGGACATATTGTTGGACTTCTTTTTTATAATATTCTAATGCTTTTTTAGTAGCATTGAGTATCGAAGCATCTTTATCATAGGGAGCAACTGTTTTTATTTTTTCCAATCCTTCATCAGCATATTGTATCAGCGTATTTGAATTTTGTTGAATGGCGCTTAGATCTTTTTTTTCTATTGCTTTAGACAGATTAATGTCCGTAAAATTAGCTTTGAAGAAGATTAAATACAATGCGGTATGGTAATCAAAAACCTCATTAGAGATTTTGATTTTTTTCCCCAAATCAGAGTCACCTTCATTGAGTGTAATATTATATTTTAGTGCAAAGGATTTGAATGCATTATTTGCTTTTTCATTTTCAGAAACTAATTTTTGATTGATTAAGTCCCTTGTCATTAGGTAAGCTTCCATAGCATCATAGGATTGTTCTGCTACTTCTTGCATGTTGATGATTTTATCGTACTCCTCATTTAAGTTCTTTTTACAAACATCAAAATATTCCAACACTTGATTTTTATATTCCACATCGCCTTTATAACCCTCTTTCAATGCCCCAATTTTTGCATTTGCTACTTCAATGCTCTTGATGAGTTGTTTTCGGGTTGCATCCACTTTACGGGCACTTTTAGAATGGGCTACAGCCTGAGTGTATTTCCATGTGCTTTTAGAGATGTTATCTTGTTCTTTGTTGATGAAACTTAGATATTCTACTGGATTTTTAAATTCTTGTGCCATGGCACTAAACTGAGTTAATAGCGCTACTACTAAAAAGGTCGTAAGTTTCATGGTTTATTTTTTTAAATCGTTAATAATATTTACAGCTTCAACAATATGAATATTACATTTGATGGCCTTGATTTTTTCTTTATTGTTTGTTTTTAAATAGTCGTCAAACTGTTGGTAGTCAATATCTGTTGAATTTCTTTCCACATTCAAAGGATATTCTGTTGTGCTGTTGGTTTTTATATCTTTCCAGATCGAATTTACGCGTCTTATTTCGTCAAAAACTTTATCGAACTGTAGAGGGATGGGGGCAAAATCAGTATCGTAAAGGGCATTAATTTTCTCATCTAAATTTGCTATAGCAGTAATGTTTGAATTTTCGGCTACTCTTTTTTTACTCAATGCAATCGCTTGCGCATAATCATTAGTTAATTTGCTGTATTTATTTACTGCATTAATTTCGTCGTTTTTCAGCGCTGTTGGATTGTTTTTTTCACGGGGCATTTGTTTGTCAAATAAACTAGGAATTATCACGTCTGGAGTAATACCTATGGTTTGATTGCTTTTTCCTGTGATTCTGTAAAATTTTTCAATGGTTAATTTAATGAACTCGTCAGGGTTTTTATTATCGGATAGTGGCATTATACGTTGAATAGACGCCTTTCCATGGGATTGATTTCCAACAATTATTGCGCGATTGTAATCTTGCATGGCGTTTGCAAAAAACTCACTCGCGGATGCTGAAAATCCATTGATAAGCACTAACAATGGTCCGGCGTATATGGTACCTCGATTAGTATCTTTTATTATTTGTTTATTACCATTGCGATCATTCATTATAGCTACTGGTCCAATATCAATAAATTGTCCTGTAATTTTGACTGCTTCCTCTAAAGCTCCGCCTCCATTATTTTCTAAATCAATAATAAGACCCTCTATACTATCTTTTTGAAGTTTGTAAATTTCTCTAGCGACATCATCACTTACATTGGTTTTTCCATTTTCAAATGTGGCATAAAAACTTGGAATTCTTACATAGCCAATTTTCTTATTCTCTTTTTCTATGATATAACTGTAGACATTAACATCATAATCTTTCATTACTTTTTTCTCTAAATTGATGGTATAGATTTCTCCACTTTTTTTTCTTAAAGTAAAATCAGCATTTTTGTAATCTGTAGAATTGATAATTTCTAAAACCTTATCCATTGAAGAACATAAAATATTAAATTCTTCATTTTTTGATTTTATCTTTATCAATATATCTCCTTCTTCTATTTTTTGGGTAAAATAGGCGGAGCTTCCCGGAACGATTTCGGCTACCGTTATTTCGTCTTTATCATTTTCTGACAGGTATAATCCAAAAGTTAGATTATCTGCACTAACAGAAGACAGAAAGCTTGATTTTTCACTTTCTGAAAAGTACTCTGTGTGTGGGTCAAAGTAGGAACAGAACACCATAAAGAATTTTGAGTTGAACTCTTTTTTTGAAAGTCTGTATCCTGAAGTTTTACATTCAAAATTTTCAAAAGTTTTGATTTTTGCTTTAGCAGCAATAGCATCAAAGTTTGCCTTTAGAGAATCTTTATTTACGCTTGTTTCTGCAATTTCTTTTAAGACATTAAAAAGAATTCTTTTTTTGAATAAAAATGTAAATTCTTTATCGTCCTTAGCATAAGGAAAGGGTTTCTTCGAGAAACGAATTTCTTCAGTGCTACTGTATGGGAACGATTCCTTTTTAATTGTTGCTATAGTATTTTCATATCTGTCAATAGCCTGGTTGTAGGTAGTATAAAAATCGTCTAAAAAAGTACAGTTTTTGGAGAGGATATAATCGTCTAATTTGAGTAAGTGTTTTTTTAAAATACTTATTTCAGGTTCTATGAAGAGGCTATTGTTTTCGTCTAAATGTTTTAGAAAAGTATTGAAAACATAAACCGATAAGCTATCATCAATAGGTTTTGGTTTGTAATGTTGTTCTTGAATAACAGCATTGATTTTTGATAATGTTTCACACGGATTTTTTTCACTTTGCGCAAAACCGATTATCGGGAATAAGGCAACTAATAAGAGTAGTTTTTTCAAATAGTTGAGTGTTTAAATGCAAAGGCAATAGCAAATGTAAGGGATTTGTACTTACAGGCGTGCTATTGCCGTTGCAATTATTTTTATTTTTTGTAGAATGGCATTTTCACCACTTTAGCTGCTATTTTTTTATCTCTAATGGCGATATAAATTTCAGAATCTACCGTTGCAAATTCGGTTTTTACATAGCCCATTCCTATGGCTTTGCCTAAACTTGGTGCTTGTGTTCCTGAGGTTACGATTCCGATTTTATTGCCTTCTGCATCAACAATTTCATAATCGTGACGAGGAATTCCTCTTTCTATCATTTCAAAACCTATTAGTTTTTTAGCAACACCTGCTTCTTTTTGCGCTTTTAAGTTAGCTGAATTAGTAAATTCTTTATCGAATTTAGTTATCCAACCCAGCCCAGCTTCTAGTGGAGATGTTGTATCATTGATGTCATTACCATATAAGCAGAATCCCATTTCTAATCGTAAAGTATCGCGAGCTGCTAATCCAATTGGTTTAATTCCAAAAGCAGCACCTGCTTCAACTATTTTATTCCAAATAGTTTCAGCCTCTTCATTTTTAAAATAAATTTCGAATCCACCCGATCCAGTGTAACCTGTTGCTGACACTATAATGTTATTTAATCCTGCAAATTCTCCTATCTGAAAAGAATAATACGGCATATTCGCTAAATCAATAGAGGTTAACGATTGCATAGCTTCCGCTGCTTTTGGACCTTGGATAGCTAAAAGGGAATAGGCATCCGATGCATTAGTCATTTCGACACCTAAATCATTGAGTGAAGAAATCCAATTCCAATCTTTATCAATATTTGAAGCATTTACCACAAGCATATAGTGGTTGTCGGCAATTTTATAAACAATTAAATCGTCTACAATTCCACCCTCCTTATTTGGCAGACATGAGTATTGTGCTTTTCCGTCCACTAATTTGGACGCATCATTTGAAGTAACTTTTTGGATTAAAGCCAAAGCATTTTCACCTTTCAGAAAGAATTCCCCCATGTGAGAAACGTCAAAAACACCAACGGCGTTTCTTACTGTTTCGTGTTCAATATTTACTCCCTCATAAGAAACAGGCATATTATATCCTGCAAAAGGCACCATTTTGGCTCCTAAACTTTCGTGAATGTGCGTTAACGCTGTATTTTTCATTAGTAATTGTGTTTGTTTGTTTAGCCCGCTAAATTAGCATTTTTTAGAGAAATTTTGCTACAAATCATTTGATTTTTATAGTCTAGTTAAAAATACTAGTAGTAGACTTTTACTACGTAAAAAATGAGTAAATTTATGGTCGAAAGCGAACCCATTCATGTTTCGATTTATTATGATAAAAGTTTCAAAAGAATTAGTTTTAGATTTATATAAGCCTATAGTTACTACTACACACAAAGGACTGCAAGGCCATGTATTGTTGATAGGAGGAAGTTATGGCAAAATGGGTTCTGTCTGTTTGTCAAGTAAAGCAGCATTAAGATCAGGTTGCGGTTTAGTTACGGCATTTGTTCCCGAATGTGGTTATGATATTTTGCAAATTACTATTCCAGAAGCAATGGTGTTGACGGATGAAAGTGAAAAAATGCTGTCTGTTATACAGTATGATTTTGAGCCCAATGCTATTGGTATCGGAATTGGAATGGGGCAGGAGGCAACCACAGAAAAAGCATTTTATCATTTTTTATTGAACAACAAAAGTTCTTTGGTAGTGGATGCCGATGGGTTGAATCTTTTGTCTAAAAATAGAAATTGGCTATCACTATTGCCTAGAAAGACCATTATTACGCCCCATAAAAAAGAATTGGAAAGATTAATAGGAAGTTGGCAGACAGAAGAAGAAAAGATTGAAAAAGTGATTCAATTGTCATTAGCAAATGAACTTATTGTTGTGGTAAAAGGAGCTCCAACCATAATTGTTAATGGGGAAATGTGTTATGAGAACACTACAGGCAATGCTGCTTTAGCTACTGCGGGAAGTGGTGATGTATTAACGGGTATCCTTACTAGTTTAGTTGCTCAAAATTATGATCCAATTCATGCCGCTATTCTTGGGGTTTATCTTCATGGATTGACTGCTGATATTGCGTTGTCTGAAATAGGAAGTCACTCTTTTATTGCCAGTGACATTATTGGGTACTTAGGAAGGGCTTTTTTAAGGTTGGAATAAAGTACTATTAGGAACTGCAAGACAACATGGAACTTCCAATTTTATCTTTTGCCCAGTCGGGTCTTTTTACATACCATTTTTCGTGTTGAATTTGATCATCATAAGGGTTCTTTAGTATTTCGTGCAATTCATTAATTATTGAATAATCATCTTTGTTTGCTGCTTCAATAGCCAAATGTGCCATATAATTGCGCAAAACATATTTAGGATTTACTTTATTCATCTCAATTTTGCGGATTTCATCATCTTCATCTTCTTCATTCAATCGATGTAAATACATTTTAAACCATCGTTCCCAAGCTTTAAGAATGTCTTTTTTAATTTCTTCGGGTTTATAAAAGGCTTCCTCAATTATGGTAATACAACAACCTGGAGAAAATATTTTTTTTATATAATTGAGTTCTCTAAAAAAAATGGTCATATCGGTTTCAGACAGTTGCAAAGTAGATTCTAAATCGGAAATTAATTTGTAATCTTCTTTAAGTTTTAATTCAAGTCCCAATTTGCCCCTCATCATATCAATATAATTTTCATAGTATAGCTTTTGATATTCTTCTAATATATTTTCTAAGGGAGCAGCTTCCTGTATTAAAGGATATAATGCATTTGCTAATTGCAATAGATTCCAAAGTGCTATTTCAGGTTGGTTGCCAAAACGATATCTTCTATGTTCTTTGTCGGTTGTGTTTGGAGTCCAGTCCAGTGTATAATCCTCTATCCATCCGTAAGGGCCATAATCGATGGTTAAGCCCAAGATAGACATATTGTCCGTATTCATTACCCCATGCACAAAACCCACACGTTGCCAATGCACAATCATTTCACGAGTTTTGTCAGCAACCTGCTTAAAGAAAGCTATGTATTTATCTTTGCCATCTTTGATTATTTCCGGAAAAAGATAGGTGATGGTATAGTCGGTTACTTGTTGTAAGGTTTTTAAATCATTTTGAGATGAGAATAATTCGAAATTTCCGAATCTAATGAATGACGGTGCTACTCTACAGACGACTGCACCTTTTTCATACGCTGGATTTCCATTATACATTACATCTCGTAAAACATCATCGCCTGTTAAAACGAGGGATAATGAGCGGGTGGTTGGAATCCCTAAGTGAAACATGGCCTCACTGCATAAATGCTCCCTAATAGAGGAGCGTAAAACAGCTAAACCATCAGCTCTACGCGAATATGGAGTGCTTCCAGCTCCTTTCAGTTGTAATGCCAATATCTGATTATTGCATTCTATTTCAGTAAGAATTATAGCACGACCATCCCCTAATTGTCCTGCCCAATTGCCGAACTGATGTCCAGCATAATTCATAGCATACGGTTTAGTATTTTGGAGCACTTTTTTACCTGAAACTATTTCTAAAAACTCTTCTGATAGTGTATCTTCTTTTGTAATTCCAATTGCGCTAGCTACTTCCTCTGCTACATGAATTAGTTTTGGATTTGATGGAATTTTAGGAACAACATATGAAAAACAAGCATTTACAACCTGTCGAGTTTCATTGGTTTCGAGACTGTCGGCAGGTAATTTTGAAGAAAATATGTTATTGATTTTTAATTGCATACTAGTTAGGACTAACGTACTTCCAAATTTAATGTTTATTTTCAAAATACGACTACACTTTATTTAAAAAATATTCAAGAGAACGTTAAAATTATTTATCAAAAAAGAAATAACTGTATATTTGAAAACTATGATTAAAATGCTTGATATGGCTAATAAAATTGGGACTTTCAAAGAAGAATATAGTCTTCTTTTTTTGCTTTTTTTATTTGTAAATTGTACCTCAGTTGAAAAATACAATTATAAATTAGAGCAACCAATTGCCATAGAAAAGCTACAAAAAGATGTTGATTATGCCCAGCATAAATTAGAAAAACTACATCCGAGTTTATACAAATACATTTCCAAAGAAAAGTTAGATGGAAAATTTGATAGTGTTAGACGAGTTATCAATCGACCTATGACAAGCAAGGAATTTTTCTTTTTGATAAGTCCAGTAATCGCATCTGTTCATCAAGGGCATATGATTGTATCTCCAGTATTTAAAAAAAGCAATAAAAAAGATTTGAAGCGATTTTCGAAATCGGGTACCGGACCATTATCACAATTTGATTTTGAATGGGTAAATTATAAATTGTTTGTTGTTAAAAATAAATCGAAAGAAAAAGCAATACAATTGGGAGCAGAAGTTATCAGCATCAATCAAATCTCACCGCAAAATATTTATAATAAATACAAAGAAACATATACCTCTGATGGATATAATACTACCTATATAACTAGAGGGTTTTCTAAACGATTTCCAACTTATTTTACAAATGAAATAGGGATACATGATAGTTTGACTTATGTTTTAAAACAAAATGATTCATTAAAAAGTTTTATTGTCAAACGTTTACAGCCAGAAGTAAAAACTAAAGAAGCTGTTATTGTAAAAACATCAGACAAGAAAAATACAATTTCTAAGAAAGAAAAAAGAATTTATGGCTACGATGAAACAAGCAAGTTGTTGAGTAAGAATTTACGTTTTATTCCGACCGATAGTACTACTGCGATTTTAAAAATTAGAGATTTTTCAAAAGGGAATTTCCATAAAGCGTATCATGAGCTATTTAACAAATTAGCGCAAAAACATATTAAAACCTTGATTCTTGATGTAAGAAATAATCCAGGAGGAAGGGTAGCAGAAGTTGTAGCGCTGAATTCTTATTTGACCGATAAAAGTTTTGTTATGCTTCAAAATGCAGAAGTTACTTCTAAAACGAGTCTTTGGAAATTGGGGATTTTTAGTAAAATATCTAAAGTAAGTTACCCTTTTGTTGCTACAGGTTATCCTTTCTATATGTTATTTTCTTATTTGAGAACTAAAAAAAATAATGATGGCACTTGTACTTATTCATTAGTTGGTTCCAAGGAAAGAAAGAGTAACCCTAATCATTTTAAGGGTAAAATATATGTTATCATCAATGGGGGTAGTTTTTCAGCCTCATGTTTATTAGCCTCCACTTTAAAGGCCAATAAAGATATCACTTTTGTTGGAGAAGAAACGGGAGGCGGATTTAACTCTACTGTAGCTGGATTGTTGCCCATTTTGACGCTCCCCAATTCAAAATTACCCTTACGAATGGGATTAATGGATGTTAAAACAACTCATCAAACCACTGTTTTTGGTCATGGAATTTATCCTGATAAAGAAATCATACCTACTATACAAGATAAAATTGATAATAAAGACCCTGAATTGGAATGGATTTTATATGATATTAAATCTAAAACTAACTAATTAATAGTTGTTTAACATATTTTGTTATGTTGCATTACTCATTATAATATTCTTAAAAATCCGTATCTTTGGCGCACAAACTAAACACAATGACTACCATAGAATCTACAACACAATTAGAACTTTATTTTCAACAATTCCGAAAGCATATTATAGGTATTGATCAAGAGTTTGATTCGCCTTATGGCAAAAAGAAAATTATCTATACCGATTGGACGGCTAGTGGTCGTTTGTATCGTCCCATTGAAGAAAAATTGATGAATGAATTTGGTCCATTTGTGGCCAATACGCATACGGAAACTTCAGTTACAGGAACCGCAATGACGATGGCGTATCATGAAGCAAAGCACATTATCAAAAAACATGTAAATGCCACTGATAATGATGTTTTAATCAATACTGGTACAGGAATGACAGGTGTGGTAAATAAATTTCAACGTATTTTAGGATTAAAAATACCAGAAAATTTAAAAGAATTTACTGCTATTCCAAAGGAATTAAAACCGATAGTTTTTATTTCCCATATGGAGCATCATTCAAATCAGACATCTTGGCTAGAAACTATGGCTGATGTTGAAATTATTCCTGCTGGAGAGAATGGATTGTTTGCTGTTGAAAATTTGAAAATTCTTTTAGAGAAATATAAAGATAGGAGTTTTAAAATTGCTTCAATTACTTCTTGCTCTAATGTAACTGGGATTAAAACACCCTATCATGAAGTTGCTAAATTAATGCATCAAAATAATGGCGTTTGTTTTGTGGATTTTGCATGCTCTGGTCCTTATGTGACTATTGATATGCACCCAGAGGATACTGAAAGTTATTTGGATGCTATTTTCTTTAGCCCCCACAAATTTCTAGGAGGTCCAGGAACTTCAGGAGTTTTAGTTTTTAATAAAAATTTGTATAAAAATAGTATCCCTGATTGTCCAGGTGGGGGAACTGTGAGTTGGACAAATCCTTGGGGAGAGCATAAATATATTGATAATATAGAAGATAGAGAAGATGGTGGAACACCAGGTTTTCTTCAAGTGATTAAAACGGCTTTAGCCATACAATTGAAGGAAAAAATGGGTGTTACTAATATACTAGAACGTGAGCATGAAATAGTGGAATATATTTTTGATGCTTTAGGAACTACTGAAAATATCAATATTTTAGCGAAAGAACATGAGGATAGGTTAGGAGTAATTTCATTTTATATCAACGATTTACATTTTAATTTAGGTGTAAAAATGTTAAATGATAAATTTGGAATTCAAACTCGAGGTGGCTGTAGTTGTGCAGGAACCTATGGTCATTATTTACTTCATGTTGATCAAGAAACTTCCCATGATTTAGTCTGTTTAATTACTTCTGGGGATCTAATAAAAAAACCAGGTTGGATTAGAATGTCAATTCATCCAACGACAACAACTGCAGAAATAAAATTTGTTTGTGATAGTATTAAAGAATTAGCATCTAACCATTTACTTTGGGAAAAAGAGTATGTTTATAATGGGAAAACAAATGAATTTATTCACAAGAACGCCATAGATTCTGAAAAAGAAATGGTAAGTAAATGGTTTTCCATTTAAATTAAAGTGATGCTGTAAAAAAAGCGCTTTACTTTGCAGTAAGCGCTTTTTTTATAGCAATTTTCGGACTCAAATTTTAGATTTTAACCGTCCAATTAAAAGTGTCTTCGGCTAATTTATATTGAATTTTAGTCAATTTGTCTTTTAATTGAAGTGCGAATGAATTTTCAATTTTAGGTAACGTATATTCTATATCTTGATAAGCAAAAGCACTTATTGGACTTACTACTGCAGCTGTTCCTGCTCCGAAAATTTCTTTTAGACTTCCCTCTTGAGCTGCATTTACTAACTCGTCTACTAGAACTGAGCGAACTTCAACTTTTAAACCTTCGCGTCGTGCCAAATCAATTAAACTTTTTCGAGTTACTCCATCTAAAATTCTTTCGCTAGTTGGTGCCGTATATAAAGTATCATTAATTCTAAAGAAAACATTCATTGTTCCCGCTTCTTCAAGTTTGGTATGCGTTGCATCATCTGTCCAAATAATTTGTTGGTACCCTTTTTCATTCGCTAATTTTGTAGGATAGAATTGAGCTGAGTAATTTCCGGCAGCTTTTGCGGCACCAATACCACCATTTGCAGCACGACTATAATGATCGGCAACAATCACTTTAACATCACCTGAATAATAGGATTTGGCTGGGGAAAGAATAATCATGAAACGATATTGCGTTGAAGGTTGAGCAATCACTCCAGAACCAATTGCAATCATAAATGGTCTGATGTATAGGGTATTTCCTAAGCCTTTTTTAACCCAATTGCGATCTAAGTCAATAATAGTTTTCAGACCATCAATAAATATGGTTTCAGGAACTTCGGGCATAGCCATTCTCACCGCTGATTTATTAAAGCGATGAAAATTTTCATCCGGTCTAAATAGCCAAACGTCATCATTTTCATCTTTGTAAGCTTTCATTCCTTCAAAAATGGCTTGTCCATAATGAAAAACCTTTGCTGAAGGATCAATCATAAAAGGTTCGTAGGGTTTGATAACAGGTTTTTGCCAAGCACCCTCTTTGAAATCGCAAATTAACATGTGATCAGTGAAAATATTTCCAAAAGCAATGTTTTCAAAATCTACACTATCAATTTTAGAAGAAGAAACTTTTACTATATCGATTTCGAGAGTATTTTTTAGACTCATTTTTTGTAGTTAGTTAAGTAAAAATAATTTATAATATACTGAAAATAAGATTATTATGAAATATTTTAAAATTTATAATTATAGTGATTTAATATTTCGCTAAACTAATAAAAAAATGAATGTTTTTTTAACTATTCTAAATAAATTACTATTTTTCTATTTTTTTTTAATCTATTACAAAAAAAATAGATAATTCTCAATGAATGTAAAAAAAAGATAGGTTTTTTCACGATAGTTTTCAATATCTGTTTATTTTTGTCTCTTATAAATTAATTACAGATGAGAAAAATATTATACACCCTATTGACTGTTTTATCCTTAACAAGTTGCAAAAAAAATGAAGCTGTCAAAGTAGAGGAAAAGGCTATCGCCTATGCAAAGTTTGGAGACCCTATTACTGCTGATGGAGCCATGACTAAAGAAGATTTGCTTGCCAAGTACAAAGCAATGAAGCCGACAGATACATTACCTGTTAAAGTGACTGCAAAAATCACAGAAGTTTGTCAAAAGAAAGGATGTTGGATGAATTTAGATTTAGGAGAAGGGAAGTCTGCATTTGTAAAATTTAAAGATTATGGTTTTTTTGTGCCTAAAAATGCGGCTGAAAGTGAGGCTATTGTTAGTGGTAAAGCATTTATAGAGGTTACCTCTATTGAAGATTTAAAGGAATATGCTAAAGATGCAGGAAAATCTAAAGCTGCAATTGATAGTATAGTTGCTCCAGAAACTAACTATTCGTTTTTGGCGGATGGTGTTTTAATTAAAAAATAGAATTTATAAGATGAATAAAATAGCAATTCTTTTATTGGTGTTAACTTTTTTTTCATGTCAAAAAAAAGAAAAGAAAGTTAGGGTAAAAGAAGAGATAAATTCGTGTCACAAAGAGAAGCAATTCGATATGTATCAAATGTCAGAAATGGCGTCTCTGATGGAGCAAATGTATGCTTACAATAAACAAATTAGAGATAGAATTGTAAAAGGAGATACTATTGGAAAGTTTCCTGAGTTTTTCAATAAAATTTATGTAGCTAAATTTACTACACCCAGTGATAATGATGCTTTTTTTAAAGAAAATGCCAAGAAGTATATTGCTGCTCAAAAATTGATTTATAGTAGTAGTGCTACCACAATAAAAGAGAATTTCAATAAAGGCTTAGATGCCTGCATAACTTGCCATCAAGGTAAATGTGGTGGACCCATTCCTAGAATTAAAAAATTGTATATTCACTAAATTTTGAAAAGAGAGATTCTAACCACACAAGATGGTTCCACAACGATTCATTTGCCTGATTGGAACGAAAGTTATCATTCTAAACATGGAGCAATTCAAGAAGCCTATCATGTATTTATAAAAAACGGACTTTCTTTGTTTGCTGCTCCTGCTCGCAAAAGCGCGAGAGAAGGAAAGTCCGTTTCTATTTTAGAGATTGGTTTTGGAACTGGATTGAATGCTTTTATAACCTATTTAGAAGCTGACCAGTTAAATCAAAATATAGCGTACACAGGCGTAGAGGCTTATCCCATACTTCTTGATGAAGTTTTGCAAATGAATTATGTTTCAGCGTTAAATGTTTTGGATAAAATAGATGTTTTTAATGCTATGCACCAAGCAGAATGGGGTGAAAAATTGATCCTCTCAAATAATTTTACTTTAACTAAAAGAAAACAATTTTTTCAAGATATTTCGGATGTTAATGAATTTGATTTGATTTACTTCGATGCATTTGGGTTTAGAGTTCAACCCGAACTATGGTCGCATGAAATTTTTAAAAAAATGTTTCTTTCTTTAAAACCTGGAGGGGTTTTAGTAACCTATGCTTGTCGAAGCTCCATTAAGAGAGCCATGTTGGATTGTGGTTTTGTGGTGGAGAAATTACCAGGGGCTCCAGGAAAAAGAGAAATGTTGAGGGGAATAAAAAAATAGTTAATTGAAGAATACTATTTTTAATATTATTGCGTTTACTCTATTGAGTGGTAAAAGGTTACTTTTTAATTTATTAATGTAAAATGTATTATGTCTAGATTAATTTATGATTACACTAAATCCGTTTTAGAAAGAGTAAGTTTTGATGCTAAACTTTTTAGAAAAGAACTTGAAAAAGCAATACAATCACTTTTACCCTACGAAATTGAGCAATTAAAAGAATGGTTATTTAGTTTTACAAAAGAAAGACCCGATTTAAGATTATGTTTACAAAGTATTACTTGAATAATAATGTCATCATAGTATTCTTTTATTAAGTAAGAAAAAACACTAATTTTATTGATTAACTATGTATTTTGTCGGTCTTTGTTAATTTTAAACGTATATTTCACTTGTTTTTTTTGTGTACTAAGATATTTAATTGTAGTTTTATTGAACCAAATTTATCAATATGTTCTTGTTTAGATGAGAATCTTAATACTTTTACTTATGTCTAGAATGATTTATAATTACACAAAAACAGTTCTTGAAAGAGTTAGTTTCGATGCTAAGTTATTTTGTAAAGAATTAGAAAAAGCTTTAAAAATGTTATTGCCTTATGAGATTGAACAGCTAACCGAATGGTTACTCAATTTCACCATAGAAAAACCGGAATTAAGGAAATGTTTACTGAATGAAAATTAATAAAAAAAAAGGAACTTTATTTGTTCCTTTTTTTTATAATCATATTTTTCGCAACAATAGTTTTTTGTAAGCAAAATATTTCAAAAAAAACAATAAAATGTAAATAATCGGCATAAAGTGCGTTTTATCTATAAAAAAAATCATTTTATTTGGTGAGATTGTAAATTTATTTTAAATTTACTAACGGTTTATCCCAAATTTACCTAATTAAATGATTAATTAACCTAAAACTTTAACCTATGCCTAGAATGATTTATGATTACACTAAGTCAGAATTGGAAAGTGTAAGTATCGACCCTAATCTTTTTAAAAGAAAGCTAAAAAAAGCAACCCATAATTTGTTGCCTTACGAAATTGATCAGTTAAAAAACTGGTTATTGTATTTTACAAATAACAAGCCGGAGCTTGAAAATTGTCTCATGGATTTAGAATTTATTAACCAAAGAAAAGGAGCTTAATTGAGCTCCTTTTTTAGTATGTTTTCTTTTAAAAACCTATAAAATTAATATATTCTTGATTTAAGTTTTCCGAAGTATTTTTTTTTAAAAATTTATTTAGCTGCTTTTGGGCTAATTATTTTTACGTTATTAAAAACAATAGCACCTTTAATAACTCCTGAAATTGTGTTTCTTAAGGCATCGATGATGTGAATTTTCAATTCATTTTTAGGGTAAATTAAACTGACTTCTCTAGCAGGTTTTGGTTCTACAAAATGACGTAATTTAATTTGGTCTTTTTCCTTTAAATCTAAGGTATGTAAATAGGGTAAAAGTGTGGTTCCTAAACCTTCATCTGCTAATTTTATTAATGTTTCAAAACTGCCGCTTTCTAGTTGAAAATGATTGTGTTCTAAATTATTGTTATTTTTGCAAAGGTTTACTATACTATCTCTAAAGCAATGACCATCTTGCAATAATAAAATTTCATCTAAATTCAAGTCAGAAATTTCAATTTCTTTTTTGCTAAAATTATTATGATTTTCTGGTATATACGCTACAAATGGTTCGTAAAACAATACTACTTCTTTGATTTTTTCTTCTTCTAAAGGTGTAGCTGCAATAGCAGCATCCAGGTGACCATTATTTAATTTAAATATAATATCTTGGGTATTTAATTCTTCAATGATTAACTTTACTTTGGGGTATTTTTTTATAAAGTTATTTAGAAACATGGGAAGTAATGTTGGCATTACTGTTGGAATAATACCCAAACGAAATTCTCCACCAATAAAACCTTTTTGTTGGTCAACAATATCTTGGATTCTATCTGCTTCGTTTACAATATTTTTAGACTGATTGACAATTTTCTGTCCAATTTCTGTTAATTGAATTGGTTTTTTAGTTCGATCAAATATTTGAATTCCAAGTTCTTCTTCTACTTTTTGAATTTGCATACTTAATGTAGGTTGTGTTACAAAACATTTTTCTGCAGCAAGGGTGAAATTTTTATATTCGGCTACTGCCAAAACATATTTAAGTTGTGTGATTGTCATTGATATAATAAAATTTGATGCAAATATAAAAACTATCAATTTAATTTATAGAGTAATTTGTATTTTAATTTCCAATTTTGTCTTCTAAATTTTAATTATGAAACTAAATTGTGTATTCATATTAAAAGAACTTTATTACAACATAATACAATGGCAATCCGAAAGTAATATTGAATGGAAATGTTACTGCTAATGCCATTGGTAAATATAATCCCGGATTTGCATTAGGAACTGCAATTTTCATAGCAGCGGGAACAGCAATATAAGAAGCACTAGCTGCTAATACTGAAAATATAAATCGATCTCCAACTTCTGGAGTGATGTAGCTGCTGAAATAGGCTACTACACATCCATTAATTAAGGGAATTACTATAGCAAAAAGAGTGGTAAACCAACCATTTTTGATGAATTCGTTTAATTTTCGTCCACTAGTTATTCCCATATCTAATAGGAATAAAACTAAAAATCCTTTGAATAAATCGGTGGTAAAGGGCTTTATTCCTTGTGCTTGATCTTGATTGGCAAGAAATCCAATGAGTAAGCTTCCCAAAATAAGTAGCACACTTCCATTTGTTAACGAGTGTTTGATAATGTTCGAAATTTTTAGACTACTACCTTTTTTAAACCATGAAATCAGCATTACGCCCACAATGATGGCGGGTGCTTCCATAAGCGCCATAATAGCTACCATGTGACCATTAAACGTCACTTTTTGAAATTCTAAAAACGAAACAGCTGTTACAAAAGTCACCGCGCTTACCGATCCATACGCCGCTGCAATGGCTCCTGCATTTTCGATGCCTAATTTCTTTTTTAATATGAAAAAAGTATAGAGAGGAATCGCTATTGATAGTGCTATTCCAAAAAGAATGGACCAAATTACCGAAAGGTTCAAGTGGCTGTGAGACAGTTCTTGCCCTCCCTTGAAACCTATCGAAAACAATAAGTACAAGGAAATAAATTTAGATGAATTGGATGGGATTTCTAAATCACTTTTCAATTGAACAGCAATGATTCCTAATAGGAAAAACAATAAGGCTGGACTGGTTAAATTGTCTAATAATACTTGGTAATTCATCTTTTTTAAATTTTTAAAATGTTGTTTCTTGTGCTCTTTGTAATCGGTCATTCAAACTAACTCCGATTCCAATTTCAGGGAATTTTTCGGCAATAATTAAGTCCAATTTTTTATTATCCATTTGATGCATAGCAGCATATAGATGACTTGCCGCTTCTTCTAAATTTTGATTTTTAGTTAGGAGTATACAATGTTGATTTGATAATTCAAACTTCGGTTTTTTGAACAAGATACAACCGACATTTTTATTTGAATTGATTCGAATACTTTCCTCTATGTTATTGCTAATTTCAAATTTTGTTTTTGGTGAGTAATGTTTGCTTAACATTCCCGGTGCATCTGGACTAGCCGCCGCTTTATTTTTTACCTCAATGGCTCCAATACAATTTTCAATTGTCTCTTTTGAAATTGCACCCACCCTATATAGTATCGGTTTGTTATTTTCAAATCCGATTATAGTTGATTCAATCCCTTTTTCACAATTACCACCATCGAGAATTAGTTGAATTTTATCTCCGAGTTGTTTCTTAACATGTTCAGCAGTTGTTGGACTTATATATCCAAACGGATTTGCACTGGGTGCTGCCAATGGGAAATCGAGTTTATGTAGTAATTCTTGTGTTAGTGGATGAGCGGGAACTCGAACACCAACGGTATTTTTTCCAGAGGTAACAATTTCAGGTATAATTTCTTTTTTAGGGAGAACTAAAGTTAAGGGACCAGGCCAAAAAGTTTCTGCTAATTTAATTGCCATAGGAGGAATATCTTTAGCCACTGCTTCTAAAGTATCAATAGATTTGATATGAACGATTAGGGGATTGTATAATGGTCTATTTTTAATATCAAATATTTTTTGAATGGCTTTTTTATCAAAAGCATTAGCGGCTAATCCATAAACAGTTTCCGTTGGAATGGCTACAACATCTCCATTGTTTAATATTTCTTTAGCTTTTTTGAGTAAATTATTCATCATTTAAGGATTGCAAAAATCACAATACATTGGATCTTCAGTTACTTTTCTATTAGGGAATTTTTTTTCTAGTTCATACTGGCATTTTTGACATTGATACAAATGAGAATAAATAGATTTGGTCTTCGATTTGCACCATTCGCAAGGTAGTCCCGGGATGGCTTTCACCACACCAAACCCCGGTGTTTGACATTCTGGACAAAGCGATTTTATTTTCGAAATCAATTGAATAGCCGCTTTTTCAATCACTTTCATTCGTGTAGGATTGTGTAATGCTCGCATGTCGGTTTCTGCAATAAAGCTAGAATTATCTTTAAACAGAAGAGATGCTTTTTCTTCTAACTCTGCCCATGACTGAATCCCTTTAAATAGGTTTTGATTATTCAAATCCTTTAAAATTAATCCATGTGAAGGAAAATTAGATAGTTTAGCAAAATCATTTAATTCCTCCGTAGAATTAATAGTTGAAGAATTAAAATTAGTATCTAGACTCAACTCTCGAACCACAATCTCTAAATCATTTTTTTTATCAATAAAAATTAAAAGTTCCTCGTCGGCACTTGCCATAAAAATTACAGGATGATTTCCGAAAGAACCTTCACTGGCAATTCCTAAATCACAATTGGATTGTTCCATTGCCAATAGGCACTTCTTTTTAACGGTTTCATAAGACGAATCTTTTCGTTCTATTTCGCCCGTAAAAGTACCCAATGTATCCGTATCGAAATCCTCGGGAACAAAGCATTTTACTCCTAATTCGGTTTCAAATAAAGGAGCAATAACTTTTTCCTTATGGTGTTTTGTAGCTATTGCGAGGGTTCTGTTTTCAAACATTTTTTAAAGTAATGCTTATGTTACTTTTAATTTCTAATTCAATAGTATTCTCACGTGCATATTCCATTAAAATTTTTAATTTTTCTGCTGTTTCATTCAATTCATTTACCCTATTTATTGAATTTGAAATAGAAGTATTAAATCGGATGTGATTACTAAAAGCGTCCAGATTGTGAAAATTAATTTTGGTATTAATCATTTCCATCAGCAGTTTTTGGGCTTCCTCAGGTTGAAAAATACCTTCAATCAATTTAAATTCATGTTCACTTTTCATGAGTTAACTAATTTCAATTTCACTAAATATCCTACTGTTTATGGATTTAGAGGCAATATGATTTCGCAATTCAGTCACTTTATTTTGTAAAGCGATGATTTTACTTTCTTTAGTTTTAATGTCTTCTTCGTTGTGAGAATTATGAATTTTATTTTCCAAAAACTTAATTTTTACTTGAACCATTTGAGTAATTAATTCCAAAGTTTCAAGTGCTGTAAATTCGCCGTTAATGAGTTGCATTTTCATATTTTTTGTTTTAAATTATTGTCCTTGCCCTAATGAGAACCCAGCAACACCATCAAAATAGTATAGATTTTCGGTTTTGATAGTATCCAATCCATTTTCTTGAAATTGTGTCAATAAGCTGATGATTTCATTTTTGTCTAGTGTTTTTCCATCGTTTGCTTTATAGCGACAACGCCAATGATCAGTACAAAATGTTTGTTTGAAACCTTCTGGCCAAACTTTAATTCCTCTATTGGTAATCATGTTTAAAGTGGCATTTGGAGATTTTATTTTTTGTAAAAGTGCTGCCAATTCATTAGCATCTGTACCATTCCAGTGAACAAAAACATCATGTCCTACTAATTCTTTTTTGGCTTGTGGTTTTTTAGTGTATTTAGGTAAAACCAAACCTTCACTTTGTTGGTAATTAACCGTTTTTAATTGAGTAGGTTTTTGTCCTAAATTTTCAATTATAGCTTCTGCAAATTCTTTTGTACCCACTCTTTTGGAGCTTTTTCCTTCCGTAAAAATATCATATGTATGAATTCCATCTTCTAATGTTTTCAACCAAGCATTTTGGACTAAAGTAGCGACATTATTCTGTCCTAAATGGTTTAGCATCATAACGGCTCCTTGTAATAATCCCGATGGGTTTGCCATGTTTTGTCCCGCTCTTCTTGGCGCCGAACCATGAATGGCTTCAAACATTGCACACTCTTCTCCGATATTAGCAGAACCTGCTAATCCAACAGAACCCGCAATTTGAGCTGCGATGTCAGAAAGTACATCACCATATAAATTTAAGGTCACAATTACATCAAATACTTCTGGTGTGTCCGACATTTTTGCGGCACCGATATCAATAATCCAATGTTCTTTTTCGATTTCTGGATATTCTGCTCCGATTTCATCAAACACTTTATGAAACAAACCATCGGATTGCTTCATGATATTGTCTTTTGTGAAACAAGTCACTTTCTTTCTTCCATATGCTTTAGCATATTCAAAAGCATAACGAACAATTTTCTCACAACCAGGACGACTTATTATTTTTAAGCATTGTACCACTTCGTCGGTTTGTTGGTGTTCGATACCAGCATATAAGTCTTCTTCATTTTCACGAATAATAACGATGTCCATTTCTGGATGTTTAGTTTTTACAAAGGGATGTAAGCTCACACATGGACGCACATTAGAGTATAATCCTAAAAATTTTCTTGTGGTCACATTTAAACTTTTATAACCACCACCTTGAGGGGTTGTAATTGGTGCTTTTAAAAACACTTTGTTATTAATGATAGTATCCCAACTCTCTTTTGCAATTCCAGAGGTATTTCCAGATAAATATACTTTTTCACCTACTTCAATCTCGTCAATTTCGATTTGAGCACCTGCAGCTTTAATAATTTCTAATGTTGCATCCATGATTTCTGGACCAATTCCGTCACCTTTTGCTATGGTTATTCTTTGCATTATTTAATGGTTTTAATTGTTCGATGCAAATCTATAAGCAATAATCTATAAATTTTTATTTACATTTGTTATGTAATATATAAAATATTTTTATGAACTACACTTTACATCAATTACGCCTTTTTGTGAAAATTGCAGAAACAAAAAGTATTACAAGGACTTCGGAAGAGTTGTTCCTAACACAACCTGCTGTTTCAATTCAGTTGCGAAATTTTCAAAATCAATTTGATATTCCGTTAACGGAAGTTGTTGGAAGACAGCTTTTTGTAACCGAATTTGGTAAAGAAATATCCCTATTGGCTAAAAAAATATTAGAAGAAGTAGATGAAATTCAATACAAAACATTGGCTTTTAAAGATATTTTGGCAGGAAAATTAAAGATATCAGTAGTTTCTACAGGCAAATATGTAATGCCTTTTTTCTTAACCGATTTTCTTAAAAAGTATAACAATGTAGAATTGTCTATGGATGTTACGAACAAGCAGAAAGTGTTAAAAAGTCTGGAACTAAATGAAGTAGATTTTGCGTTAATTTCAGTATTACCAACTCATATAAACATTGATTCTGAAATCTTATTAGAGAACAAATTGTTTTTGATGGGAAATACAACATTAAAAGAAGACAATAGTTTCTCACAAAAAAGTATTTTCAATCAAATTCCGATGATTTATCGAGAAGAAGGTTCGGGAACGCGCCACGTAATGGAAAAGTTTTTTGAAAAAAATAAAATTGAAACCAAAATGACGATGCAATTGGCAACCAACGAAGCAGTAAAGCAAGCTTTATTAGCAGGATTGGGCTATTCGATAATGCCATTGATTGGTTGTAAAAACGAACTTATGAACGAACAACTGCACATAGTTCCTGTAACTGGATTTCCAATTAAATCTGATTGGAGATTGATTTGGCTAAAAGATAAATCGCTTTCTCCAGTTTCGTTAGCGTATCTAAACTTTTTGGCTAAAAATAAGAATAAAATAATTTCATCTAATTTTTCATGGATTTCTTCTTATTAATATTTTTTTAATTAAAAAAAACTAAATTTAACGCCCTAAAGTATAGGAATAAATAAATGTATCAAATGAGCGATTTTTACAAAAAAATATTGGACAATAATAAACAATGGGTTGAAAGTCAAACAGCTATTGATCCGGAGTATTTTAAAGATTTATCTAAAGGGCAAAATCCACCTTTATTATGGATTGGGTGTTCCGACAGTCGTGTTCCTGCAAATGAAATTATTGGTGCTAAACCAGGAGAAGTATTTGTGCACAGAAACATTGCTAATATGGTGGTTCATAGCGATATGAATATGCTGAGTGTATTGGATTATGCTGTAAATGTATTGAAAGTAAAACACGTAATTGTGTGTGGACATTATGGTTGTGGAGGTATAAAAGCTGCCATGGGAAATGATTCTATAGGAATTATAGACAATTGGATTCGCCACATAAAAGATGTCTATCGTTTGCATAAAGAAGAACTTGATGCCGTTGCAAATGAAGACGATCGGTTTAATAAATTTGTTGAAATTAATGTAAAAGAACAAGTTTTTGATTTAGCCAAAACATCTATTGTTCAATCAGCTTGGAAGAAAGGGCAAGAGTTAACCTTGCACGGTTGGGCATATGGATTAAATTCGGGTTATGTAACCGATTTGAATGTAAACATTAGTTCCAATAAAGATTTAGATAATGTTTATCAGTTAGAATTTTAATCTTCTAAATTTTCATTAAAAGCAGAAGGTAATAATTGTGGTATAAATCTTACTAAAATAGGCAATAATAATGCACCACAAGGAAGTAAAAAAATAGTTAACGACGGAATGCTTTTGCAAATGTCGAGTAACTGTTTTTTTACTTTCTTTTTTTCTTCAATATCCAAATCTCGTTTGCTAGATTGAGCTAAAAGTTGCATTAATTCTTTGCTTTCCGATATTTCTTTGATTAACCGTTTTTTATTTCGTTTTATTAGAAAAGTGACCGCTTGTGTGGTTTGGTCATAAAAATGTTTAACTGGATTGGAGTAATTAAAATACTGAATTTCCGACTTGTGATTGGTTATAAAAGTATTAGTTTCATCGATACTTTCCGATACAAAATCATCAGAAATAATTAAGGTTTCAGCTAGTTTGTGTAGAAAATAAATTTCTTCATTTTCAATTTTTCCATCATCCCATAATGTTAGTCCTGCTAAATCTAACAGATAGCATTTTTCTAAATCATCATTAAAATAATCTAATGGTAATTGCTCTAGATTTTGAATATTTACTTTTGAAAACTTGGTGTATCTAACCGATGCTTCAAATAATTTAATTAATAAATCATCGTGTTGCGATTTTACTGTTTTTACTTGAAGTGCCAATGAAACAACGCTCATAATGGTTTCTTCTGTTCGTTTTAAATATTTATCTGGAATTTTTCCTTGTTTTAAATATTGGCGAAAGGCTAAAATATCTATAAATAATAAAGCATTCGTAACAATGTGTGAAAAGTTTTTACTGAAAACATCTTTGTTGGTTTGAACACGTTCTTCTATTAGATTTTCTAATTTTGAACTTGGATTTGATGCTATTATATTGTTTAAAAATCCAAAACCTTTGGGAGTCATTTCTTTATAAAACGCTACTGTTTTTGAAATAAAATCTTCCGAATTTGATCTTTTTGTTGTAAAATGATACGTATTAAATAAGGTATTGAGCAAGGCAACTTTTGAAATTTCTTCAGTATTCCAATTCTCAATATACAATTCGGGATTACTGTTTATAGAAATTATATGTCCATAGATAAGTCCAGTTTTGCGAATGTTTTTATAAAATGATAAACTATCAATAGTCATACAATCGAACAAAGGATTTTGTTCAACAAAATATTTGTCTATCCAGCCGTTTGCTGATGGGTTTATCATAACCTTAGTTTGAAGTACAAAGCTATGTTTTTTTAGTAAGGCTTTGATAATTAATGCTAAATTTTAATGGCGTGTTTTATTGTTTTGTTCGCAAAGTCTTATAATTTCTGCTATACGAATGATTCTGGTTTCTTCTCGTTTGGCTTGATTTAGCCAATACAAATAGCTTTTTCTGTAATGAAAACTAAACTTTTGATAATTATCATGAGCTGTTGCATTACTATCAAATGCTAGTTTTAAATCATTTGGGATTTCAAGATTTTCAACGGCATCTAGTGATTCCCAAGAACCATTTTGTTTGGCAATTTCAATTTTGTTCAAGCCACTTTGGTGCATTAAATTTTCGGCAATAAGTTTTTCAACAAATGTTTTGTTGACTTTGCTCCAAACACTTTTGTCTTTTCGAGGACCAAAGGCTTGTTTTCTTCTTTCTTCATCAACTTTTTTAACTGTTGAATCAATCCAACCATAGCACAATGCTACTTGAACGGCTTCTTCCCAACGCATGCTTTCAAATTCACTATTTACACGATAAAATATCAAATAAACCCCTTTGGACGAATGATGATTTTCATGCAACCAATCGCGCCATTCTTGAGAGTTCTTGAAATATAAGTGTAGTTTGTCTTCCATAATTAAAAGCAAAAGACACAAAAAAAGCGTGATTTGCAAATTTTTGTGTCTTATGTTATTAATGTAATTTTTATTTTATAATTGCCGAACAAGCTACTCTTGCTCCTGCATTTCCAGTAGGTTGGGTAACAAAATCATCAGCTTTGTCATGTACAATTAATCCTTTTCCAAGAATATCTTTGTTAACATCGCCACAACCAATGCACCATTCGTTGGTTTTTAAAGTTATTGTCGCATTTCCGTTTTCATCCGCTGTAAAGTTACCGATATCTCCCTTGTGATGTTCTGCATCGGTCCATTTACCGTGTTTAACATGAGTTGGATTCCAATGTCCACCAGCCGAAGCCGCATCTGTGGCAGAACAATCTGCTTTTTCGTGAATGTGGATCCCATGGATCCCTGGTTTTAACCCCGATAATTTAGCTTCAAATGAAACGACACCATTTTTTTCCGAAAAAGTAGCTGTTCCAGTAACTGTACTACCACTTTTAGGTTCTAAGTTAATAGTCAATACATTAGATTTACTACTGCTACCTGATTTACAAGCCACAATAATTCCAAAAGCCATAACTAAAAGGAGTAGGAAATTTTTGTATTTTAATTTATTATTTTTCATTTTCATTTTTATTTTAAATTATTTGAAGATTATTCAAAGTTAACAATTAATTGAAATTTTTTAATTAATTTTTAGTTAAAGAATAATGCAATTATTGATTGGTATTGTTTTATAAAAGGGATTAATATTGTTCTAATAATTTGATAAAATCTTCCTTACTTAGCGGTTTGATAATATAATCTGAAACGGCACTTATACTCATTGCTCTGTTAATGTCGTGTGGCGAAATAGATGATGAGCAGATATAAATTGTAATTTTTTTTAAGTTATCTGAATCGAGTTTAATGAATTCTTCTAGAAATTGCCAACCATCCATGATAGGCATAGATAGGTCTAAAAAAATGATTTCTGGAAGTAGTTTTGGGTTGTTACTATTTGATTTTAGATAGTTTAAACCATCCAAGCCATTACCAAATACTTCTATTTTTTTTATATGATCTATTTGATTGAGCATTCTTTTTGAAAGATAAATATAAGTATTGTCGTCATCTATCAAAGCAACTATTTCTATTAATTTCATAATTTATTATTCTCAAATTTAATAAAAAAAGTGCTTCCAACTTCAGGTGTGCTTTCCACCCATATTTCGCCTCCCATGGCATCAACTTGTGTTTTTGTCATAAATAGACCAAACCCTTTAGCATCGGGATGCACATGAAAAACTTTTCGAATTTTGAATATACTGTCTTTATGACGTTCTAAATCTATACCTAATCCGTTGTCTTTAACAGATAAGATAATATGTTTGTCTATTTTTATTGTTTTAATTTCAACTATTAAATTTCTATCGGGGGATTTATATTTAAGTGCATTACTTATCAAATTAGTAAGTATACTGTCAATATATTTTGGAGGATAATAGAGTACGGGTACATCATTAAAATCCATTACGATTGTAGCATTAAAAGCACGTATTTGAGCATCATAACTAATAAGTATCTTCTCCATGCACTCTTTTAAATCAATATTTATGGATTGAATTTCAGAATCTTGTCTGACTTGAAGTGACTCCACTAATTCATTAAATATTTCGTTTAAATGGGTAACTACTGGTTTTATTCTGTTTAGCAGTTCTAACCGATCGTCTTCATCTTGACTTTCTTCTAAAAAATTCAATAACATAGATATATTTACTAATGGAGCTCTTAAGTTGTGAGAAACAATATTGCAAAAATCTACCAATTGTTTGTTTTGATACTCCGTGGTAGTAAGCATATGCTTAATAAGTTCTTCTCCTTTTTTTCTTTCAGTGATGTCCGATCTAATTGCAACATACTGATAAGGTTTTCCTTCCTGATTTAAAAAAGGAACAATGGTAGTGTCTACCCAATACCAAGTGCCATCTTTGGCTTTGTTTCTCAATTCTCCTTTCCAAACTTTGCCTTTTGCTATAGTAGACCAAAGCTCTTTTATGAATTCCTTAGGATGAAAACCTGAGTTAATGATGCGATGATCTTCTCCAATAAGTTCTTCACGACTATATTTTGATATGGCACAAAAATTGTCGTTAACATGGGTTATAATTCCTTTTTGATTAGTAATAGCAATAATTGAAGCTTCATCTAAGGCATACTTGTAGTCCGATATTTCTTTGATTTTCTTTAATAATTCTTCGTCTCCTTTTTTTCTTTCAGTGATGTCCGATCTAATTGCGACATACTGATAAGGTTTTCCTTCTTGATTTAAAAAAGGTACAATGGTAGTGTCCACCCAATAGGATGTTCCGTCTTTGGCTTTGTTTCTTAATTCACCCTTCCAAACGTTCCCTTTTGCTATAGTGACCCATAGTTCTTTAATAAAATCTTTAGAATGATGGCCAGAATTTATAATCCGATGGTCTTGACCTAATAATTCTTCACGACTGTATTTTGATATTTTACAAAAATTATCATTGACATGAGTAATAATTCCTTTTTGATTGGTAATTGCAATAATTGATGCTTCATCAAGGGCATATTTGTAATCTGAAATTTCTTTTATTTTTTTCAGAAGCTCATTTTCTTCTAACTCTTTTGAGGCCATATATCTTTGTTTTGGGTTATATCGTTATTTGAGAAGTAGTGAAATTCAAAGTTAGTAAAATGCTTTTTAAAAAGCATTAAATGTATATTTTTAACTAAAATAATAGATATAAGACAAATTCGGATGTTTTTTGTAAATAAAAAGCCACGCGTTTTAAAGTGTGGCTTTCTATTAATATTGCGACTAAGTATTAAAAGCAATAACTATTTTCAGCAATTAATTTTGCTGTTATGGTTTCTCTTAATCCTACAATATTTGGCATGTTGGTGTATTTTGTAAAACGTCGTAAACCCATTAACATCATTCGTTGTTCGTCCCCTTCAACAAATGAGATGATGCTTTCTTTTCCTCTTAACGCTACAATATCAACGGCTTTGTATAAATACAATTTTGCCATTGCAATTTGTTCTTGAGTGTTATGTTCTCCTTCTTTTTTTGCTTTCTTTTCAGTGCGCAAGATGGTACTTTCTGCTAAATAAATTTCAATCAGCATATCCGCCGCCGCCGTCAATAATTGTTGGTGTGCATCTAAATCCATACCATATTTTTGAACAGCAGCACCAGCTACCATTAAGAAAGCTTTTTTCAATTTTCCAATCATTTCTTTTTCTTCAGAAAATAATTCCGAATAATCTGGAGTGTCGAACGAAGGTATTCCCATTAATTCTTCTTGAACTTTCATCGCTGGTCCCAATAAGTCAACATGGCCTTTCATCGCTTTTTTAATTAGCATTCCCACTGAAAGCATTCGGTTAATTTCATTGGTGCCTTCATATATTCGGGCAATACGAGCATCGCGCCAAGCACTTTCCATAGGCGTATCTTCTGAAAAACCCATCCCACCATATATTTGAATGCCCTCATCAGCACAGTTTTGAATATCTTCAGAAACGGCCACTTTTAAGATAGAACATTCAATAGCAAATTCTTCAACTCCTTTTAATTCGGCTTCTTGATGTGAAGTTCCTTCTGCAACACGGGCATTGATTCTGTCTTCTATAGATTTTGCTGCGCGATAAGTTGCGCTTTCACCTGCATAAGCAGAAGTTGCCATTTCAGCTAATTTATATCTGATAGCGCCAAAACTTGAAATTGGTGTGTTGAACTGAATACGTTCGTTAGCATAATGCACAGCATTGGTAGTTACACGACGTTGCGCATCTAAACAAGCTGCTGCTAATTTGATACGTCCTACATTCAAAGCATTCATTGCGATCTTAAATCCTTCACCACGACCAGCTAACATATTTTCTACAGGTACTTTAGTTTCATTAAAGAAAACTTGACGGGTAGAAGAGGCACGAATTCCTAATTTGTGTTCTTCTTCCCCCATTGTGATTCCGTTACTTGGATCATTTTCTACAATGAAACCAGTGATGTTTTTATCCTCTTCTATACGTGCAAAAACAATAAGTAAGGAACAAAATCCAGCATTAGAAATCCACATTTTACCTCCAGTGATTTTGTAGTGTGTTCCGTCTTGAGAAAGTACAGCTTTGGTTTTTCCTGAATTAGCATCAGAACCTGCTCCTGGTTCGGTCAAGCAATAAGCTCCAAACCATTCGCCTGAAGCCAATTTTGGAACGTATTTTTGTTTTTGTGCTTCTGTTCCATATAATGTGATGGGCATGGTTCCAATTCCAGTGTGTGCTCCAAATGCTGTTGAGAATGAACCTGTAGCTCCCGATATGTAATCACATACCAAACACGTATCTACAAATCCCATTCCCATTCCGCCATAATTTTCAGGAACAGCCACACTCAAAAAGCCCATTTCTCCTGCTTTTTTCATTACCGCTTCTGTGAAAGCATAATCTTTACTTTCAAAACGATTTTTGTTTGGCCATATTTCTTTATCAACGAATTCTTTAACAGAATCACGCATCATGATTTGCTCTTCTGAGAAATCTTCTGGCGTGAAAACGTTTTCACATTTGGTTTCTTTAACAAGGAATTGTCCTCCTCTGGTTATGTCATTCATTTTATATGTTTTTAAGTTTAATAGTTATGCTTTTTTTGGAACACAGATGTAAGAAATTAGTGAGAGTTTAATATTTTTTTTAGATTTCTTACCTCTGTGTTTCTTTTCTTTTTTATAAAAGTTCGTAAATTCCTGCAGAACCTTGTCCTGTTCCCACACACATACTTACAATTCCGTACTTTGATTTTCTTACTCGCATTTCATCAAATAATTGAACCGATAATTTTGCACCAGTACAACCAAGTGGATGCCCTAATGCAATAGCACCACCATTTACGTTTACGATATCAGGATTCAATCCTAATTCTCTAACAACTGCCAATGATTGCGATGCAAAAGCTTCATTCAATTCGATTAAATCAATATCTTTTAAAGTTAAACCTGCTTGTTTCAATGCTTTCGGTATGGCTTTTACGGGACCAATTCCCATGATTCTTGGTTCTACTCCAGCTGAGGCAAAATTTACTAATCGTGCGAAAGGAGTGACACCTAATTCTTTGACCATTTCTTCACTCATAATTAATACAAATGCGGCACCATCACTCATTTGTGATGAGTTTCCGGCAGTAACACTTCCGTCAGCTGCAAATACTGGTTTAAGTTTTCCTAAAGCGGCTACGTTAGTATCTGCTCTTGGGCCTTCGTCTTTAGTTACGGTATAGGATTTGGTTTCTTTTTTACCCAATTCATTTATGAATGTTTGCTCAACAATAATAGGTACGATTTGTTTATCAAATTTGCCTTCTGCTTGGGCTTTTAACGCTTTTTGGTGCGAGTTAAAAGAAAACTCATCTTGATCTTCACGAGAAATATTAAATTGTTTTGCCACTGCCTCCGCTGTTAATCCCATTCCCCAATAGTAGTCTTCGTGTCCTTCTTTTGCTAGAGCATAATCAGGTGTTGGTTTGTAACCACCCATTGGTATGAATGACATGCTTTCAGCTCCACCAGCAATGATGCAATCTGCCATACCACTTTGGATTTTAGCGGTTGCCATACCGATAGTTTCTAATCCTGAGGCGCAATATCTATTTACTGTTACACCAGGAACATCGGTTACTTTTAATCCCATTAAAGAAATTAAACGTCCAACATTTAAACCTTGTTCTGCTTCTGGCATGGCGTTTCCAACCATGACATCGTCGATTCTTGTTTTGTCAAAATCAGGAAACTGTGACATCATGTGTTCGATGGTTTCTGCGGCTAATTCGTCAGGACGCTTGAAGCGAAAAACTCCTTTTGGTGCTTTTCCAACTGCTGTACGAAATCCGGATACTATATAGGCTGTTTTCATCTTTGTTTGTTTTTTGGAACACAGATGTAAGAAATTAGAGAAATTATTATAATTTTTTAGATTTCTTAAATCTGTGTTGCTTACTATATTTTAATTACGTAATGGTTTTCCTTTAGTCAACATAAATTGAATTCTCTCCAACGTTTTTCTCTCAGTACATAAACTCAAGAAAGCTTCACGTTCAATATCTAATAAGTATTGTTCACTTACTAATGTTGGTTCGGATAAATCGCCTCCTGCCATTACATAGGCAAGTTTATTGGCAATTTTTAAGTCATGTTCTGAGATGTATTTTCCGGCTACCATTTGGTTGGTTCCTACTAAGAACATGCCTAATGCTTGTTTGCCTAATACTTTGATATCGGTTCTTTTCACAGGTTGTGTGTATCCTTGATCTGCCATCTGTAATGCTACTTGTTTAGCTACTGCAATTTGACGGTCTTTGTTTACTACCACAATATCTTTTCCTTTTTGCAAGATGCCCAAATCGAAAGCTTCGTAAGCTGATGTGGCTACTTTTGCCATACCTATAGTAAGAAAGTTTTCTTGTAATACATTCAACTCGACATCATTTTTACGG
Organism: uncultured Bacteroidota bacterium; assembly: GCA_903913315.1. Classification (GTDB taxonomy): domain Bacteria; phylum Bacteroidota; class Bacteroidia; order Flavobacteriales; family Flavobacteriaceae; genus Flavobacterium. Next base: position 25,667 of record CAIWKX010000200.1, on the reverse strand, counting down.
TATAGGTCAGAAGCTCTCAAAGCCATTTCTTTAGAACCACCACCCCCTGGAATTACACCTACTCCAAATTCTACCAAACCAATATAGGTCTCAGCAGCAGCTACTACGCGGTCGGCGTGCATACTCATTTCGCAACCACCACCTAAGGTCATTCCGTGAGGGGCTACTATGACAGGAATTGCAGAATAACGTACACGCATCATAGTGTCTTGGAACATTTTGATAGCCATGTTCAATTCGTCGTATTCTTGTTCTACTGCCATCATGAAAATCATTCCGATGTTGGCACCTACAGAGAAATTAGTTCCTTGGTTTCCGATAACCAATCCGCGGTATTCTTTTTCTGCTAAATCGATGGCTTTGTTGATAGCGGTTAATACGCCACCACCAATGGTATTCATTTTCGAATGGAATTCTAAATTTATGATACCATCTCCTAAGTCGAAAACTGTAGCATCTGAGTTCCCCCAAACTTTATGACTTTCACGGATGTTATCTAATAGGATATACGCATCTTGTCCAGGTATTTTTTCTTGAGATTTTGTTCCGATGTTATAGAAGTGTGTTGCACCATTTTTAACGGTATAGAAAGATGTGTTTCCTGAAGCTAGCATTTCGTTAACCCAAGCTGCTGGTTCGTAGCCTTCAGTTTTCATTAACTCAATAGCTTTTTCTACTCCAATAGCATCCCAGATTTCAAACGGTCCGTTTTCCCAACCAAAACCTGCTTTCATAGCATCGTCAATTTTGTAGAACTCGTCTGTTATTTCTGGAACTCTATTGGAACAATAAGCAAACATGGCTGCGAAGTTCTTTCTGTAGAATTCACCAGCTTTGTCTTTTCCTTTTACTAAAACTTTGAATCTATCAATGGGTTTATCGATGGTTTTAGTCAATTCTAAAGTTGCAAATGAGGCTTTTTTAGCCGCTCTGTATTCTAATGTATCTAAGTCTAAAGATAGAATTTCTTTGCCTTCTTTTTTGTAAAATCCTTGACCAGTTTTGCTTCCTAGCCATTTGTTTTCCATCATTTTGTTGATGAAATCAGGTAGTTTGAATAAATCGTGTGCTTCATCATTTGGGCAACCTTCATACAAACCGTTGGCTACATGAACCAAAGTATCTAATCCAACTACATCGACTGTTCTGAAAGTAGCTGATTTTGGGCGACCAATCACTGGTCCTGTTAGTTTATCTACTTCTTCAATGGTTAATCCCATTTCTTTGACCAAATGGAATAAACTTTGAATTCCGAAAATTCCAATGCGGTTTCCAATGAATGCTGGTGTATCTTTAGCAACAACAGAAGTTTTACCTAAATATTGTGCCCCATAGTTGGTCAAGAACTCTAGTACATCAGAAGTTGTTTTTGGTCCTGGAATGATTTCGAATAATTTCAAATAGCGTGCAGGGTTGAAGAAATGTGTGCCACAAAAATGTGATTGAAAATCGTCACTTCTTCCTTCACTCATAAACTTAATAGGAATACCTGAAGTATTTGAAGTTACTAAAGTACCTGGTTTACGGAATTTATCGATTTGTTCGAATATCAATTTCTTGATGTCTAAACGCTCAACAACTACCTCAATGATCCAATCACAAGTGGCAATTTTAGCCATATCATCCTTGGTGTTGCCTGTTGTGATTCTACTAGCAAACTTTTGGCTATAAATAGGAGAGGGGTTTGATTTTAGGGCATTTGCCAAATGGTCATTCACTAAACGATTGCGAACGACTTTGCTTTCTAAAGTCAATCCTTTTTTTTCTTCTGTTTCTGTAAGTAAGTTTGGCATGATATCCAAAAGCAATACTTCCACACCAATGTTAGCAAAATGGCATGCGATTCCTGACCCCATGATTCCTGAGCCTACGACTGCCACTTTTTTGATTATTCTTTTCATGTTTTTCTTTTTAAAGAGAATAGAAAATAGAGAATAGAAAATAGACTTTTCTCAGTCTTGTTCAGCCTCTATAGTCTTTATTCTATATTCATTGTTCTGTATTCTTAAATTAAAATATTTTTTTCTCTGTTATTAAGTCATTAATCACTTCAGCAACTTCCATAAAGTGGTTTAGTTTTTCTTCTGAGATGTTATTCTTTATAGTTTCGTTGAATTTTAGTACTGTTTCTTTAGATTTACCTCTCATTTCTTTACCTAAATCTGTTAATGATATAAGTACACCTCTGCCGTCTTCAGGATTTTTCTTTCGTGTTATTAATCCTTTTTCTTCTAAGGTTTTTAGTGTTCTTGTTAATGAAGTTGGTTCCATTCCCATACGGTTGCTAATGTAGGTTGATGGAGTGCCATCTTCTTTGTCAATACTTAATAGTGCAAACCCAATAGCCATTGAACCTTCAAATTTTGAGGCTTCTTCATTGTACATTCTTGACACCGCTTGCCAAGTTGCGCGAAGTATATAATCTATGGTTTTGTCCTTCATGTTTTTTACTATAACGATTTCAAAGATATATAATTTTTATTATGCATGCATACTAATTATGTTAAATTTTATGCATGCATAGTATTTTTTAATTTTATGTTTTGGTTTAGTAGATAGTTAAATAAAACTTATCATTAATCAATATGCTTTAATTAATCGGATGATTATTAATGATTAAGAAGTTGTTTAGTTGAAATTTGGATTTACATTTCTTGAAGGTGATTGATTGAACTTACTATTTTTTATAAAAATTGCTAGCTAAATAATAAGCAGTATTACTATATTTAGTTAAACAAAAATCTGATTTAAAGTAATGTAAAAATAATATTATGTTCTTTTTTTCTAAATTTACTCATTTTTTTGCTGTTTTTGTTATGGAATTTTTAATTTATAATTAAGAATTGTTTAAGTGCATTTTTATGAAAATGGATGAAATAGTAGTACGTTTGCAAAAATAAATCTCTTTATAAAATTATTATCTTGTTTAATGAGAATTAAAATGCAAGAGCCTTTTAACATAAATACCCAAACTAAAATAGAAATGCAACGACTGCTTGCTGCCTATCAGCAAGCGGTCGATTATAATATTATTTGTTCTATTACTGATACAAAAGGGAAAATAATTTATGTTAATCAAATATTTTGTGAAATTTCGAAGTATACTGAAAGTGAGTTAATTGGTCAGAATCATAGCTTAATTAATTCAGGATACCATTCTAAAGATTTTTTTGCAGAAATGTGGAGAACCATTGGGTCTGGATTTGCTTGGCATGGTGAAGTAAAAAATACGGCAAAAGATGGAACTTTTTATTGGGTTGATACTACCGTTTTGCCCATTAAAGATAATGATGGAAAAACGATTCAATATTTTTCGTTGCGATCTGATATTACTGAAAAGAAACGGAAAGAAGAAATAGCAAAGAGACATACTGCATCTATTGAAGAAATGTTGCATATCATTTCTCATAAAGTCAGAAAACCAGTTACCAATTTAGTTGGGTTAATGAGTATAGTTGAAGATGAGTATGACATATCGCAGGAAGAACTAGTTGAGATTGTTAATTTTTATAAAACTAGTGTTATCGAATTGGATGAATTCACCAAGGAATTAACTCATTTTATATATGATATTGATCAGAAAAATAAAAATATAGAAGAATAGACTTTGGTCATTAATTGAATAAAAGAGCCACAAATACCTGCTATTCTTGTTTTTATGGTTTTGTACTAAACTATTTTTTCTTCATTGACCTTTTGTTTAGACTTTCTAATAAATAGGTAGTATAAAGGTTAAGGAATAATAATGATAAACATCTGGTTTATAGTAACCATTTTCTGGATTAAAAACTTTTACGATAAGAATTAATTAAGAATAATGGCAAGATGTATCCAAATAACTCTAAAGATAAGTTAGTATAGAAGGGAAATTGATGATATTTTTTTATCAAAACCCAAAATGTAAAGATTGTTACTATTGGAGTAATAATCCATCCTATTATTGCTGATGGAACAAACATTAAAAAGACAATGTAAAAAATATAACCTGTTATTCAAATGAAAAAAGTTCAATCTAGAGTGTCTAAAAAAAATGTTTATCTAATTTCTTTTGTCTAATTTGGAGTTATCATCAAAGGTGATAGTATAGAAACTGATTTGAACTCTTTTTTGTCGGATTAGTAAGTCACTATTTATAAAAAGACAAGCAAACTGCGGAAAATTAATTATGCCAAGGGTCAAGTTTATTGGTTACAACACCAATGTTATGAGAATTACTATCTGTAGCACTCAAGTGTACGATAAATTTACTACCAATATTTTCTTCACTTTCGACTTGCACATATCCACCCATTACTTCTATATGATATTTAGTGATATATAAACCAATTCCCTGTGCGTCGTTATTCCCATGAAACGTTTTATACATTTCAAAAATTTCTTTACCGTGTTCGTTTAAATTAATTCCTTTCCCGTTGTCAGCAATAGTTAAAATGACTTCTTTATTATTGGCAACACAACTGAATTCTATAATTGGGTCTCTATCGGGATGTTTGTATTTAATAGCATTGCTTAGAAAGTTAACTAAAATACTTTCTACATAGGCTGAATTACCCATAATAATTGTATGTTCGTCAACATTATTTTTTATAATTGCATTGCTAACATCGATTTCTAAACTTAATGCAGACATTGCTGTAATGATGTAGTCATATAAATTTATTGCCGTTAGTTCAATATTGTTGATATTTTTTTCATGGACTATTTCGTTTAAATTTTTTATAGTCTCATTAAAGTTATTTGAAATTTTTTTTAAGTGATTAATGATTTCAATTTGATCTTCAGAATGCTTGGTTTCTCCCAGCAATTCTAACATCCCAGTAAAACCATTAGAATAGTTTTTAAGATTGTGAGAGATAACATTGGCAAAATTCAATAAACGTTTATTTTGCTCACTAATCATCTCGTTCGATTTGATTAAATCATGCTTTAGGAGTTTGATAGGAGTGATGTCTGACACATAGACAAAAAAGCCTCGAACTTCACCTTTTACAATATCAGGATAATAATTTGCTGAAGTAAATCTTAGTTCACCAGAGGGTAAGGTTATAGCACGCTCAAAAAATTGTTTTTCTCCTTTTAATACGCCAGTAATATATGGTAGATTTTTTTCAAAAATTGAACCTAATAATTGTTGAAGGGTCATTTTGCCAACCATTTCTTCTCTAGTTTTCCCAAACCATTCTCTATAAGCTGCATTAGCGTATCGGCAAACCAAATTGCTATCCCAATAGGCTAACATGGCTGCGACATGGTCTGAAACTAATAGTGCTACCGAGTTGATGTTATTTTCATCTTCCATTTTCAATATTACTCTTGACTATTTAAGTTTACATAATGTGTTGTTAATCTCAGAGTTTGGGTAAAAATATATTAAAAGATTGTAGATGCAAAAATGTTTTTAAAAATGTTTATAATTTTAGGCGAAAGTTAAGATTACTAATAGCTTAATAGGTTTTTAGTTATTTTTAAAAAGAGAAATTAATTGTAAGATTAAATATAAATGATAGCATTAAAGGTTTTTATATCGCTTTATTTTGTTCACTTTTTTCCTTCTGTTTTATTTACTAATAATTAAAATCACATCATCAATTATTTTGCAAGAAAAATTAGTCTTTGAACCTGGTATTTCAAGTAGAGCTAAATAATTATAGCTACAATGTTAAATATATTTTCAAATATTAAAATTAAATTGCATTACCAAGTAAAAATAAAAATCTCCCATTGGGAGATTTTTTAAATGTTATGAAATCAATTGTATTATTATTTATTTTAAAAGTTCTAGCACTTTTGCTTTTAATTCTTCTCCTCGTAAGTCTTTTGCAACAATTTTACCTGATGCATCTAAAATAAAGGTAGTTGGAATTTGTTGTACACCATATTGTTTTGCAATTGGTTCTTCCCATTCTTTTAGATTAGAAACTTGAGTCCAAGTAATTTTATCTTTGGCAATTGCATCATTCCATTTGGTTAAATCTTTGTCTAAAGATACTCCAATAATGTTTAATCCTTTACTATGTAATTCATTGTATAATGCTACTACATTAGGCATTTCTTTTCTACACGGTCCACACCATGAAGCCCAAAAGTCAATAATAGTTACTTTTCCTAATGATTGTTTTAAAGACACTCCTGCACCTTGCGGATTTTTAGCTGAGAATTCAGGAGCAGGTTTTCCCACTTCGGCGAATACTATAGGAGCAGTTTGAATTTTATGATTGTTTTCAATAGTTTTTATTTTAGTTTCGATGTCTTTACCAATTTTAGTTGCTTTAAGAGCAGCATCTAAATTGTTGTATGTTTTTTTTGCTTTATTGATTTCGAATGTAGGAGAATTAAACATATTTTGAACTAATAATAAAGAGATATATGAATCTTTATTTTGTTCGGGATATTTGTTCATAAAATCTTCTCGTTCTTTTTCAAAGGCACTATTTTCTTTTTTCAATTTTTCAACAGTAGCCATGTCTTTTTTCTGTTGAGCGTCCATGAATTTTTTCATGTTCTTTTTTTGGAAAGCCATCATTTTCTTTTGGATAGAATTCAATTTAATATTGAATTTTTGAAAGTACTCATTATTTGAAGTTCCACCAATTTCTGATTTCCAAATACTATCTTTATCTACTTTAATATCAATTTCTCCAGTTTCAAGAATAAAAGGAATTGGTTGTTGCATTCCTTGTATGAATAAGGCAATTATATTAGGTTCTTTAACTTTTCCTTTAAGTTCAAATTTCCCGTCTTTTACTTTGGCTGAGTCAAGTTTCATAACTATTCCAAAATCATTTTGTTTTTTAAGAACTACCATTTTACCATCGGCAATTCCTTTTGCTTTACCAGAAATAAGATATTCTCCTTTTTTCACTTTGCTACAGCTAAAAATCGTTAGAGCAAGAAGTGCTAAAAAAACTATTTTTTTCATTATAAGTATGTGTTTAAAATTTTGGCAAAAGTATTTAAAATAAAATTAAATACGACATTTTTGAAATATGTTTTAGTTTAATTTTAATGAATATTGTAGGAATGCTCTTTGTTGATAAGCAAATTAGTAGACTTCAAAAGCATTAAAATATTATTTGCCGATACAGAAGTTCGCGAAGATATTGCCTAATAATTCGTCGTTGGTCACTTCGCCAGTAATCTCTCCAAAATAGTACAATGCTTGTCGAATGTCAATTGCCATAAGGTCGGAAGAGAGATTACTAGTCAATCCGAATTTCACTTTCTGGATTTCTTCTAATGCCTTCAACAGAGAGTCATAATGTCTTGTATTGGTCACAATGGTTTCGTTATTGCGAAGCGCACCAGTGTTGACGAATGAAAGTAAGTGATTTTTTAAATCATCAATACCTATTTTGTTTTTGGCAGAAATGGTTTGAAGTTTGATGTTTAAAGTTTCAAGTTGTTGTCGTATCGTTTCAACATCGTCTTTTGATAACAAATCAACTTTGTTAATTACGACTACGAGTGGTTTTTGAGGAAATTTGTTTTTTATTTTCTCAATTTCAACCTGAAACTTTATACCTGAAACTTGTACTTCTTTTGCGTCTAGTAAAAGGATTACTACTTGAGCCTGTTCCATCTTCTCAAAAGTCTTTTTGATACCAATGCTTTCTACTACATCTTTTGTTTCACGAATTCCGGCTGTATCAATAAATCGGAAACCAATACCTCCAATAATCAATTCGTCTTCTATAGTATCTCTTGTAGTTCCTGCAATTTCGGATACGATAGCGCGTTCTTCATTTAGTAATGCATTCAGTAGTGTTGATTTCCCAACATTAGGTTCACCAACAATAGCTACAGGAATTCCGTTTTTGATTACGTTACCAACCGCAAAGGAGTCAATTAATCTTTTTAAAACAAATTCAATTCGATTTAATAAATCATGGAATTGCATTCTATCGGCAAATTCTACATCTTCTTCAGCGAAGTCTAATTCTAATTCAATTAATGAGGCGAAGTTTACTAATTCTTCACGAAGTTTTGCAATTTCACTGCTAAAACCGCCACGCATTTGTTGCATAGCAATTTGATGAGAAGCTTCATTATCGGATGAAATTAAATCAGCAACAGCTTCCGCTTGCGATAAATCAAGTTTAGCATTTAAGAAGGCTCTTAATGTAAATTCACCTGCTTGTGCCATTCGACATCCTTGGCGAAGTAGTAACTGAATAATTTGCTGCTGAATAAAGGTCGAGCCGTGGCATGATATTTCAATTACGTCTTCACCTGTATAAGAATTAGGGTTTTTGAATATAGAAATAAGCACCTGATCGTAAATTTTTGCATCCTCTACTATTGTTCCCAAATGAATTGTATGGGTTTTCTGTTGGGTGATATCCTTTCCTGAAACCGATTGAAATACATTTGAAGCAATGGTAATCGCATCCTTTCCAGACATACGAATAATAGCCACAGCACCAGCACCCGATGGCGTTGCCAAAGCAACAATTGTATCGTTGTAAGTCATAATCGGTTTATTTTTAAGATTGGCAAAGATACCAATTTAAAATTCTTTTGGAAACAGTAATTGAGGAACTATTTAGTTAATTATCTACTTATTAATCATTGTGAAAAAATAGCGTAATATGATGGTTATCATATTCTATAAAGATAGAAATTTACTACCTTTACTAAGTAAAACCAATATCCTTTATCCAAATGAAAAAGATTTTATTCCCTACCGATTTTTCTAATGTTGCAAATAATGCTTTTGCCCATGCCTTAGGATTTGCTAAGTTGGTTCATGGTGAGTTGATTTTACTCCACACGTATGAATTGCCAATTATTGATAATCAATTTGCGCCACAGAATTATAAAGAAGTTTTTGATTCCTTGGAGTTGGCTAATTTTGATAGATTTAAAGGTGAAATTCCAAAATTACGTCAAATAGCTATTGAAAATAATTGTGAACACGTAAAATTCAGTCATATTTTGATGGATGGCGATTTGATGTATAATGTTAAAGAACTCATTAAAAATGATACTATCGATTATTTGGTGATGGGTACTTCGGGCGCTACTGGTTGGAAAGAAATGTTTTTAGGAACCAATACTGGAGAAGCGATTGCTAACTTGAGTATTCCTATTTTAAGTGTTCCAGAAAGAGCTAAGTATTCTAAAATAGAAATCATAGGATTTACTACTCGATTTAGAGAAAAAGATAAAGACGCTTTAAGAAGAGTGATTCAAATTGCTAAATCAACTCATTCAGTAGTTAAATGTTTGTATGTTCAAACTAAAGAATCAGACAATACTAAAACCATTTATGAAGAATGGGAAGCCTTATTTCAAGACGAGCCTGTACAATTTTTTATTATCCCTAGCGATAATGTGAACCAAACCATTGAAGATTTTATTACCCATCAAAACATTGATATTCTGGCGATGTTAACTTATAAAAGAACCTTCTTTCAATGGATGTTTACTACAAGCTTTACAGAGAAAATGTCATACCACTGTCCCATTCCTGTATTGGCTTTACATGAATAAAGTTTTTTCATGATTGTTATAAATGGAACATTCCGCAAATAGTATTTTTAAACACTATTCGTGGAATGTTTTTTTTATCTAAGTTTATTTAGAATTATACACTTTTAAAGCCTCTTTTAGAATGGCTACGGAACGTACTAAATCTTCTTTTTTCAATACATAAGCAATACGAACTTCGTTTAACCCTACGTTAGGAGTAGAGTAGAAGCCCGCTGCAGGAGCCACCATAACGGTTTCGCCATTTAAATCGTAAGATTCTAAAAGCCATTGTGCAAAATTATCAGCATTATCAACTGGCAATTGAGCAATGCAATAGAAAGCACCTTTAGGAGTTCCTACTTTTACGCCCTCAATTTTTTGCAATTCGGCAATTAAAATATCCCTACGTTCTTTATATTCTTCAATGACCTCTGTAAAATAACTTTGAGGGGTTTCTAGAGCCGCCTCGCTAGCAATTTGTGCAAAAGTAGGAGGACTCAAACGAGCTTGCGCAAATTTCATAGCCGTTGCCATTACTTCTTTGTTTTTAGAAACAATACATCCAATTCGTGCGCCACACATGCTGTATCTTTTTGAAACAGAATCAATCATAATGGCATTTTCTTCTATTCCGGCCACATTCATTACCGAATAATGTTTATCATTTTCATCATAAATAAACTCACGATATACTTCGTCTGCAATCAAAAATAAATCGTGTTTTTTAACGATGGCTGCCAATTGAAGGATTTCTTCTTGAGAATATAAGTACCCTGTTGGATTTCCAGGATTGCAAATTAGAATTGCTTTCGTTTTAGGAGTTATTAATTTCTCAAAAGCCGCAATAGGAGGTAAGGCAAAACCGTCATCGATAGTTGAAATTACAGGAACTACTTTTACCCCAGAGGCTGTTGAAAATCCGTTATAATTAGCATAGAATGGTTCAGGAATAATGATTTCATCGTCTACATCCATGGTACTTCCCATAGCAAACAATAATGCTTCAGAACCACCAGTTGTAATGATAATATCAGCTATTTCAATAGGTAATCCGTGTGATTTGTAATATTGAGATAGTTTGGTTCTGTAACTTTCAAACCCAGCAGAATGACTATATTCTAGTACTTTTATATCAGTATTTTTAATTGCATTTAGTGCTACTTCTGGAGTTTTAATGTCGGGTTGACCAATATTTAAGTGATATACTTTATTCCCTTTTTTCTTAGCAATATCTGCATAAGGCACCAATTTTCTAATAGGCGATTCGGGCATTTGTTTTCCTTTGTTTGAAATTTTAGGCATGTTTGAAAGTTTAGTGGTGCAAATTTGCGATTTTTTTATTACATAAATTATCAAAAGTGTAATTTCGAGTTAAATATTTCATTAAATTTATGAAAAATTAATTTTGATAAAAAGAAGCCTATTTCTTGTACTCTTTATGTTTTGTGTACAAATTGTTTGTGCACAAGAGGGCTTTCATTTTGAAACGGATAAAAATAAGATAACTATTCCCTTTCAGTTTATTAATAATTTAATCATTATTCCCATTGAGGTTAATGGTGTTTCAATGAGTTTTTTATTAGATACTGGAGTTGAAGATTCCATTTTGTTTAGTCTTGATGAAACGGATGAGGTGCGTTTTTCTCAAGTGGAGAAAGTTAAAATCAAAGGGTTAGGGAGTACTAATTCTTTTGAGGGTTTCAAATCCAATCATAATAAATTGTCGATTAATAAGTATACCGATTTTAATCATGCTATTTATTTGGTATTAGATCAAAATATAAATATTTCGGCACAAGTTGGTTTTCCTGTGAATGGTATCATTGGGTATCATTTTTTTGAAAATAATTTGGTCAAAATCAATTATGTCAATAAAAAGATTACGGTTTATAATACTGCTTCAAATGAATTAAAAAGAATCAAAAAAAACTTCGTAGAACAGCCTATAGTACTTATCCAAAATAAGCCTTATATTACTTGTCAGGCTTATTTTGAAGACGTTCACAAGCCTATTGCGACTAAATTATTACTTGATACAGGTAACTCTGATGCGTTATGGTTTTTCAAGCAAAGTGATGATAAAATACTAATTCCTAAGCAAAATATTGATGATTATTTGGGAAGAGGTTTTAGTGGTGACGTCTTTGGAAAAAGAGGAAAAATAAAGACATTACAAATAAATAATTTTAAGTTTATAAATCCGTTGGCGTCTTTTCCAGATACTATTTCTACGACTAATGTTGATAAGAATATTGGCAGAGGAGGGTCTATTGGTTCTGATATCATTAGAAGGTTTACCCTAGTTTTGGATTATAAATCGAATAGGGTATATCTTAAAAAGAATAGTCGATTTGACGATCCCTTTAACATTAACATGTCGGGCATAGAAATTCAACATAAAGGGTTACAATGGATAAGTGAGGGGTATGAAGAAAATCCTTCTATAAACAATAATTTTTATAATTCTAATGGCGATAAAATGGCAAATAATTTTAAATATAAATTTGAATTAAAACCTATTTATGTTATTACCAGCATCCGAAAAAAATCACCTGGGGATTATGCTGGTCTTCAAAAAGAAGATGTTATTGTAAAGATTGATGGGAAAAATGGGTACAATTTTTCATTGCAGCAAATTAATGAGTTGTTAAAATCGGAAGAGGGGAAAATAGTTGAATTTGAAATTGATAGAAATGGAAAGATTATGAAATTCAACATCCAACTCAAAGATGTTTTAGAATAGGGGAGGTTTGAAAGCAATAAAAACTTTAATAAGGAGTTATATTTATAATTCAATAACAAAAACAAATAGTATGAAAGCACTTCATTATTTATTAGCAATAGTATTATTTTTCTCTGTAACCACTACTAGCATAGCACAACAAAAGTTAAGTGAAACAGAGCTATTAGCCAAAGGCTCATTGAAAATGGAAGTCCTAAATGGGGAGCAATCAAAATTTTTTGAAGGAAAGTATTGTTTGTTTAACCTTACAGATAAAAATTCGAAGGAAGCTTATCCTGCAGCTACACCCTATGCTGTAATTCTTTTTAAAAAATCAATGTTAGTTGGAGCCACAACACTGCAATTATATTTTGAAAGAGAAAACCAGTCACCTTATGTTATTTCAATTCCAAATAATAGCAACTATGTCACTGAAAGCGCTTCGAATAGTGATTTAGCGGCTATTTATATGGGTACAGTACAACCAGATATTGAAAAAAATAAACTAATCGAACCTGTTTTTTATGCTGATGAAGATATCGCTTCTGCGATTACGGGTGTTACAGAAAGTGATCTTGCTAGTATTAAAGAGAAAATGGCAATAAAGATATTTAAAAAGTAATAGTATTCTATTCCAAAAAACAATCGTCTTTAAACCCAATCAAGTACAACTTGTCTTTAGCTCTAGTAATTGCCGTATACAACCAGCGAATGTAATCTCTATCAATACCATCAGGTAAATAAGGTTGCTCTATAAAAACTGTATTCCATTGCCCACCTTGGCTTTTGTGGCAGGTTATCGCATAAGAAAACTTCACTTGTAATCCGTTAAAGTATTCGTTTTCCTTTACCTTTTGAAACTTGGCGTATTTGGTGGTTAAATGTTCGTAGTCTTTCATCACTTCTTCATACAATTGATTAGATTGCTCGTAGGTTAAAGATGGTGATTCACTTTTAATAGTATCTAAAATCAACACTGTTTCAAACGGAATTTGGTTGGGATAATCGACCATTCGTATTTTAACTTTAGCAAATCGAAAACCGTATAATTCTTTAAAGCTATAAATTTCTAATACTTCAATAATATCGCCATTGGCAATAAAACCCGCTTCATCTTTTTCTTTCAACCAAAAGTAATTGTTCTTCACTACCATCAAGAAATCACCAGTAGACAAATCACTTTCTTTATCAAGAATCTTAGTTCTAATTTGCTCGTTGTATTGATTTGCTCTTTTATTAGAACGTACAATAAAAGCCGTATCTTCAATAGAATAATTACTATAGGCCTGATTAATAGCATCTTGAATGTCGTAGCCGTCGGTTAGTCTAACAATGTCTTTAAAGCCTTTTAACTTGAACTTAAATTCGGTAATAAAACTATCTTTCAAAAGTTCGCGCAATTCGGTCGCATTGTATAAAATTCCAGAATTTAATTCCTGACGCATTACTTCGTCTAGTTCAATCCAGTCTACTTTTTTGTTATAATTTAATTCTAAAGTATCGGTATTCAGCGCTGGAGAAATATCTAAATTGATAGGTGGTAATTGGGCTGTATCACCAAGAAGAATCATCTTGCAATGTGTTCCACTATAGATATATGAAATTAAATCATCCAACAGGCTTCCGTTTACATATAGTTTGCTTTCAGCAGCCACATCTGAAATCATTGACGCTTCATCGACAATAAAAATGGTATTCTTGTGTTTGTTCTGTTGCATTGTAAACGACACACCTCCACCGCTTGATTTCTTTGGAAAATAAATTTTCTTGTGGATGGTATATGCTGGTTTGTTGGCATAATTGGCAATTACTTTAGCCGCGCGACCTGTAGGAGCTAGCAAAACATACTTCTTATTAATCTCGATAAGATTGTTTACAATGGTAGAAATAACAGTAGTTTTTCCTGTTCCAGCATATCCTTTCAATACAAAAATAGCATCGTTATCCGTATTTGTAATAAAAGCAGCAATTTTCTGAAAGAAAGCATCTTGCTTAATCGTGGGATTAAACGGAAAGCTATGAGACAGTATGGAATAGAAGTTTTTCAATGGCAAAAATCAATAGCAATTTCAAATATCAAATAATTAGATGTAAAGGTAAATGTTTCTATTATATTTTATCAAAAAAAAAAATCAATTCTAAAATTTACTATCTACTTTCATTTTGCTTTTATATTGATTTTTGAAGTTGATTTTTGATATTGTCATTGCGCTTTTTCTTTGTAAGTTTGCAACATTCTATTAGCGATTTATGACCACGAGTATTACGGACAAAACCTATACAAAACTAGCGATTCAAGTTTCTTTGAATGGGTTGTCTTTTTGTGTATTTGATACTTTAAGTGGTAAACCAATTATATTACAGCACATTCCTTTTGATAGTTTTCAGCGGAGTGCTAAGATTGAAGATTTGTTTGCTTCTGTGTTCAGGGAAAATCCTGAATTGAAGCATCGGTATGATGAAATTGTTGTCATTCATAGTAATAGCCTTTCCACTTTTGTACCAACAGCTTTGTTTGACGAAGAGTTTCTAGGAAGTTATTTGCAATACAACACCAAAGTTTTTGAAACTGATTTCTTTACTTTTGACGAATTGGATAAATATGAAATGAATAATGTTTATATTCCCTATGTGAATATGAATAATTTCTTCATCGATCAATACGGTTCGTTTGATTACAAACATGCTACTAGTATTTTAGTTGAGAAGTTATTAGATGTCTCAAAAAACAACGAAGAGCGTAAGATGTTTGTTCATGTCAGTGAAAGTCATTTTGAGATAGTTGTTTTACAAAATCAGAAGTTGCATTTATTTAATTCCTTTGAATATAAAACAACGGAGGATTTTATTTATTACATTCTTTTCACAGCCGAACAATTGCAATTGAATCCTGAGCATTTTAAACTAGAATTTCTTGGAGCTATTGTTGCATCCGATGCTTTTTATCAAATTGCCTACCAATACATCCGAAACGTTTCGTTATTTGATGTTTCTGAATTTAAAAACAGCTTCACGGAAAAAGAAAACCGCGAACACTTTATACTACTTCACTCGTGAGAATCATTTCTGGAAAATACAAAGGCAGACGAATTACAGCTCCTAAAAACTTACCGGTACGACCTACAACTGACATGAGTAAAGAAGCATTATTTAATGTTTTGAACAATCATTTTAATTTTTCTGGATTAAAAGTATTGGATTTATTCTCGGGAACTGGCAACATCAGTTATGAGTTTGGTTCACGAGGTTGTGAGAACATTACCTCTATTGATGGCGATATGGGTTGTGTGAATTTCATCAAAAAAACAGCTAAGGAATTTGATTTGAATATTACGGCTATTAAAAGTGATGTGTTCAAATTTCTAGAAAAGCATAAAGGTTCTTATGACATTATTTTTGCTGATCCGCCTTATGGTATTGCACAAAAAGAATTTGAAAAACTAATTGAGTTGGTTTTTGAAAACGAATTACTTGACCAAGAAGGGATGATGATTATGGAGCACTCCAAACATACTACACTTGACCACATGATGCACTTTTCGTTTCAGAAGAATTATGGAGGTTCTGTGTTTTCGTTTTACGAATTCGAAGTGGATGATGATGCGGGTGACGAAGAAGGAGACGACGCATCTTAACGATTAAAAAAAAGCAGACCTATAAGCCGGATTCTGTCCCCAATACATTGGAGCCTTATCATTTATCTAGTCCCGACATTACTATCGGGATCCATCTTTCTACCCTTCGACAACGGACGAGTGATCCTTACCTGTCGATATACTTGAAATTTCACCGCATAGAGTTTACCTGGTTTCACTACAGCATTACCTGTACCTGCTTTCTGTTGCACTTGTCCTATCCCGATGCATCGGGACGACGGATGTTATCCGCTATGCTACTCTGTGGTGTCCGGACTTTCCTCTCTTCATTACTGAACAGCGATAAGGCGGTCTGCGGTGCAAAGGTAGAATATTAGATATTAAATTTTAGATTTTTGATATATTTAAAATTTAAAATTTGATATTTGATATTTCAAACCTATATTTGTAATCCAATACAATTTCATGGAACAATTTGTAGTATCAGCTCGTAAATATCGTCCACAAACGTTTAAAGATGTTGTGGGTCAGCAGGCTATTACTAATACTTTGTTGAATGCTATTGAGACGAATCACTTGGCATCCGCCTTATTGTTTACAGGTCCAAGAGGTGTTGGGAAAACGACTTGTGCCCGTATTTTGGCTCGTAAGATTAACCAACCTGGTTATGATGATCCTAATGAAGACTTTGCTTTTAATGTCTTTGAATTGGATGCGGCTTCGAACAATTCTGTTGATGACATTCGTAGTTTGATTGATCAAGTTCGTATTCCACCTCAAACGGGACAATACAAAGTGTATATCATTGATGAGGTACACATGTTATCCTCTGCAGCTTTTAATGCTTTTTTGAAAACATTAGAAGAACCACCGAAGCATGCTATTTTTATACTTGCTACTACTGAGAAGCACAAAATAATTCCCACCATATTATCGCGATGTCAGATTTTTGACTTCAAGAGAATTACGGTGAAAGATGCTAAAGAGCATTTAGCTGAAGTAGCGCAAAGCCAAGGTGTAGTATTTGAAGATGATGCGTTACATATTATTGCTCAGAAGGCCGATGGAGCGATGCGTGATGCTTTGTCTATTTTTGATCGTGTGGTTTCTTATTGTGGCAACAATTTGACTCGTCAAGCGGTTACTGAAAATCTTAACGTATTAGATTACGAAACCTATATCAAAATAACCGAATTGATTTTGGAAAACAATATTCCTCAAATTTTGGTGGCTTACAATGATATTTTGGCTAAAGGATTTGATGGGCATCATTTTATTGCTGGTTTGGCCTCTCATTTTAGAGATTTATTAGTTTGTAAAAATCCTGCCACATTGGTTTTGTTGGAAGCTGGTGAGCAAGCTCAAGCGATGTATGGTGAGCAAGCCCATAAATGTCATTCCGATTTTCTATTGCGAGGCATTGAGATTGCTAATGATTGTGATTTAAAGTTTAAATCCTCACAAAATCAAAGGTTGCTAGTGGAACTGACACTGATGCAATTGTGCTCTATCAACTTTGATGGAGAAAAAAAAAAGTTGACTTTATAATTCCCCCCACTTATTTTAGAAATACTTCGTATTCCATTACGGAAGTAAAACCAATACCCAATGCTGAACTACCCATAACAAGCGAAGTACAAACTTCAAAGATGGAGGTACAGAAAAGTGATGAAAAACCAACTCCAATAGTTGGCGTTAAAGAAACGCCACAATCATTGGAGGTTGAATCACCGTCCTCTGTACACTCATCCTCTAGTACCGCTCCGCAACCCAAGGTTTCCGCTTTGTCGTTGTCTAGTATTCGAGCTAAGAGAGAGCTGATTGAAGCTCAAAAAGGAATTGTAAAACATCAAGAACAACTTCCTACAGAAGAATTTACGGAGACTAAAATGTTGGAATTCTGGTTCAAATATGCCCAGCGATTGAATGATAAAGGGCATATGATTATGGAATCGCTATTGCGTATTAGTGATCCAAAATTAGAAGAAACTACTATTATTTATGAATTGCCAAATGAAGGTTCGAAGATTGATTTTGAAAAAGAAAAACCAGACCTTTTGGGTTATTTAAGAGGTCATTTGCACAACCACGATATAAGTATTGAAGTCATTGTGAATGAAAGAGTAAAAAGTAAAATAGCCTTTACGCAGCAAGATAAATTCAATAGATTGAACGAAATCAATCCAAATTTAGAAGAACTAAGAAAGACATTTGATTTGTTATTATAATATCTAAATATTGAAAACCTTTTTTTTATAATTTAAAAAATCGTCAAGTTTAAATAAACAAGACGATATTTTCGTTGGTTGGTTAATTTATTTTTAGTTATTTAGCATCACAGGCATTACAAGCATAGTAACTGTTTCGCCATCTTCCAATCCATCAACTGGAGTTAGGATTCCAGCACGGTTTGGCATAGACATTTCCAATTGTATTTCGTCTGATTGTAAGTTACTTAACATTTCTAATAAGAAACGAGAGTTAAAACCAATCTGCATATCATCTCCTTGATAGTCGCAAGTCAAACGCTCTTCAGCTTTATTTGAGTAATCAATATCTTCTGCAGAAATGTTTAATTCAGCACCAGCAATTTTTAAACGAATTTGGTGCGTCGTTTTATTTGAGAAAATGGCCACACGACGAACTGAATTAAAGAATTGAGTTCTATCAATTAATAATTTGTTTGGATTTTCTTTTGGAATAACCGCTTCATAATTTGGATATTTTCCGTCAATTAATCGACAAGTTAAAATATAGTTTTCAAATGAGAATGTTGCATTAGCATCATTGTAATCAATTTTGACTTCGGCATCTGAAGCACCTAAAATACTTTTCAAGATATTTAAAGGTTTTTTTGGCATGATAAAATCAGCTACTTGAGATGCCTTTACATCAGTACGAGCATATTTCACTAATTTATGAGCATCGGTGGCCACAAAGATTAACCCTTCTGGAGAAAATTGGAAGAAAACACCACTCATTACTGGGCGTAAATCATCATTTCCAGCTGCAAAAATTGTTTTGCTAATAGCTGTGGCTAAAACCTCAGCCGGTACTAATGTAGAAGAGGGGTTGTCTAATTGTACTGATTTTGGAAATTCTTCTCCTGGAGCATAAGCAATAGCATATTTTCCAGAGTTAGAACTGATTTCTATAGTACTATTTTCTTCAACTGTAAAAGTTAAGGGTTGTTCAGGAAATGTTTTTAGGATATCTAATAACAATTTTGCAGGAACTGCAACGCTACCTTTGTCAGTTGATTCGATTTCTAATGTTGCAGACATGGTAGTTTCTAAATCAGAAGAAGAAACCGTTAACGCTTTTTTATCTAATTCAAATAGAAAGTTATCTAGAATGGGTAAGGTATTGCTACTATTGATAACGCTACCTAAAACTTGTAATTGTTTTAATAAATACGAGCTTGATACAATAAACTTCATCTTATATTATTTTTTACAAATATATCTTAAAGAAATAGATTTCAAAAAGAATTTTATTAACATTTATACAAATGTTTTCATAGGTGGATAGTTGGTTTATTTGAGACCAATTGCTTAGCTGTTGACGTTAATAGATCCTTAGTTGCACAGTTTTTATTTTGATAATACTTAATAATGTCAAATTTGACGATTGGTACCCGATTCTAAAGATAGTTCTTCCAAATTTGACGGTTTTGTAAATTTTTTATTGGATGTTACTTCTTTTTAAGAGTTTGTTGAGTTCGTAATTACTAATCTACAGTCTTTATTTTAGTTATTGCAGCTTGCAATTCTTCTGGTTTTTTAGTGCCAATTAATAACATGGTAGTAGTATTGTTGAAAATGATTTGTAATCCTTGATTTCCTGATACGTTTAAAGCATTACCATTGCCAAAAACACCATAACGCAATCCCCATCCACCGTATTCAGTTATTGGTTTGTATTGTCTAACATATACTTTTTCAATAGTGTCCCAAGTATATTTTTTATAAACAACATGAAAAGGAAAAAAACGAACATAAATTCCATCTGCTTTTATGATGGTTTCTAGTTTTAATGAATAAAATAAAAAAGTAATCAATGCAACTACAGATAAAGCGACTAGAATGCCAACATTACTCATAGGTTTATCACCAAATTCTTGACCTAAAATGATTTGTTGATAGCAACCGTAAACGAAAATACTGTTAACAGCGAATAGAATTAACCACAACCACCACTGTGTAAAGCGTTGTTTTTCATAAAATAGAATATCGTTTTGCATACTACACTTGAATCACACCCAAATTAAATTTCTTTTCAATAGGGGAGTGATTGGCCGCTTCAATTCCCATTGAAATCCAAGTCCTAGTTTCTAAGGGATCAATGATGGCATCTGTCCATAATCGTGACGCGGCATAATAAGGAGAAACTTGTGCATCATATCGTGCTTTGATTTTATCAAATAACTCTTTTTCTTTGACTTCATCAATCACTTCACCTTTAGCTTTTAAAGAGGAAGCTTCAATTTGGGCTAATACTTTAGCTGCTTGTGTGCCACCCATAACCGCTAATTCAGCACTTGGCCAAGCAAAAATTAATCTCGGGTCGTAGGCTTTTCCACACATCGCATAATTTCCTGCACCATAAGAATTACCGACCACAACAGTAAATTTAGGAACCACTGAATTGGAAACCGCATTAACCATTTTAGCACCATCTTTAATGATACCACCGTGCTCTGATTTGCTGCCTACCATGAATCCGGTAACGTCTTGAACAAATACTAATGGGATTTTCTTTTGATTGCAATTGGCAATAAAACGAGTTGCTTTATCGGCAGAATCAGAATAAATCACGCCTCCAAATTGGATTTCGCCTTTTTTAGTTTTAGAAACAATGCGTTGGTTGGCAACAATCCCTACAGCCCAACCATCGATTCGTGCATAACAAGTAATGATAGATTGTCCATAGTCAGGTTTGTACATATCCATTTCAGAATTATCAACCAATCTTTTAATCACTTCCATCATATCATATTGATCAGTGCGGGATTTAGGGATAATTCCATAAATATCATGTTCTTCTAAAGCGGGTTTTTGAGGCTTTTCTCTATTGAATCCTGCTTTGTCATAATCACCAATTTTTCCAACAATACTTTTAATCCTATCCAAAGCATCTTTATCATCTTTCGCTTTATAATCGGTAACACCCGATATTTCACAATGTGTAGTAGCTCCACCAAGGGTTTCATTATCAATATTTTCTCCAATAGCCGCTTTTACTAAATAACTTCCTGCCAAAAAAATACTTCCTGTCTTATCTACAATCATGGCTTCGTCACTCATAATCGGTAAGTAAGCACCACCAGCTACACAACTCCCCATTACGGCAGCAATTTGGGTAATCCCCATGCTACTCATGATGGCATTATTTCTAAAAATTCGACCGAAATGTTCTTTGTCTGGAAAGATTTCATCCTGCATTGGCAAATAAACACCAGCAGAATCGACAAGATAAATGATGGGTAAACGATTTTCCATGGCAATTTCTTGCGCACGAAGGTTCTTTTTACCCGTAATAGGAAACCAAGCACCCGCTTTTACAGTAGCATCATTAGCCACAACAATACATTGTTTGCCTTTGATATATCCTATTTTAACCACCACACCACCAGATGGACAACCACCATGTTCAGCATACATACCATCACCAACAAATGCTCCAATTTCTATGCATTTTGTTTTGGCATCTAACAGATAATCAATACGTTCACGAGCGGTCATTTTACCTTCAGAATGTAATTTTTCGATGCGTTTTTCACCACCGCCAAGTTTTACTTTTGCAAATTTTTGCTTTAAATCAGATAATAAAAGTTTGTTATGATCTTCGTTTTTGTTGAAGTTTAAGTCCATAGAAGTGTTAGCTTAGTTTTGTTGGGCTAAAATACGAAAACGATTGAAATATTTGATTAACAAACAAAAAATCAGCACGGCATCAGGTTAATTTAATGTTAAAAAATAATTCGTTGTTAACATTGAATTAACCTTAACTTAACATTGAGTATTTAATTTTGCAGAAAATTTAACAGTAAAAACAATGTCATTAAACAATATTTTTCAATTTTTTGTTCCGAAAGATAATAAGTTCTTTCCTTTATTTGAACAAGCATCTGCTAATTTAATTATTTTGGCAGAAACATTACACGAAGCAGTCAATGCACCAAAAGAACAACGTGAAGATTATTTCAAAAAAATAGAAGAATTGGAAGCAATAATTGAAGAAATCACTCATAAAACGCATTTAGAATTAAGTAGAAATTTCATAACTCCATTTGATAGAGAAGACATTCACTCATTAATTAAAGCGATTGACAATGTTGCCGATTTTATGCATGGTGCAGCAAGTAAAATGAGATTGTATCAAGTAGAAAAAATTACGAAATCAATTAGAAAATTAACTGAAATTAATTTGGAAGCTTGTCAATTAATTGGTGTAGGTATCAAAGAATTGAAAGACATGAAAGATCACAAAGCAATTAAAGATACGTGCAAAAAAATTAATAAATTGGAAAGTAAAGCTGATGCTGTTTTTGATAAAGCGGTGGCTGATATTTTTGAAAATGAAATTGATGCTAAAAACATTATTAAATACAAAGAAGTACTTTCTGCATTAGAATCAGCATCGGATAAATGTAAAAGTGTTTCTAATGTAATGGAACAAATTTCAGTTAAACATTCGTAATAATAAGTATAATTTAGACATACAAACATGACTTTACTTATAGTTATTATAGTTCTAGCCTTGATATTTGATTATATTAATGGTTTCCATGATGCCGCAAATTCTATTGCTACTATCGTAGCAACAAAGGTATTAACACCATTTCAAGCCGTAGTTTGGGCAGCATTTTTCAACTTTTTAGCCTATTGGGTTTTTGGTTTTGGCGTAGCTGATACCGTGGCCAAAACAGCTAAATCAGAAAATATTGACTTAACAGTTATTTTAGCAGGAGTTATTGCTGCTATTATATGGAATTTAATTACATGGTGGAAAGGAATCCCATCATCATCATCACACACGCTTATTGGAGGATTTGCCGGCGCAGCGATTGCTCATGCAGGTTTTCATGTGGTGAATTGGTACAAGCCAGGTGAAGGCGGAGTACTACCATCGGGGGTTGCTGTAGTGATTGCTTTTATTGTTTTGGCTCCATTATTAGGGATGATTATTTCCTATTTTATTTCCATTTGGATGATGCATGCTTCTAAAAAAACGATTACTCCAAAAATTATTACTGTCATTTTAATGGGATTGGTAGTTTGGTTTTTATCTAGTGTAATGAAATTTGATATTGAAAAACCTAGATTTGAAAATCATTTCTTAGCTGTACTGACAGAACCATCCAATATTAAATGGTTGTTGGTAGGGTTTATTTTCTTTAGCTTGGCGCTTTTTAACTTAAGATTTAGTAGCTTATCTACCGCAAGAGCCGAAAAATCATTGCGAAAAATGCAATTATTATCTTCTGCATCGTTCAGTTTAGGACATGGGGGTAACGATTCCCAAAAAGTAATGGGTATTATCGCAGCTGCAGTTGCCGTTTACATTCATTCAAATGGGGTTTCAGTAGATGCAATGCCACATTGGTTACATGTAGTTTTACCTAATGAAGACAAAGGAATAAAAGCTGAAATGCCAGGATGGATTCCAATTACTTGTTATACAGTTATTGCATTAGGAACTTTAAGTGGTGGATGGAAAATTGTGAAAACAATGGGTTCTAAAATTACGAAAGTAAATGCTTTTGAAGGTGTAGTGGCAGAATCTGCTGGAGCTTTAACCTTATTTATGACGGAACATTTTAAAATACCAGTTTCAACCACGCATACAATAACTGGTTCTATTATTGGAGTGGGAGTAACTAAAAGAGTTTCTGCTGTGCGTTGGGGAGTAACTGTAAACCTTTTATGGGCATGGGTGTTAACTATTCCTGTTTCAGCATTAATTGCAGGAATTACTTACTATATTTTAAAGATATTCATATAATAAAAATATATTCACAAAAAAGCGTTCAATATTTGAACGCTTTTTTTGTGTTTTTTAACAATTGTTTCTTACGTTAATTATTAATTTTACAATAAAAATGAAATCTAAATTTACACTTTTGCTAGTACTAGCTTTAGCTATTCAAAACAAGGCTATGGCACAATTGAAATCAATTGATTACAATGATGAGCAACAGAAATTAAGTGGTTATGTTGCTAAGCCCTCTAAAGAACTTAAAAATAAGCCAGGAGTATTACTACTTCCAGCTTGGATGGGTATTGATGACCATGCTAAAGAAAGCGCTTCCGAATTAGCTAATTTGGGGTATTATACTTTTGTAGCTGATATCTATGGAGTGGGAAATAGACCTACTAATTATAGTGATGCAGGTCAAAAGGCAGGGTATTTTAAAAAGAATATCACTGAATATCAAAAGAGAATTACACTAGCACTTGAACAATTAATAAAACAAGGAGCCAATCCAGAGGAGATTGTAGTAATGGGGTATTGTTTTGGGGGTACTGGAGCAATTGAAGCAGCAAGAGCTGCTATGAAAGTAAAAGGTATTGTTTCTTTCCATGGAGGTTTATCAAGGGATGATACTAGAACAATAAATCCAATATCGGCGAGAGTTTTAGTATTACATGGTGCTGACGATCCCTATGAAAGTGAAGCTGAAATAAAAGCCTTTCAAAACGAAATGAGAACGGCCAAAGCGGATTGGGAAATGGTTTATTATGCTAATGCAGTGCATTCTTTTACCGACAAAAATGCAGGAACGGATACTAGTAAAGGAGCTGCTTATAATGAAAAAGCAGATGAACGTTCTTGGAAAGCACTGTTGGAATTTTTGAAAGAAGTTTTGTAAATAAATACAAAATCATAAAAAAAGTCCTTAAGTTAGTTTACTTCAGGACTTTTTGCTTTTTTTTAATCAAATTTGTATCTTATTCCTAGGGCTAAATCAGGGCCAAAGTTATTATCTCTATAACCACTATCGCTAAAGTACAATTCAGGTCTTAAATCTAATGATAATTGAATGGGAACCTCTTTGAAATTATATTCAACACCGATATCTCCAGCTCCAAAAAGAAATGTTCCATTATTTTTGGCACCATTATAGTTGTAATTCCAACTTCCTAATCCGCCACCTACACCCGCATACCAATTAAAGCCTTCGTCAATGCTCCATACCCATTGATACAATCCTGCCAATTTCAATGCGTCGACATTATTGCTATTACGCCATCCTAAATCTACTTCAAGTCGATTGCTTTTAGCTAATTCTCTTTGATAAGATACTTCACCACCAAATCCATCGTTATTTCCTAAACGTAAACCTAAGGCGTTTTTAGAAATGTCTTGCGCCTGAGTGTTAAATACTAATCCAATTAGCATAAAACCAAATAAAAATACTTTTTTCATAGATATATTAAATTTAAGTTATTATACAAAGAACGCAATAATTAAACCAATAGTATCTTTTTTTACAATTAGTTTAAATGATAACTGTTTAAAAACTCATCTTGATTAATAGTTGCCGAGGTTGGAATATTTGCCGGCAGGCTCAAAAGTTGAACAGCTGACTGACTTAACGCATATTGGATAGCATTATTATTATAAACAACTCCAATATTTTTAGCATAATATTCAGTCATAGTAATCACATCTTGAGCAGGTAAAACAGTAATAGTTGTTGGAACTCCACTTACTACTGTTGGATAAGTAACTGTTAAATTTAAAATTAACTTTGTTTTCTTAATATCACTATATGTATGCCCGTTAGAGGTATATGTGGCTATATTGTCATCTGAAACCGCTTTAAAAGTGTAATCAAATTTTAAAAGATACGTTTGAGTTGATGAAACTTG
>CAIWKX010000199.1 GCA_903913315.1 uncultured Bacteroidota bacterium | reverse complement strand
TCGCTTTAACTGACAACCGACAACTGATAACTGAAAACTTTTTAACCACGAAGAGCACAAAGGAAAATCACAAAGAGCACAAAGACGCTTCGCTTGAATTGAACACTGAAAAAAGATTTAAACACAAAAGACACAAAAGCTTTTTGTTAAAGAACACAAAGACGCTTCGCTTTAACTGACAACCGACAACCGACAACTAATCAAGAAACACCTTCCGCTATCAACTTAGCCGTTTTATGACTCGCTCCTACTCCGCCTAGTTTTTGTTCTAGTTGGTCGTATTTAGCGAGTAAAGAAGTTCGATGTTTTTGGTCTAAAATCTTGGTTAATTCTGCTTTAATTCTATTCGGATTGCAATCGTCTTGGATTAATTCGGTGACCACTTCTTCATCCATGATTAAATTGACCAGAGAAATGTATTTTAGTGTAATAATACGTTTGGCAATTTGATAGGAAATCCAACTTCCTTTATAACATACTACTTCGGGCACTTTAAACAAAGCCGTTTCCAGCGTTGCCGTTCCAGAAGTAACTAAAGCCGCCGTAGCATTGGATAATAAATCATAGGTTTTATTGGAAATAAACTTGATATTTTTCCCTTTTAGAAAAGGTTCATAAAAAGAATAATCTTGACTAGGAGCTCCCGCAATGACAAACTGATAGTTTGGAAAATCATTGACCACACTCAACATTAAACTAAGCATTACCGCTATTTCTTGTTTGCGACTACCAGGAAGAATGGCAATAATTGGTTTGTCATCGAGATTGTTTTCTGTTCTAAAAGAAAGAGCATCGGTTGTTGCTCTATTGTGAATAGCATCAATTAAGGGATGCCCCACAAACTCTACTGGAAAATGATGTTTCTTTTCGTAAAAATCTTTTTCAAAAGGAAGAATGACATAAAGTTTGTCAAAATCGCGTTTAATGGCTTTGATTCTATTTTCTTTCCATGCCCAAATTTGGGGAGAAATATAGTAATGTGTTTTGATTCCTTTTTGTTTTGCCCATTTGGCAATGCGCATATTAAATCCGGGATAATCAATAAATATAATCACATCTGGTTGAAATTGTTCGATATCCGCTTTGCAGATTTTAATATTAGTAAGGATGGTTTTTAAATTAGAAACCACTTCGGCAAAACCCATAAATGCCAATTCGCGATAATGTTTTACTAAAGTACCGCCTGCATTTTGCATTAAATCACCACCCCAAAAACGAATATCAGCCTTGGCATCTTCTTGAAACAATGCTTTCATTAAATTGGAGCCGTGCAAATCTCCTGATGCTTCACCAGCTATAATGTAATATTTCATTTGTGAGTTTTTAAGGGGTTAATTATAATCTCTTTTTTACGCTAGTAGATTTATTTAATCCTACTTTCGTACATCTCCATTACCTTTTCTCTAGTTTCAATATTTTCACTTTTCATTATATCTATAAAAGTGATGAATTTTTCCATATCAATTTTTATATAACTAACATTCAAATTAACCTCTTTTCCTCCCACAAAATTATTTAAATTTTTAGCCCAATTAAACAATTTCTTTTTAGGAACAAAATTTTCGTTGGTTTGTAATGCAACAAAAACTTGACTAAATAATTGAAGTTGGTTTGCTCCTTCTATAAAATCCCATTTTATAATTCTTTGTCTTAATGTTCTATCCCAAATCCCATTTTTTGTTATAATTATTTGAGCTCTCCTATCCAAAATATTAAATAAGCTTAATAAAAAACCAATTCCAAAAAAACAAAGACAGAACCAAAAACTATTATCTGGTTTACTATCAGTCATAATAATCCAAGCAGAAGGAATTACAAATATTGAAGATAAAAATAATAATCGCAAAGATTTAATAGGTGATTTATATAGTTTTATTTCTTTCATATATTTTTTAAAAAAAATAATCTAATTTACATAAACAATGTTAGTAGTGCCAATACAATAGTTGCTAAAACAATTCCTCGTGCCATTAATTCCTTTTTATAATGAAGTAAAATAAAGAACACTATTAAATTCAAAATAGCACCAAGAGTCATCACTTTTCCAATAATGCCTTCTTGTCGTATCAATTGAAAATCAGCAAACGTATGGTATTTTGTTAAAGAAATAAGAATAACATACGTCCCAAGAATATCAGCAACTATGCCAATTAAAAAGCCAATAAGCAAATCTGTTTTTTTCATTATATTTAAAATTTAATATCTAAAATTTAATATTTTCTATTAAAACTCCCAAGTATTTAATGTTTGTATGGCATGGTGCGCTGTTAAATCAAACTGAACAGGAACAATAGAAATATAATGATGCGCTAATGCCCATTCGTCAGTATCCTCGCCTTTGTCTAAGTTTACAAATTCGCCCGTTAACCAATAATATTCTCTTCCAAAAGGAGTAACTCTTTTGTCAAATTTTTCCTGCCACATGGCTTTGGCTTGACGGCATATTTTGATTCCTTTGATTTCATTGGTTCTCAATTTCGGGAAGTTTACATTCAAAATGGTTCCATCGGGTAATCCATTTTCTAAAACTTGCTCAGCAATTGTTTTTACAAAAGGTTTGATGGGTTCAAAATCGGCATTCCAATTATAATCTAATAAGGAAAATCCTATAGCAGGGATTCCTTCAATTCCTGCTTCTACAGCAGCACTCATCGTTCCAGAATAAATGACATTAATGGAAGAATTAGAACCATGATTGATACCCGAAACACACAAATCGGGTTTTCTTTTTAATACTTCATTCACTGCCATTTTTACACAATCAACAGGAGTTCCAGAACAACTGTATTCTTTGATGATGGCATTATCGGCAGAAACTTTATTCAAATGCAGTGTGTTATTTATAGTGATAGCATGTCCCATAGCACTTTGTGGACTATCGGGAGCTACAACAACTACTTCGCCCAATTCACTCATAACAGCAATTAAAGCACGAATTCCAGGCGCAGAAATACCATCGTCATTGGTAATAAGAATTAAAGGTTTCTTTGACATTTTGACTTTTATATTAGTGTAACAAAAGTAATTATTTTGAGACTTATTCCGTTACAAATTAGATAACTTTGAACCAAGGTTCTGTTTTTAACAAAAAATTATACGCAGGAACTATTTTGTGGTATGGTTTTTTATGTATTTTAGTCAAAAATTAATGAATACAATAATTCTATTTATGAAAAGACATTATAAAATTGTACTTCTAGTACTAGCTCTTTCTGTTGGTCTTTGGAGTTTTATTCCAAAAGCTAAAAATGATCCTGAAAAAGACAAACTATTGCTTGAGTTACTGACTTATGTAATTGAGAAAGGACATTACAATCCTGCCGCAATTGATGATAATTTTTCTAAAGGAATTTATAAAGATTACATCACGGCTTTAGACCCATCTAAACGATTCTTTTTGCAATCGGATATGGATGAGTTTTCAAAATATGAAACTTTAATTGACGATGAAATTAAAGCCAAAGACCTTACTTTCTTTGATTTGACCTATAGTCGTATGGTACAAAGAATGAACGAATGTAGAAGTTATTACAAACTGGCTTTGGATAAACCTATTGATTATACAGTAAATGAAGAAATCAATACGGATTATGAAAAAGCACCCTATTGTAAAACGGTTGATGAACTAAAAGAGCGTTGGAGAAAACAAGTAAAATTGTCAACCTTAGCATCTTTAGTTGAAAAACAAAAATTGCAAGACGATTTATTAAAAAATAAATTAAAGTCTCCTGGTGAAAAAATAAAAGAGTATAAATTGAAAATGGGCGATAAATTGACTCCAGAATTGGAAGCAAAATTTAAAGCTAGTCTTGAAAAAACGGATACTTTAACTCCTAAAACGTATACGCAATTAGAAAAAGAAACTAGAGCTTCCAGCTTAAAATCTCTTGATGATAATTTTAATTTTATTCAAAAAGAATTGAGTAGAGAAGATTGGTTTTCTGTTTTTGTAAATGCTATTGCAACTCGCTTTGATCCACATACTTCTTATTTTGCTCCCGATGAAAAAGAGCGTTTTGATGTGAGTATGAGTGGAAAACTAGAAGGTATTGGCGCTCGTCTTCAAAAGAAAAATGATTTAACTGAAATCACCGAATTAATTTCGGGAGGACCTGCTTGGCGAGAAAAAGAATTGGAAGCTGGCGATGTTGTATTAAAAGTTGCACAAGGAGATAGCGAACCCGTTGATGTAGTCGGTATGCGATTGGATGATGTAGTTAAAAAAATAAAAGGACCTAAAGGAACGGAAGTACGACTGACTGTTAAAAAAACAGATGGTTCTATAAAAGTTATTTCTATTATTAGAGATGAAGTAGAAATAGAAGAAACGTATGCAAAATCAAGTATTGTTGAAAAAAATGGTTTAAAATATGGTGTTATTTATTTACCAAAATTCTATATTGATTTTGAAAATAAAGACAGTCGTGATGCTGGAAAAGATATTGCTATTGAAGTGGAACGTTTGAAAAAAGAAAACGTACAAGGTATTATTATGGACGTTAGAGATAACGGAGGTGGTTCTTTAAAAACTGTTGTAGATATTGGTGGTTTATTTATTGAACAAGGACCAATTGTACAAATAAAATCGGCTGCAGGAAAAAAAGAAGTGCTTTATGATAAAGATCCAAAAGTAGAATGGGATGGTCCTTTAGTAATCATGACTAATGAGTTTTCAGCTTCTGCATCAGAAATTTTAGCTGCGGCTATGCAAGATTACAAACGTGCCGTTATTATTGGAAGCAAACAAACCTATGGTAAAGGAACGGTTCAAAATGTTATTGATTTGAATCAATTTGTGAGAGGAAATACGTTGGGTGACTTAGGTGCGTTAAAAACTACTACTCAAAAATTCTATAGAATTAATGGAGGATCAACTCAATTGGAAGGCGTAAAAAGTGATATTGTGATGCCTGATAGTTATGCGTATTTAAAAATGGGAGAACGTGATGTAGACAACGCAATGCCATGGGATAAAATAGATGCTGCTGATTATAAAGTGTGGGACAAACAAACCAATTTTAGTACTGCAATTGCTAACAGCAAAAAGCGTTTGGAAAACAATCCACAATTGAAACTGATTGATGAAAATGCAAAATGGAGAGAAGCTAGAAACAAAGAGAATGTGTATAGTTTGCAAATGGATAAATTCAAACAAGAACAAAAACAACTTGAAGATACTAGCAAAAAATACAAATCGATCACCGATTATACTAATAATTTAAAATTCAAATCACTTCCGTATGAAGAAGAGCAAATGAAAGCAGATGTTACTTTAAAAGAAAAACGTGACAGATGGCATGAAAGCCTAGCTAAAGACATTTATATTGAAGAAGCATTGCATGTTTTAGATGATTTACAATCGGGTGGTGGAAAAAAAGAATTGACTTCAAAAGTTAAAAAGGAAAAAGCGGTAAAATCGTAATTCCATTTATCTTAATCATAAAAAAAGCTCCAAAGTATTTCAACTTTGGAGCTTTTATTTTAACCGAAATAGAGATTTTATTATCGTAATTTATTTAATTTCTTTTGGGCTTTATCTAAATCTTCTTGTGCTTCTTTAATTTTCAATTGTTGTTTGGTAATCGCAACATTACCTTCTTCTATTTCTATCGGAGAAAGCTTCCCTTTTGATAGTTTTTTTTCGAATTTTAGTTGCATTTTATCAAATTCTTTCTGCTCCTTTTCTACTCTTTTTTGGTATTTTTCAATATCCTCTTGAGCTTCTTCAATTCGTCTTTGCTCTTTTTCAATTTTGTCTTGCTCTTTCTCTGCTTTTCGTTCTGCTTTTTTAGCTTCTTTTTGAGCTCTCTCGGCTTTTTTTATTTGTTCTTCAGCTTCTTCTTGTCTTTTTAAAGCTTGTTTATCATCTTTCAATTGTTGTTCCAATCTTTGTTTTTCTAATGTAATGTCCTTAGATTTTGAAGTATCTAAAACTTGAGTTTGAGGAGCATCTTGAGCAAAAAAGTTTTGAAAACTTAGTAGAAGAATTGCTATCAATAATAATTTCATTTTCATAATTAATTTAGTTTAAGGGATAAAATTGTGTCTAGTAATTTAATGTATAAAACTAGAAAAAATAGTTTAGCTTGGAAAATACTTTGTTGTCTAATCTTTTCTACAATTTAATTTTTAATATAAAAGAGATAAGAAATGGAAATAGTGAAAGAATATTTTTTACAGAAAAACGCACCAATGAGAATTGATGCGTTTTGATATTTAAGGTTTTACAGGTGCAGGAGTTGGTGTTGGTTCTACATATTCCGTTTCCTTTAAATCTTCCGATTGTTTACCTATTTTTACTTTCGGATTGTCTTTCGTTCCCGTTATAGTAAGTGGTATACCGATGATTCCTAATGGTGGTAATCCCAATCGCATCTTAATATTTAATCCACCATCAAAACTCGTTGTTCCTTCAATTCTAGGACGGAACCCAGCCACTTTAAACTTAAATCTTTCTATTGTGATGATGTTATTTTTAATAGTAGTCTTTATATCAACCTCAGATAGATTTGGATTTTTCATTGCGTCTTTTCCTGTTTTCTTACTTACAGCACCAAACATTTTGAAACCTTTCATTTTTACGTCTTTAACAGAAAGTACTCCACCTCCAGTTAATGAAGGATAAATGGGTTGCATACCACCATTCAGTTTTCCAGCTACTTTATAATCTAAAGAAACTATTCCTGATGCATTTTCGGCAGCCGATGCCATTTCACGAAACATTTTAATTTCGTTGTAGGCACGTTTTACGTCAAATTCTTTAGCAAGTACTTTGAAATCAAAAAAGGCTCTGTCTGCAGCTTCGCTTCCATAAACAATGTCCATATTTACATTTGAACCAATAATATCA
The DNA here is from genome assembly GCA_903913315.1 of uncultured Bacteroidota bacterium. GTDB lineage: Bacteria > Bacteroidota > Bacteroidia > Flavobacteriales > Flavobacteriaceae > Flavobacterium. The sequence goes on along the minus strand of CAIWKX010000199.1, from coordinate 4,967 downwards.
AATCCTGATTTGTTGAGCATCAACTTACCATTTTTAATAACTACATTTCCTTTTAGATTTTGGATTTTCAATTCATCAAAATCTACTTTTTGTGCGTTACAATTGAATTGTAAATCAAAATTAGAAGGGATTACAACTACTCCAGTTGGCGCAGTAGTCATAGGCGTCGATGTTACAGGAATGGTCCCTGCAACAGCATTTGCTGTAGCTTGATTTTTGGCAGAATTAGCCATAAACTCATCTACATTGATATAACCAGCATCCAAATTGAAATTCCCTTTTAATACCCCATTTTTAGACAATACAAAATCAATTACATTCTGCATATACCCATTCATCTTAAAATCAGATTGACCATAAGTAGCAGAAAAATTATTGAAAGTCATCTTATCTTGATTGAACGTAAATTCACCTTCTCTAATCAAAAATGGTTTAGGAAGAAATTCAGAGGTAGTGCTAATATTTTTAAGGATTAATGTTCCTTTGTTATTCAAATTTTTATAATTGCCTTTCATTGCATCGGCCTGTGTTCCTTGAAAAGCAACATCAGCTTTAATGTATCCTTGAATATCCAATCCTTGTTTAGAAAATACTTTATATATTTTAGCTAAATCAAGTTCTCCTTTCGCTTTTATATCATATTTTACATTCTCTAAATTTTCAAGATTGGCAGTAACCGAAATAGGACTTCCTTCAAAATCAAATGACGCTGGAGCTAAGACTATTTTAAAATCTTTCACGTTTCCAGAAACATCGTCCATAGAAGCAAGGACATTTATATTAGTAATTGGATTTGGATAATATTTTGTTTTAATATAACCATTTTTAAAATCCACTTTTCCTTTAGTTTTAGGGATTATATTGTTCTTTTTATCATAAACTCCATCAGCAGAAATATCAAGTTTTAGAATTCCTTTTAAATCCATGTTTTCCAATCCAACTGCTTTATCCAATTTTCCTAAATCAATTACCGATTTTATTTTCGCATGCACTACTGGTTTAGAAAGCCCTTGTGATTTAACAATTGCTTTTACATAATCTTTCCCAACATTAAAGAACAAGGAATCAACATTTACTTGTAGTTTTTCTGTATCAAGCGCAGGCAATTTAGTATCAAAATTTAGAAAAACATTGCTGGCAGGAATTTTAGAATTTTTATAATTAATCTCCCCATTTCTAATTTTCATACTGAAACCTAAATCTGGTTTTTCATTAGTTGATGCAATGTATTTTCCTTTTAAAGTCATCAACAAATCGGTAGTCCCTTTTACTTTAGTTTTCTCAAGCCATGTAACATAACTTGGTGGCATGGCAGTAAAAAAATCATTAAGCAAGCTGTTTTGTGATTGTACTTTAAAATCTAAATCATACCCATTTTTTAGGAAATCTAGTTTTCCTTTGAACTCGATAGGAAGCTTATTGATTTTTAAATCATTCTGCTGAAAAATAAAATCAAGAGAATTAGTATTTATTTTGGTAATAAGATTGGCGTCAATTTTTTTATTTTTTAAATACTGTTCTCCCCCAAAATTAAAATTAAAATTATCGATTATTGCTTCAGTATCTAAATCAAAAACTGCTTTATTTAAATCTCCTTTTCCAATATAATTGAAACCTTTAGCATCAACTAAAATCTTTGTTGATTTATCATCATATATCAAATGAGAGTTTTTAATAGCTATTTTGTCCAGTCTCAATCCTGTTGAAGAAGTATCCTTTGGTGTTGTTGCTTTTGAATCTGAAACATAAACATTGTAATTGGCTTCTCCTTTCTCATTAACTTTAACATTCATCAAAGCATCAGAAAGAAATATTTTATCAATTGTTACTGCTTTATCAAAAAGTAAACTTTTTAAATTAATTCCAAAAGCAATTTCATCCGCAGAAACTAAAGTTTCATTTGCGTAAGGTGCAGAACCTTTAAGTGTAAATTTATTTAGAGAAAGTGTAAGTGATGGAAAGTGCTTAAAAAAAGACAGATTAGCTTCTTTAAAGTTCAGCTCGCCTCTTAATTTATGATTAGCAAATTCTTTGACTTCTTTTTCAATTTTACCAGGAAAAACAATGGGAAACAAAAACATCATTACTAAAATGACAGCTATTGTTATTCCAAAGATTTTAAATGATTTTATAAGGGATTTTCTCATTTATTATCAATCTTTAAGGTGCAAATTTATGACAATTAACCCGAATAAAAAAGACCTTTCACAATTATGAAAGGTCTTTTTAGCAATGTATTTTAAAACTAACTCAAAAAATTATTGCTTAATTAATCTCATTGTTTTTTCACGATTATCCGCATCGGTAACTTTAACTAAATAAATACCTTGATTCAAATCTGAAACTGAATATTTATAATCTTCTGTGGTATTCGTATATACTTTAACCAATTGTCCCGTTAAAGAATATACTTGAACTTTATCAAAACTTCCATTCAAAGAAAAATTATCCATTGCTGGATTAGGAAACAATGAAATCATCTCCAATGGATTGAAAACTTCGGTTGTTAATGCAGCTTGATTACCATAAATTCTATACCCTCCTGCCTCAATAGTAATTGGATTCGCCGTTGTACTCGTAACATTGATTGTCGTATTATCCATCAAATTTACCCAAGTTCCAGTATAAGGAAAGTTAGGTTCAACAGCTGATGAACTAGTAGTAAAATTAGCTAGTATAACTACATTTTTAAGTTGAGTAGTTGGCAGTGTATTGTCATACACATAAATTCTTTGTAAAAGAGCATTTGTTGAAATAGGACTAATAGCATAACTACCATTAAAAACAGCATTATTTCTTTTCATATTAATCATTTTCGACCAATCGTTGTATATTTTTACTCTTTGTGTTACACCTAACCAATTATTTGTCCATTGTGGTTGTGGTTTGGTTGCTAATTTACAATCACCTGCAGTAGCATCTACGTCAGTATTAACAGTACCGTCTGTACAAGTGAAAATAGAATAGTTCATTCCAAGATCAGCAAAATCCCAAATCATTTTTGGACCAGGCACCAATAAACTTGTAGCTCCAATCGCAGACATTCTATATAAAGATGTATTTAAACTACCTGGAATTGGACTAGATCCACTTCCATTTCCATAAGTAATTGCAGAATACACTAATCTTTCTTTATCATGACTTTCAGGATACCCCATAGCTCTTTTAGCTGTAAATCCATGTGCATCAGCACCTATTCCAGAAATATCAGCACCTGTTGTATATCCTTCTATTAATTGAGTATATGGATATGTTTCTTCTTTCCACATCATTACTCCTTTACTTGGTGTTTCAGAAATTCTATAGTTGGCCCATTGTTGTTCTTCACTATCAATTCCTAAATGCTCAAAAATTACATATAGATAAGGATCTAATGACCATTGATAATCTGCATATCCTTTTAAAATATCAACACGATCTTGTTGATATGCATTAGTACAAGTATCATCTCCAGCTGTGCAAGCTTGTGTAAATCCTTTGGTTAAATCCCATCGAAAACCATCCACCTTAAATTCTTGAACCCATTGCTTGATCGTTCTTTCCACAAAATATTTGGTATAAGCTGAGGAATGATTAAAATCATTACCTACCCCGTAACTATGGGTAGCCACAACATTAAAATAAGGATTATCTGTAGCAGGAATTCCATAACCTGTGTTAGTTGGGTCATTTTGCCACATTCTAACCAATGGGCATCTTCCAAAAGCATGATTAAATGCAATATCAAGAATAACTGCAATACCGTTTTGATGACACAAGTCAATCAATTCTTGCAATTTTGCTTTAGGGCCATAAAACTTATCTAATGCCATATGAAAACTAGGATTATAACCCCAACCTTCATTACCTTCAAATTCCATTACAGGCATCAATTCAATTGCATTGATTTTAAGATTAACGAAGTAACTCATTCTGTTAATTAAATCTTGAAAGGTTCTTGTAGCATCAAAATCACGAATAAGCACTTCATAAACAACCAAATTATCTTTACTTGGTTTTACAAAACCAGTGGTTGCACTACTCCAATTATAAGGTGTTTGACCCGTTTGTAATACCGTTACTTCAAATTGCTGTCCTGCTGGATAAACAGGCATATTTGGATAACTTGCTGCTGGAATAGAAGGATCATCATAAGGAGATAATACTAAAGTTGAAAAAGGATCAGCAACTTTAATAAATGCTTGCGAATTAGTTGTCGGTGTTTGGTCAACAACCCAATATTGATAGGTATAATTTGTGCCAGCAGTTAAACCAGTTAATTCTAACCAGAACTTACCTGTTGAAGGATCTTTTTTCATAGCATAACTGCCGTCCGGTGTCCAATTATTAAAGCTTCCTGCAACATAAACAAAATCTTTGCCTGGAGCAGTCAAAACCAGAGTGGCCTTTGAAGTATCAGTCGAGTTATAAGTTATTCCATCTTCAAGCCCTGTTGCCATTGCTTGATTTACAACAGTTGGAACAACAATTACAGTGAATATCTTTTTAAAAGTTGTAATTCCTTGCGTTATGTCTAACTCATAATTTCTATTGGCTAGAATATTAGAATCCGTATAACTAAATGTAGATCCAGATGTAGCACTAATACTTACACCGTTAGCTAATAAATTATAACTAGCAGTTCCGTTAGTATTACTAGCAGAAATTGCTAAATTGCTACCACTACTTAAAATAGTAGTACTATTTTCAGCTGGCGTAATTAACGTCGATTGAAAAGCACCTACATCAAGAGTCAAATCGACAGTTTGTGCAGTACTTAATGCGTTTCTAAAAACAATATTTATTTTAGTAATAGAACCACTAGTTACACTGTACATTTGCATTATTGTTGGAGTCAAAACCAATTTATAAACAGTGCCGGAAACCAATGTTAAAGCAGGTTGAGTAGTATCATTGCCCCAAGTACCGATAACATTTTGCCATGCAGTACCATTTAGCGTAACTCCAGTATGTGCATAAATTGTTCC
>CAIWKX010000198.1 GCA_903913315.1 uncultured Bacteroidota bacterium | reverse complement strand
TAATCATTTACCATAAATGCAAATTATTTAATATATATATTATTCCCCATATTATAAAACCTATTCCACCGGTATATCCTTGGAAATTATTAATAGAAGATAAAACACCTTTTTTAGAGTTTTTAGAAGTATACCAGAGAATTAGTATACCAATGAGAATTAATATAAATCCTATTCCTATGGTTTTCATTTCATTCATTTTTTTCGGTTTACTTCATCAAAGTTCAAAACTTTGATGAAGTTGTATTATGACTTTTAAACTATAATTTTAATATTTTGATAATCAAACCATAAACGCCAATCAAGCTAAAAAGTAATCTGCTTAAAAAGACCTTTAATGTCGCAGCAAATAACATATCATCTGTTTCATACTTGTAAAATTTATTTCTTTACATTATTGAAAATCCTACTATTATAAAAAGAATACTAAACAAAAAAAGTTTGATGTCCATATTTAGTTATTTAATTTCCATAGCTCCGCAAAACCTTCTTTTTGCACTATACTGCAAATGTCCCCTGCGATATGTTATATTTCCTCAAATATAAATAAATCTCACATAGGCAGAAGACTTTTAATTAGCATTTGCAATTTTTGAATAGAGTAGCCTCTATAATTTACAAGCTTTCAAAAGAAGGAATAGGTTGCTAAAAGGCTTTAATATAATTACATAATAAAAACAACAACAATCGATCAATCAACAAAATGAATAGGTTTGAAAGAGTTGCAAGGTTTTGAAAGCAAAGCGCGTAAAAAAGGGGGTTTTGTTCGTAGCATGTTCGTGCTTTGTTCGTAGCATGTTCGCAAAAGGGGGTGTTTTTGCGAACATGCTGCGAACAAAGTAGGAACAAAGTACGAAGAAGTTAGTAATATACTGGTCAGAAAAAAACTCAAGCGAAAGTACTTTGTAGTATTCTCCAACAAAATCTTTTGTGGCTTTTGTGTTTAAAAAATCGACCTTCCAGTTTTCCAAGCGAAGCGCCTTTGTGCCTTACCAATACAAAACCTTTTATATTTGTAGCGATTGTACTCAGCGCCATTACGGCAAAAAAATCTTTTGTGGCTTTTGTGTTTAAAAAATCTATCTTCCAGTTTTCCAAGCAAAGCGCCTTTCACAAAAAAACCGCCTCGGTTATTGAGACGGTTTCATGTATTTTAATTTCTTTCCTTAATCAGATATATATAAACCGGGAAGTGGTCACTAAAGCCAACTTCGTTAGCAGAATGTCGCAGCGGATAGCCTTTATATTGTCCTAAAGTTTGAATCATATAGGGTTGATTCCAAACACCTGCTTTCCAATATTTATAGGAAGCATCGCCGGGTTGTACAACCTTTTCAGACACCATAATCTGGTCAAAAATATCACCAGCATCTTTATAGAATAAAGTAGCATTGCCATCTTTAGCCATTTGCTCAAAAGGATTGTAAATATCACCTGATTTTTTTAATTCTGTTTTTTTAAGTTTAGCACCAATGCCTTCTTTAACGCTTTTATTATAGGTGCCATCATTCAAATCACCCATAGTAATAATCTTGGCATTTGGGTTAATTTTTATTAACGAATCTATAATTCTTCTATTCAAAGCCCCTGCTGCTTCTCGAAAAGGAGAACTTTTCTTTTCTCCACCCGAACGCGATGGCCAATGATTGACAATAATGTTAATTTCTTCTCCATCAAGAAATCCAGTGACCAACAATTGATCACGGGTATAAACTCGATTATTTTTTTTATCGGCTACAGCTTTGTCATGTGTTAACTCATCTCCATTATCTTTACTATCTTCTTTTCCTTCTTGATTTTTATAAATCAATAACGGAATATTAATAGAGCTAGTTACTCTAAAATGTTTTTTCTGATACAATAAAGCAACATCAATACCTCTTCGATCAGGAGAATCATAGTGAACAATGCCATAATCGTAGTTGATTAATTTGGGCTGCTTAATTAAATCTTCTAATACCCCTCTGTTTTCAATTTCTGCACCGCCAATAAAAGTTGGAGCATTTTTGTTTTCACCGGTTCCAATTTCTGAAAGAACTCTAGATATATTCTCTAATTTTTGATGGTATTTTTTAGAGGTCCAATTTTGAGCTCCAGAGGGTAACCACTCTTCATCAAAGGTTTTAGGATCGTTTATGGTGTCATAACAGTTTTCAAAATTGTAAAATGCGACAGTATGCACAAAATATTTTTTAGCTTGCGCATTTACCACAATTGTTGCGAATAATCCAACAAAAAGAACGATAAGGGATTTAATTTTCATAATTTGTATATTAAATTAATGTCAAGTTTTTTAAACTTCAGGGTCAAAATTAGTAATATTATTAAAATAATGTACCTTTGTAGGCTGTTAAGTTTTTATTAAGACTTCAGTTGTAAGAAAAATTAATTTAAATCAATTTATGAAAAAGCTTGTCATTAGTATGTTGTTTGTGATGCAAGTGTGTTTTGTATTTGCTCAATCAGAGACTGGTTTCTCGGGTAAAGTGGTAGATTCAAAAACGCAAAAACCATTGCAAGATGTTATCGCTTCTGTTCAAAACACTAGTTTAACAGAAATTACAGATTCTCAGGGGAGATTTGTTTTCAAAAGTGCTCCAGTTGGGAGTCAATTAGTATTAGTAAAAAGTGCGGGTTATAAAGACCAGCTGCTTACAATTGAAGTTGTAAGAGGGAAAATGTTAGATTTAGGAACAATTGTTTTAGATGTCGACATTACCCAAGAAGAACAAAGCAGTTTAATAGCAATATCTGATAATGAATTGGAAGATGATAACAATGGGTCTGAAAACACCTCAAGTTTATTACAATCTTCAAGAGATGCTTTCAATCAATCGGTAGCTTTTAATTGGGGAGCCGCTCATTTTAGATTACGTGGTTTGGATAGTGAATATGGAACAACCATGATTAATGGTATCACTATGAATAAAGCGTATGATGGAAGACCACAATACAGCAATTGGGGAGGTTTGTCAGATGCTACTAGAAACCAAGAGTTCACTTCAGGCTTAGCGCCATCAGATTATGCTTTTGGAGGTATTGTGGGAACAAACGAAATTAATACAAGAGCTTCATTATATAGACCAGGAAATAGAGTTTCTATGGCCGGTACAAATACAAATTATAATGGAAGAGTAATGGGAACCACTTCTTCTGGAATGAGAAAAGACGGGTGGGCTTATACTATTTCTGCTTCGAGACGTTTTGGTGATAATGGCTACTTTGATGGAACAAGTATGTCTTCCAATTCATTTTTTGCTAGCGTTGAGAAAAAAATAACTTCCAATAACTCTTTGAATCTTACATCAATTTATGATAGAGATTCTAAAGGCAAAACATCACCAAATACACAAGAAGTAATCGACTTAAAAGGAGATAAATATAACTCTTATTGGGGTTGGCAAGATGGAAAACAAAGAAATTCTAGAGTAAAAACGGTAGAAGAGCCTATTTTTATTTTAAGTGATTATTGGAAAGTTACTCCGAAAACAAACATTAATACAAACGTGTCGTATCAATTTGGTAAAGTAGGAAATAGTAGATTGACCTACCAAGGAGTTACTAATCCTGACCCAACGTATTATCATAATTTACCAAGTTATGAAATTGCCAACTATACCTATAATCCCAACCCAACCAACACAGCAAATGGAGGATATGATTGGACTCCAGATTTTAATCAAGCCGAAGCAAACAAACAAGCATTTTTGGCTGATGGGCAATTAAATTGGCAATATCTTATCAATAGTAATCAACCAAATGGTAAAAGTGTTTATACCTTATACGAAGATAGAACCGACGATAAAACATTCACAGCAAATACGATCTTAAGTTCTCAATTGGCTGATAGAATTTCTTTTAATGCAGGAGCTACTTATCGAAATTTAAAATCGCATAATTTCCAAAACATGCTAGATTTATTGGGTGGAAGTTATTTTAATGATGTAACATTATATGGCGTTGGTGCCAATCAACAACAACAAGATTTGAACAACCCAAACAGACAAATTCATGTTGGAGATACTTTTGGATACAATTACAATTTGATGTCAAATAATATTGATGCTTTTACTCAATTCAAATTCAATTACAAAAAATTTGATTTTTTTATGACACAATCATTCTCTAGATCAGAATATCAAAGAGAAGGTTTGTATAGAAATGGTTATTACCCAACAAATTCTTTTGGGAAAAGTGATAAATATACTTTTGACAATTTTGGATTCAAAGGAGGATTGACTTATAAAATTACAGGAAAACAATTTTTAACTTTTAATGGAGCATATATGTCAAAAGCTCCAGGGTTAAAAAATGTATTTAATAATGCCCGTTTAAATAACAATACGGTGGATGGTATTCAAAGTGAAATTATATCAAGTGCTGATGTGAGTTACATTATCAACACTGCAAAATTGAAAACTAGATTAACAGCTTTCTACTCAAAAATTCAGCATCAATCTGAAACAACTTATTTTTATTCAGATGCCATTGGTAGTGTTTCTGCTGCTAGTACTGCAAATCCAACGGCTAGTAATGGTGGTTTATTTGTAGCAGAGACCATGAACGGTGTCGACAAAAGAAATATTGGATTAGAGTTTGGCGCTGAATACCCTATTACTTCTACACTTAAAGTGACTGCAAGTGCGGCTTATGGAGAATATATTTATACTAGTAATCCAGATGTATTTGTAAATGTAGATGCTAATGCAACAGCAACAAATACAAAACCAATTTTGGATTATGGTAATTCTAACCTTAAAAATTACAAACAAGCAGGTACGCCTCAACAAGCTGCTTCTATTGGGTTAGAATATAGAGCTCCTAAATTTTGGTGGGTGGGTGCTAATGCCAATTATATTGGAGGAAACTATGTAGATGTAGCTCCGATAACAAGAACCAATCATTTTTATGATGACAGTAATTTTTCTCCTGGAGTTCCTTCTTCAGATGCAACTACAGCTAGAGGAGAACAATTGTTACAACAAGAAAAATTGAGTGATTATATGTTACTAAACGTAATAGGAGGAAAATCTTGGAAAGTGAAAGGTTCAATTATAGGTTTTACAGCTAACATTAAT
>CAIWKX010000197.1 GCA_903913315.1 uncultured Bacteroidota bacterium | reverse complement strand
GAATTATGGTGCACGAGTACCAATGACTACTGTAGCGGCTCCGATGGTTCATGACACTTTGCCTGTAGTTCATACAAAGTCATATCTTAAATGGCCTCAATTACCTTATTTTAGATTTCCAGGTTTTGAAAAAATTAAAAATAATGATATTGTTGTTTTTAACTGGCCGAGAGATACAGCGTACAACATGTATCTTTCAACTGATATAAGATATGATAAACCTATTGATAAAAAAACAAATTATGTAAAACGATGTGTAGGTATTCCAGGGGATAGTTTGCAAATAAAAAATGGTATTGTTTTTATTAATGGAAAAGAATTGATCTTACCTGAAAGAGCAAAACCTCAATACAATTATAATGTTTATTCAAAGAAAGGTGTTTCAACTGAATTATTAAGTGAAGTTGGTTCAACAGAATTCAATAGAACTTTTGAAGTTCAATTTTACAATAATGATCAATTTGATGCAATAAAACATTACCTTACAAGCGAACCACAAAAAATATCAGAAGATGGTAAATTTAAAATTACAACTAGTTCAAATGGAATTCCAGAAGATATTATAAAACAAGTAAATTTAAATCTTCAAGAAGTAAACGATTACCAAGTAGTTGCAAATTTAACTTTTAAAGGAGCAGACCAATTAAGAAAAAATTCTACAATTGATTCTGTAATTAGAATAATTCGTGAACATGAATCTTCTATATTCCCTGATAAACCTCATGATAAGTCCGAAAACAATAATTGGAGTTGTGATAATTACGGCCCAATATATATCCCACAAGCTGGAAAAAAAGTGACTTTAAATTTAAAAACACTTCCTCAATATAGATTAATTATAACAGAATATGAAGGAAATAAATTAAAAATTGTTGGTAATGATATATTCATAAATAATAAAAAAGTAACTTCTTATACTTTTCAAAAAAATTATTATTGGATGATGGGAGATAATCGTCATAATTCATTAGACGCTCGTTATTTTGGATATACTCCTGAAGATCATATTGTGGGTAAACCAATATTTATTTGGATGAGTTGGAACAGTGAAGGAAAAGGCATAATGAATAAAATTCGTTGGGAACGACTGTTTACTACTGTTAGTGGCGAAGGACAACCACAATCGTATTTTAAATTTTTCTTGATTTTACTTGGAGCTTATTTTGTGGGAGAATATTTCTGGAAAAAACGCAAAGCAGATCAAAAATAGAGTACGTTAGCAATGAATAGCATTTTAATTCATCCTAGTTATTTTCCATCGATAAGTCAATTTGTTGCAGTTTCAAAAGCTGAAGAAGTGATTTTGGAAATGGAGGATAATTTTCAGAAACAAACCAATAGAAATCGAATGTATATCTATAGTCCGAATGGGATTCAGTTGTTAAATGTTCCTATAAAACATTCAAAGGAAGCGCATCAAAGGATTAAGGATATTAGACTTGAAACGGCTTTTGATTGGCAAAAGCAACATTTTAAATCATTGGAAGCGGCTTATAGAACTTCGCCTTATTTTGAATATTTTGAGGATGATTTACTACCAATTTTCACAAAGAAGCAATTTTTTTTGATGGATTTGAATTTGCAAACTATGGAATTGGTTTCTAAATGTTTGGGAATGCCATTTACTTATAAGGAAACTACTGAATATTTTAATGAAGTTACTGATGTTGTTGATTATCGCAACTTGGTTAATGGTAAAAAAGACACCACTATAATTGAACCTTATACACAAGTTTTTGGTGATAAACATGGTTTTATCAATAACTTGAGCATTTTGGATTTGTTGTTTAATGAAGGGCGCCATGCTTTGACATATTTGAAAAGTCAAACTGTTGCGTCTACTACAGCTACTTCTTTATTGTAAATTATTTCTTTTCTTTTTATTGAGACGTAGTCAAGTGACTGGAGCGGAAGCAAGTGTGATTGGAAATTATTCGATCATTAGTCTGGCAACTATTGGATAATGATCTGATTTTTTAAAATTAGAAAAATTTTGAAAGTTTTTTACTTTCATGCTTTTGTCAGCGAAAATGTAATCAATTCTTGCAGGATAGTATTTGAAGTTATATGTCTGTCCAAAGCCATTTCCAGCTTCTTCAAAACAATCATTTAAATTTCCTTTTATGCTTCTATATACATAAGAAAAAGCGCTATTATTCATATCGCCACAGATTATCATTGGGTAATGACACTTTTTTTTGTGATTCATCAATATTTCAGCTTGGTGTTGTTGTTGTTTGAAAGCTTCGCTAATTCGTCTGACAACCAATTGTGATTTTTGTTGACTTATTGAATCTACATTATCTTGCATTTCATTGACATCGGGAGAGATTTTAATAGATTGTAAATGCATATTATAGACGCGAATGGTGTCTTTTCCCTTACGGATATCGGCATATATAATCAAATTGTCGGATTTTGGAAATTCAATATTTCCTCTGTTTACGATTGGAAATTTAGAAAAAATGGCTTGACCTGTTTTAATTTTTTTCCCTTCCATAAAAATGAATTTGTGCTTGTATACGCGTAAATCAACTTTTGCGGTTTCTGAATATTCTTGAATACAAAGGATATCAGGGTTTTGTTCGTTGATAAAACCTAGAATATCATCCCCTATGTTTTCACGAGGAATCCATTTGAAAACATTGAACAACCTAACATTGTAACTCATTACAATAAAATCTTTGTCTTCAATTGGCTTTTCATTAGAAGAAAATTTATAGAATTTATTAACGAATGTAATACCTATTATTAATACTATTCCAGAAAGGATCATTTGTCTTTTCAATTGGAAGATCCAATAGATAAAGAACAATCCGTTAAGAATTAAAAATAAAGGAAGGATTAATGTTAGTACTGATAAAAAAGGAAATAACTTTGGAGCTAAAAAAGGCAATACATAAGCGAGAAATGTCAATACAGTAAGTACTATATTAAAGAAAAACATTGCTTTATTGAACCAAGATAGCTTTTTCATATTTATTGCCACAAATACTTTTAGGCACTAAGTCTTCTTTAATATCTATATTAACTTTTCTCTTTTTTTAAATTATTTCCCTGCTTTGAATAGAAATTCTTTTTCTTCGGCGGTTAGACTATCGTAGCCTGATTGGCTTATTTTATCTAATATTTCGTCTATTTGTTGTTGTGTTTTGTCTTTGATTACTATTTTACTTTGGCTTTTAGTAACTGCTTTTTTGGGATTTATATGTACCTTTTTGAAAGGTGTTTTCTTTTTGGGTTGAAACAAAGTAACAAAAAAATCTATTACACGCGTTACTATTGTGCTTAGATCAGTTCCATTTATAAGGAGTTTGATATAGATAAACCCAAATAAAGCACCTGCTAGATGAGCGATATGTCCACCAGTATTGTTCATTGATAATTGAATCATATCAATAAATAAAAACAGAAACGCAAGTTGCCAAAGCGAAAACTTCCATATTCCAAAAAGCCTTACTTCCATGAAAGGTTGATAGGTTACAGTAGCAATTAATATAGTCATAATTGCACCTGAAGCCCCAATCATATCAGTATTAACATTTATTAATGCAGGTAAAAAAGTATAACCGATAATAAAGATTACTCCTGAAAAAATAGCTCCTAAAATATAGGTTCCAAATAATTGTTTTTCAGTAAAAAAAGTCGTGAATAATCTACCAACATAGAACAACATTAACATGTTCATTATTAAATGAAGGATTCCGCTATGAAAAAAAGCATACGATAATATAGACCACGGTTTCCATAACAAATTAATGCTATTGGAAGAAAGACTAACATAATTAAAATAATCAATATGAATTGAAAATAATTTTGATAGCGAAAAAACTACCTCCGGAACTACAAAAAAAAGTATATTCCAAAATATCAAACGGATAGCAACACCGCCAATTTTGTATTGTATTTTTAAATCTTCAAATACTGTCATATTAATTCCAACGTCTGTTATTAAATTGATTTTTCTTCCAAATCCACATCATTATAAATCCTGTTAAAGCACCACCAATATGGGCAAAGTGTGCAATTCCTGTACTTCCAGCGCCAAAAATAGATTGCCCTTTGAATCCTAAAAACAAATCAATTGCCAATAAACCTGGAACAAAATATTTGGCTTTAATGGGAATTGGAATAAACATAATTCCCAATTCTGCAGTAGGAAACATAAAAGCAAATGCCACTAACAATCCATAAATAGCACCAGATGCGCCTAATGTTTGCGAATTATATGCCTGAAACATATCCTCTAAATTAGATAATGGTATAGTATCTAATATTTTAGTATTGTATTTCCCTTCACTCAAAAAAGTCAATATTTCTTGAGGAGAAACATTAGCTTCTTGCAATAAAGATAGTGCATGATGGTATTGATAGTAATGAATACCCTCGTTCAAAAAAATGGCTCCTAATCCACACGAAACGTAAAAAAATAAAAATTTAGTACCTCCCCAAAAATGTTCTAAAGCACTACCGAAAGAATACAAAGCAAACATATTGAAAAAGATATGCATAAAATTTGGCATTGGGGCATGCATAAACATACTAGTCAAAGGTTGCCAAATCTTAAAATTTGGGTTTTCTATATAAAATTCAGAAAACAATGGATACGCATGTGTACTTGGTATCTGTGATCCAATAAAAAAAATAATATTTAATAGTAATAGTTGTTTGACAACTGGAGTTATTCTAATCATAAGGCAAATCTTTTATCGATATCTTCCACACGCATCATGATGAAAGTTGGTTTTTGAAAGGGTGAAACATTAGGTTCTTTACAAGCAAAAAGGTTGTTAACCAAATTTTCTTGTTCTTTTTCAGTTAAATAAACCCCTGTTTTAACGGATAAACTCTTTGCCATAGATTTGGCTATAGTATCATTCTGACTGAAACTACTATCAGGAATTCCGTCTTCTAAATCGCTTATTAATTGTTCTAAAACTATTGAAACTTCACTTTCGGTGGTATTAACAGGGATTCCTGAAATATGAACTGCATCAGTTTCAAATGCTTCAAAAACAAATCCTGTATTTGCCAAAGAAGGTTGCAATTCAGCAATTAATTTCATTTCATTATTTGAAAAATGTAATTGCAATGGAAACAGCAGTTGCTGACTAGAAGCTTGATGCACTGTCATACTGGTTAAAAATTGCTCATACAAAACGCGTTGATGCGCTCTACTTTGATCAATAATAACCATCCCTGACTTAATGGGGCTAACAATATATTTTTTGTGTATTTGATAGGTCCGATTGATTGTATTTTCTTCTTCTTTCTCATCAAATAAGGATGCTGTCACTTCTTCATTTTCAAAAGAAAAAGTTTCTGTTTCAATAGTATCTTGCTTCAAACCAACATACAAACTTTCCCAACTTTGCATAGTTTCTATTTTCTTGAAGGACAATCCTCCCCCAGAAAAAGATTTTACAGGTTTTTCATCAGCAAAGGGATTGTAGGTCCTATCTACTTGAACCATTGGATACTCTGCTGATTTATTTTGATATTCATAAGGTGTATCTAAATTAGGATCTCTATCAAAATCTAAAGCTGGAGTCACATTAAATTGCCCTAAACTATGTTTAATTGCAGAACGTAAAATAGCATATAAAGCATGTTCATCATCAAATTTAATTTCAGTTTTAGTTGGATGTATATTAATATCAATCGTATGCGGTGGCACTTGCAAATAAATAAAATAACTTGGTTGTGCTGCATTAGGCAACAAACCATCATAAGCATTCATCACTGCATGGTGTAAATAACCGCTTTTAATATACCTGTCATTTACAAAGAAGAATTGCTCTCCACGATTTTTTTTAGCAAATTCAGGTTTACCAACAAATCCTTGAATACTAAGAATATCAGTTTCTTCTTGAATAGGAACTAACTTCTCATTGGTCTTACCTGAAAAAACATTTACAATACGTTGTCTGAAATTGGAATTAGGCAAGTTAAACATCTCACTTCCGTTATGATACATTGTGAAATAAATAGTAGGATGAGCTAAAGCTACCCGTTGAAATTCATCAATTACATGGCGTAATTCCACAGTTTCTGATTTCAAAAAATTGCGACGCGCAGGAATATTATAGAATAAATTTTTTACAGAAAATGAAGTTCCTTTAGGCAAAACAGCTGGCTCTTGAGAAACAAATTTACTTCCTTCAATGACAATATGATTTCCTAATTCTTCTTGGTCTTGTTTAGTTTTCATTTCCACATGTGCAATCGCTGCTATAGAAGCCAGAGCTTCACCACGAAATCCTTTAGTGTGCAATGAAAATAAATCTTCTGCTTGACGAATTTTAGAAGTTGCATGACGTTCAAAACATAAACGAGCATCGGTAACACTCATGCCTACTCCGTTATCAATTACTTGAACCAAGGCTTTACCCGCATCTTTAATAATTAATTTAATGTCCGTAGCTTTAGCATCAACTGCATTTTCTAGAAGTTCTTTAACAACCGAAGCCGGTCGTTGAACCACTTCACCAGCGGCAATTTGATTAGCTACATGATCAGGAAGTAATTGAATTATACTAGACATTATTAATTTTAAGTTTCTAATTTTCCAAAGTTAGCAAAATTAAGGAAAATCTATGGCTTATTATTGTTAACATGATACTAAAAAAGAATTACCCTTTTTGTAATTATTGTATGATAGAAGTTTCAAAATAAAAATAAAAACCCCGAATTGCACTTCGAGGTTTTTGGATTCAAATGGATATGTATTAAATTGTCTTTTTAGGTTATTATCTTTTTAAAGCAAAGTGAGCTTTGAATTCTTTCTCATCGCCATCTTTCTGATAATTGACAGAAAACCAATAATCATCTGCTGGTAATAAATTGTTTTCAAAAGTTCCATCCCATCCTGCGCCCGAAGGTTTTACTTTTTTAATCATTTTTCCGTATCTATCATAAATATATATAATAGAAATTGGTTGATCTCTTAAATCCTTGATATTCCATGTGTCATTTATTCCATCTCCATTTGGAGTAAAGAAATGTGGATAGTTAATTACAATAGCATCGGTAGTAGTATTTCCACAACCATTTCTATCTCTCACTGAAATTGTGTGCAATCCTGAATTTACATTTTCAAAAACATTACTTTCTTGGTAGGTTCCATTGTCTAATTGATATTCATAATCACCACCAGTACCAGTTGCATTAATCGTAATTGATTGTGTTTCTGAAAAATCACCACCTACCTCATAACTAACAATGGCAGGTTCAGAAGCTGTCACAGTTGCAAAAACTTCTTTAGAGGCACAACCTGTGGTTATGTTTGTTGCAATAACACTATATATTCCAGGAGCTATGGCACTATAATTAGCACCAGTTCCAACAAGTTGCCCTTGCTTATACCATTTGAAAGTGTTACTACCGGAAGATAACCCACTGTATAACATATACGGATTTAACAAATGACCAGTAGCACTTTGAATACAAACAATTCCATCTTTTGGAGTTGGTTCAGGTATTTTATTTACAATAATTGTAAATGGTTTAATATCAAAACAATTAGGAGCTAAGGCATTATTGACTCTAACATAAAATGATGTTTGAGTAGATGATGTTACTGGATTAGCATTGGTTGTAGCATCACTTAAACTTTCATAGTATGTTACAGAAAATTCAGGTCCTGTTTGAGCTCCCAACACTACACTATTCAAGGTAGTTAAATTGAAATTAAACACTCCATCATTTGTACCATCTTCGTCGCAAACTGTTCTAATGGATAATGGAATTGTATTTGCAACTGGAGGTGCAACAACTGTTACAGTAAAAATACTTTCGTCTGAACAATTTGGAGTAAATCCAGAGTTTGCAAAAATGTAAATAGTTTTAGTAGTGTGAATTGTAGTTCCTTGAGCAATCATACCTCCTGTTCCATTTGGACCATTGTAGTAATTGCCATGAACTAAATTTGGCAAAATATAATCATCGCAAATAGTTCGGTTCGGCAATTTATCTACACTAAAAATAGTAATAGTAAAACTTCTCTCATTGAAACAATTTGGGGAGGTACCAGTTTCAGCATAAACATATAGCGTTTGGCTTGTTGAAATCACATCACCGGCATTAAGTTTTGTTCCGCCTTTATTGGGTTGTGTATAATAATCGCCGACTGTTAATGTTGGTAAAGTATACGAATTACATGTTTGTACATTTGGAATTGCTGCTACTACAGGAGTCGGAATTATTGTTACCAAAAAACTTGATTCATCAGTACAATTAATTCTTTGTGCCGATTCAATAAAAATATATATTTTTTGATTTGTATTAATAACTGTTCCAGGTAGAATTTCAACTCCTGTGCCATATTGACCACCTGTTTGAGTATAATATTTGTTACCTACAGGAAGAGTTGGTAAAGTATAACTATCGCAAACCGATACATCTTGAGCTTGATAAGCATTTATTTGATAAACATTTACTTGAAAACTTGTTTCGGCAGTACAACCGAGTACATTAGCATAAATATACACTAATTGAGATGCGGTTAGGACTGTTCCGCCAGGCATCATCGTTCCTGTTCCGCCAGAACCTGTGTAATAATTTCCTTGTAATAAATTAGTTAGTGTATAAGAGTGACAAGCATCTATTGTACCTCTAGAATCAATTACAGGTTTTTGATTAACTGTAACATTAAAACTTATTTCATTATTACAACCTGAAGTATTGCTAATATAAATATATAAAGTAGTTGAATTTGTTAAAATATCTCCAGCGTGAAGCAATACCCCAGTTCCACCTGTACCGGTATAATAGTTTCCTGCGGTAAGTGCTGGTAGTGTATAATTTTCGCAGCCGGAAACAACCATTGGAGCAGAAATAACTGGTAAGGTTATAGTTACTACAAAATTATAATTCAAAGTACAATTTGGTTGTGATTGCGACTCAGCATACACATAAATTGTTTGAGTTGTATTAATGACAGTACCGTCAGGTATAATGGTTCCTGTTCCTCCTGGTCCTGTATAATACTTTCCGACAGTTAATGGTGGAAGCACATATTCAGCACATTCTGTTGTAGAAGTTGGAAAGTTAAGTCCAATTACTACATCAAAGCTAGAATCACTAACACAAGTTCCACTTACTCCATGGATATATATGGTTTTTGAAGAAGTAATTGCTGTACCGAAAGGAAGTAAATTTCCAGTACCATTAGGTCCATCATAATAATTACCAAAAGATAACGGTTGAAGAATAAATGAATTACAATCAAAGCCATTTGGTAATGTTGGTACAGTTTGAGTTGGTATTATAATATAATTTGTAGGCACATCTATAATACAATAAGGAGGTAATGGAGAAACATAATAAAAATAAATTGTTTGACTATTACTAATAACAGTACCTCCTGGAAGATTCATTCCCGCACCATTAGCTTCAGTATGATATTCTCCTACACTTAATGAAGGTAATGTATAATTACCACAATACGTGTTTGAATTTATTGTAGGATCATTGGGATTAACTATTGTTACTTTAAAACTGCTTTCATTTGGGCAACTTGGGACAGTATTACTAATGTTATAGATATAAATAATTTGTGTTACATTTATACTATTACCAGCAAATAATGGTGTTCCTGTCCCTCCTTGTCCAGTAAAATAGTTACCATTAGTTAATGGAGGCAATATATAATCGGTACAAGTAATTACGTTTTGAAGAATATCAACTGGTGGTATTGGAGCAACTATTAAGTTAACAGTTGTTATACTAAAACAATTAGCGTCGGTTATCAATTGAACTCTAATATAGATTATTTCATTAACAGCTATTGTTTGACTTGCTATTGGACTTGTTCCAGAATTAGCGTTGGCTAATGTTTTAAAATATGTGACTTTATACATTGAACTTGACAGACCATTTAAAACACTAGCTGTTAAAGTTGCTAAATTAAAGTTTGCTTTTCCACTAGGACCAGCACATTTTATATAATCGCCAGGTGGAGTTGCTATTGGTGAACTTCCAGCTAATAACTGAAATGATTTTACAGTATAACATCCTGTAAAAATATTGTTGATTCTTACATAAATGGTTTGATTTAATGCACTAGTATAATTTAATGGTAATGCATTAATATTAGCGTTTGCATCTGCCAAAGAAGAAAAATAACCAACTGTAGTATTTGGATTAAGTCCATTAATTACTATAGGAGTATTATATGATAAATCAAAATTATAAGTCCCTTGTCCTGAATCACATTTATACATGTTTTTAGGATTAGGTGTTGTAAATACAGGATAATATTCAACAACTAAAGTATTAGTTATAGTCTGACAAGGAAAAGCAATATTAGTATAAACTAATTGATAGGTTCCTGCTTGATTTACTGTAATAGATGGAGAATTTTGACCAGCAATTATTACACCATCTTTTTTCCATACAAATGAATATAAAGCTGGATCTAATCCAGAATCAATTATTTTGCTTTGCCCAGCACAAATAGCATTATTAGAGGCAACAGTGTCATTATTTCCTAAAACATTTTGACCAATATTAAAACTATTTGAAGATAAAAAAATCGCAGAATCCGATTTATAATCTCCTCTATCTGCAATAACTAATTTAATTTTGTAGAGCCTGTTTGGAACAAGAACTGCCGAAGCATTCATTACTTTAGTTTGACCATTAAAATTTGTAGCTGATCCTGCAGCATTCAAACCTCCATTAAATGAACCAAAATATTGTGAATTTACTGATGGACAGGTTGAATTGTATAAAAAATCTCTAATTGTAACAACAGAAATAGGAGTGTTTGTTCCTGGAACAACTGCTAAATTAGTAGTAACTCCAGTTGTCATATCGGTTAATAAAAAAGCAAAAGCATCAGAAAACTGACATTGGAAATTACCATACTCTTCAGAAGCAAATAAGAAATTAAAATCAAAATGTGGAGATAATGGAGTGAATTGAAACTCCAAAACTGATGCATTTGTTGAAACCATTGATATTCCTGAAGCTGCTAATGTAGCTTCTAAGTCAGCATCACCTAACCAAGCATTTGAACCTGAAGATTGCATAGATGTATTTGGTCCAGGAGCATCTTGAACATTTCCTGTACTCAAAATAACGCCACTAGTCATAGGAAAATTTGGATTAGTATTACTAAAATACCCAATTCCATTTGTTGATCCAAAATTAGTTCCTGTTCGCCATGTAATATTATTTGCATTTATGCAAGGTGAATTAATCAACACATTGTTGACCAATTGCGGTACTGTGTAAGTATTTGTATCAACGGTTATCGCTTGAGAAAAAGCAGTAAACGTAGATAAAATCATTAGTAGATGTAATAGTTTTTTCATACGACATTCATTTGGAGAAACAAATATTGCAAATAATATCGGTTAAAAACAAATTAAATCGATGAAATGCGTTTTTTTTTATTATTTACAGATAATTTTCTTACATCAACATTAATTAAAAATTAATTTAATTAGAATAGTAATTATACACCTTTTTTTGATTCCCTATTTTCTAATTAAAATATATCTTTGCAACCACTTAAAAGCATTAAAAATGAACCTACAACTAATCTTATTTCCGACCATTATTGAAGCCGTTCAAAAACAATTTGATACCACTATAGAAAAAGTGGAATTTCAGGCTACAAGGAAAGATTTTGAAGGAGATATTACTATGGTTATTTTTCCTTTATTGAAAGTTATCAAAGGAAATCCAATTGAAATCGGAACTAAAATTGGAAATTATTTAGTTGAAAACATTTCTGAAGTTGAAAAATTTAATGTGGTTTCAGGCTTTTTAAATATTGTAATTTCAGATAGTTATTATATCAATTATTTCAATGAAATAAAAAATGATAAGCTTTTTGGGTTGGTTAACGCTTTTACAAATGAAAAAGCAGTTATGGTTGAATATTCTTCACCAAACACTAATAAACCCTTGCATTTAGGTCATATTAGAAATAACCTTTTAGGATATTCAGTTGCTGAAATTATCAAAGCATCGGGTAAAAAAGTATATAAAACGCAAATCATCAATGATAGAGGAATTCACATCTGCAAATCGATGCTGGCTTGGAAAAAATATGGAAATGGTCAAACCCCTGAAAATTCTAGCTTAAAAGGCGATAAATTAGTAGGTAATTTTTACGTGAAATTTGACCAAGAATACAAATCTCAAATCAATATTTTAATTACTGAAGGAAAAACAGAAGAAGAAGCTAAAAAACAAGCACCAATTATTCTTGAAGCACAACAAATGCTTTTGGACTGGGAAGCTGGAAAATCCGAAGTAATCGAATTATGGAAAACCATGAACCAATGGGTTTACGATGGTTTTGCACAAACTTATAAAAATTTAGGCGTCGATTTTGATTCCTATTATTATGAATCCGACACTTATTTATTAGGCAAAGAAGTAGTTCAATTGGGATTGGAAAAAGGAATATTTGAAAAAGATCCTGATGGTTCCGTTTGGATTGATTTAACTCCTGATGGGTTGGATAGAAAAATCGTACTCCGTTCAGACGGAACTGCGGTATATATGACGCAAGATATAGGTACTGCTATTCAACGTGTAAAAGATTTTACAGATGTTGGCGGGATGGTGTACACCGTTGGTAACGAACAAGATTACCATTTCAAAGTATTGTTTTTAATCTTGAAAAAATTAGGATTTGAATGGGCGGCTAACCTATATCATTTATCCTATGGCATGGTGGAATTACCCTCTGGAAAAATGAAATCTAGAGAGGGAACGGTAGTTGATGCAGATGATTTAATGGATGAAATGACTTTAACTGCCAAAACTATTTCTGAAGAATTAGGAAAATTGGATGGCTATTCTGATGACGAAAAAGCCAAATTATATAAAACCATTGGACTTGGTGCCTTAAAATATTATATGCTGAAAGTAGATCCTAAAAAATCAATGATGTTCAATCCTGAAGAATCAGTCGATTTTGCAGGTAATACTGGACCATTTATTCAATATACCTACGCTCGTATTCAATCTATTTTGCGTAAAGCCAATTTCGATTTTGTTATACCAAGTACTATCAGAACCCTTCATTCCAAAGAGAAAGAACTGATTAAACAAATCGAATTGTATCCTGAAGTAATTCAGGATGCAGCAAAAAATCATAGTCCAGCTTTAGTTGCTAACTACACCTATGATTTGGTCAAAGAATACAATTCGTTCTATCAAACTGTTTCCATACTTGGAGAAGAGGATACAACTAAAAAAATATTCAGAGTACAATTGTCTAAAAAAGTTGCCGATACCATCAAATCTGCTTTTAAACTTCTTGGAATTGAAGTTCCTGAGAGAATGTAGTTTTAAATAACCTTTGCAGCTCAAAACCTTTATATTATATTTGCATCACAAAAAAAATAGAATTCTATGTTCAATAATTTAAGCGAAAAACTAGATAAAGCATTTCATATCCTAAAAGGACACGGAAAAATCACCGAAGTTAATGTTGCGGAAACTCTTAAAGAAGTTCGTCGTGCCCTACTTGATGCCGACGTTAACTTTAAAATTGCAAAAGATTTTACTACAACAGTAAAAGAAAAAGCAATGGGTCAAAACGTATTGACTACATTGGAACCAGGCCAATTAATGGTGAAATTGGTTAAAGATGAATTAACAGAATTAATGGGTGGTGATGCCGCTGGAATTAACCTTTCAGGAAATCCAACAGTAATTTTAATGTCGGGTTTACAAGGTTCTGGAAAAACAACTTTCTCTGGAAAATTAGCCAATTATCTTAAAACTAAAAAGAATAAAAAACCACTTTTAGTGGCTTGTGATATTTATCGTCCTGCGGCAATCAATCAGTTGCATGTGGTGGGTGATCAAATTGGGGTTGAAGTATATTCAGAACCAGAAAATAAGAATCCAGTCGATATTTCACTTAAAGCTATAGCTTACGCAAAAGCAAATGGTTTCAATGTTGTAATTGTCGATACGGCAGGTCGTTTGGCTGTAGATGAAGAAATGATGACCGAAATCGCTAATGTTCATAAAGCTATTCAGCCTCAAGAAACCTTGTTTGTTGTAGACGCAATGACTGGACAAGATGCTGTGAATACGGCAAAAGCATTTAACGACCGTTTGAATTTTGATGGAGTAATTTTAACCAAATTAGATGGTGATACCCGTGGTGGAGCTGCTATTACAATTAAATCAGTCGTAAACAAACCCATTAAATTTGTAGGTACTGGTGAAAAAATGGATGCAATTGATGTGTTCTACCCTTCTCGTATGGCCGACAGAATTTTGGGCATGGGAGACGTTGTTTCCCTTGTAGAACGTGCTCAAGAACAATACAACGAAGAAGAAGCAAGAAAATTACAAAAGAAAATTGCTAAAAACGAATTTGGTTTTGACGATTTCTTGTCGCAAATTCAGCAAATTAAAAAAATGGGTAGCATGAAAGATTTAATCGGAATGATACCTGGCGCTGGAAAAGCCATGAAAGATGTTGAAATTGAAGATGATGCTTTTAAACATATAGAAGCTATTATCCATTCCATGACACCTGTTGAAAGAAGCAGACCTTCTATTATTGATATGAAAAGAAAAACTAGAATTGCAAAAGGTTCTGGTAGAAAGATAGAAGAAGTAAATCAATTGATGAAACAATTCGAACAAATGAGCAAAATGATGAAGATGATGCAAGGACCGGGAGGAAAAAACATGATGCGCATGATGGGCGGAATGAAATAAAATGTAGAGACGCGATTTATCGCGTCTTTTTTTTTTATAAAAATCAATTTTGATTTTTATATTTTTGTAAGACAACAACACACACAAAATAACTACACAATGCAAATTCTAGACGGAAAGAAAGTTTCAGAAGACATCAAAAACGAAATCGCAGCCGAAGTTCAAAAGATGAAAGACAACGGCGAGAAAGTGCCTCATCTTGCAGCTATTATTGTAGGAAGTGATGGAGCCAGTTTAACCTATGTTGGCAGTAAAGTTAAAGCATGTGAACGAGTGGGATTTGAATCGACTTTGGTCAAAATGCCAAGCACCACATCAGAAACCGAATTACTAAAAAAGATTAAGGAGCTCAATCAAAATGATGATATCGATGGTTTTATAGTGCAACTTCCATTACCAAAACAAATTGATACCCAACAAATCATTAATGCAATCGACCCAAGCAAAGATGTGGATGGATTCCATCCTGAAAACTTTGGAAAAATGGCATTGGATATGAGTACGTTTATACCTGCTACTCCATTTGGAATTTTGGAATTATTAGAACGATACAATGTACCTACCGATGGTAAACACACTGTAATTATTGGCAGAAGTCATATTGTGGGGCGTCCAATGAGTATTTTAATGGGAAGAAATCAGTTTCCTGGAAATTCAACCGTTACTTTAACACACAGTCATACTAAAAACATCAACCAAATTACTTCTCAAGCGGATATTATTATCACTGCCCTTGGTGTTCCCAATTATCTTAAAGCCGAAATGGTAAAAGATGACGTAGTCGTTATTGATGTTGGTATTACGCGTGTTGCAGACGAAACTTCAGAAAAAGGATATAAAATTGTAGGCGATGTAGATTTTGAAAATGTTTCAAAAAAAGCATCTTTTATTACGCCAGTTCCTGGTGGTGTGGGACCGATGACAATTGCTATGCTTTTGAAAAACACACTTTTGGCAAGAGAACAAAAAAGAGTAAAAAAATAGTATGACGCTTTCTATTGCTTCTAAAGAAGAGTTACCTATAGTGAGAGATTTGGCTTATAAAATTTGGCCAGAAACTTACGGTGCAACACATACTCAGGCGGAATTGGATTATATGCTTTCAAAATTCTATGCTGTTGAATCTTTAGAAAGTCAATTAGATAAAGGACATGTTTTTGTTCTAGTCAAAGAAAACGGAGTTCATCTTGGCTTTGTTTCTTATGAAATCAATTCTGAAAACACAACTAAAACCAAGATTCATAAATTGTATGTACTCCCAGAAACACAAGGGAAAGGCATTGGAAAAATGCTTGTGGATTATGTAAAAAAGGAAGCGCTTAGCAATCGTAATAGCAACTTGTTTCTAAATGTAAACAAACTTAACAAAGCCCAATATTTTTATACTAAATATGGCTTTTCTATAACACAAGATATCATCATTGATATAGGAAACGGTTATGTGATGGATGATTATGTGATGGAATTCAAATTATAAAAAAATCTCGTTTAGACTGCTAAACGAGATTTTTTTTACCATTTAATTATAGCACTTGCCCAAGTAAATCCGCTACCAAAAGCGGCTAAGACTACGGTGTCTCCTACCTTAATTTTACCAAGTTCCCAGGCTTCTGTTAGTGCAATAGGAATGGAAGCCGCTGTGGTGTTTCCGTATTTTTGGATATTATTAAAAACTTGGTCGTCGGTTAATTTGAATCGTTGTTGGATGAATTGCGATATTCTCAAATTGGCTTGATGTGGAATCAACATATCAATATCGGAAACTTGAAGATTGTTAGCTTGCAGTCCTTCATTAATGACTTCACTAAAACGAACTACGGCATTTTTAAAAACAAATTGCCCATTCATGTGTGGAAAATAACTTTCGTCATCGGGGTTGTTGTCTTTAAGTATATCGGTAATCCATCGGCCACCCATTCCTGGGGCTAAAACCGATAATTCTTTGGCGTGTTCGCCTTCTGAATGTAAGTGGGTTGATAGTATTCCTTTGGTGGTATCTTCTTCACGGCTCAATACGGCTGCCCCTGCTCCATCTCCAAATATTACCGAAACGCCACGACCGCGATTGGTCATGTCTAATCCTAAGGATTGTACTTCGGAGGCTACTACTAGAACATTCTTGTACATTCCTGTTTTGATGTATTGATCGGCTACAGATAGCGCGTAGATAAATCCTGAGCATTGGTTTCTAATGTCAAGTGCGCCTATAGTTCGCAGGCCTAATTCTTTTTGAATGGCAACTCCAGGCCCTGGGAAGTAATAATCGGGTGATATGGTAGCGAAAACAATAAAATCAATATCTTCATTGGCGATGCTTGAACGTTCTACGGCTATTTTGGCGGCCTTCACTCCCATTGATGTGGTGGTATCTTCTCCTCTAATGATGTGGCGTCGTTCTTTGATACCGGTTCGCTCTTGAATCCATTCGTCTGAGGTGTCCATTATTTTGGATAAATCATCGTTGGTCACAATATTTTC
>CAIWKX010000196.1 GCA_903913315.1 uncultured Bacteroidota bacterium | reverse complement strand
CAAAGACTTTTGTTTCCTCTCATATACACGTGTCCACCACGACCACCATCACCACCATCAGGACCACCCTTCTCAATAAATTTTTCTCTGTGTAAATGCGTAGAACCTTTACCTCCTTTTCCGGAAGTAACATATATCTTTGCGTAGTCAACGAAGTTACCTTCTGTCATTTTTCCTTTTATTTATTTATTACTACATCTGAAAATATCGAGCAAACACAAGCTGTTTCCTTTTAATTTCAAATATTAAGTCCTTTTATTTATTGTCAGCTGTCAGCGATTTAGAACTGATTACTGAATACTGTCACTTTAACATACTTCAATACGTACCTTAATTTAGCAACATCATCTTAGATTTATCGTTGAAAGCAATATTATATGATACGCAATCATATGGTTTGGATAAAATTGTCCCTACTATATTTTACAAAAAAAGAGCTTCCATCCCTATTATCGGAAATAGCTCCTTTTCTGTGTGCAAATATCTAAAAAAAAAATGAATGGTTGAAATTTATCTCCGAACGCTTGAAATTGACTACAAGGCATCGAAAACAGCTGTCAATCTTTCTGTCACATCTTGGATTGCTCCTATACCATCTACGGAATGAAATTTACCTTGCGCTTTGTAGTAATCCATCAATGGCGCTGTTTTTTGGTTGTATTCGTCGTAACGGTTTCTGATTTTTTCTTCGTCTTGATCGTCTGGTCTTCCAGAAGTTTTTCCTCTTTCCAATAAGCGAGCTACTAAAATATTATCGTCTGCTTCAAGCGCAACTGTTGCTGTAATATTTTGACTTTTAGACTCTAAAAAATTGTCTAAAGCTTTAGCTTGTGCTAATGTTCTTGGAAAACCATCAAATAAAAATCCTGCTGCATGTGGGTTTTTATCTACTTCACTTTGCAACATTTGGATTGTTACTTCATCGGGAACTAAATCGCCTTTGTCCATAAAGGTTTTGGCTAATTTCCCTAATTCTGTAGCATTCATAATATTGAATCTAAAAATATCGCCTGTTGATAAGTGTGTTAAATTGTATTTTTCTTTTAAAAATTCAGCTTGTGTGCCTTTTCCTGCACCTGGTTTTCCGAAAAGAACGATGTTGATCATTTTGTAAAAAGTTGTATGTTATGAGTTATTTTTGTTGTCGGTTGTCAGTTATCGGTTTACGAAATCCTGATTTATTGTACTAATTGATAGACGTCTGCTAGATTTCTTCCTAGTCCGTCGTAATCTAAACCATATCCAACGATGAATTTATTAGGAATTCTGATTCCAACATAATCGATTTTAATATCTTTTTTATATGCTTCTGGTTTAAAGAATAAGGTTGCAATTTTCAAGTGTTTTACTCCTTTTGATTTGAAAATTGCTTTTAATTCTTCTATCGTATTTCCTGTATCTACAATATCTTCTACAATAACAACCGTTCTTTCTTCCAAATTTTCGTTGATTCCGATTAGTTGTTTTACATCATTGGTAGATGCTGTTCCTTCATAAGAAGCCATTTTCATGAAACTCACTTCACACATTCCTCTGTAATGTTTCATTAAATCGGACATTACCATAAAAGAACCATTTAAAATTCCAACAAAAACCGGAATTTCATCAAAAAAATCGTCGTCCATTTGTTTGGCCATATTTGCAATTGCAAAATCAATTTCTTCAGAAGAAATAAAAGGCTCGAAAGTTTTATCGTGAAGATGTATCATTGTGTGTTTGTTTTTTAAAAATAAAGAGGCAAATTTACGAACTAATAACTATTTAGTAACAAGTATTTTGAGTTTTTTGCTAATTTGATATATTTACAGAATGGATGCAGAATTTTACAATCAAATAGCTAAAAGCTCGGCACATAGAAAAAGTAGAGATGACAATAAAGACTTTGTCATCTCTAATCCAAACTATTTAAAGGATTTAACCGATATTGCCTTCAACACCAAAGACAAAAACCATCATAAAGCATGCTGGATTTTGGAACTAATTTGTGAAGAACGAATCGAGTTATTTATACCTTTTATAGATAAATTTTGCGAAATTATACCTGATTTTAAAATTGACAAGGCATTACGTCCTACTTCCAAAATTTGTATGTTTTTATGCAACAGCAAGAAAGTTAGCTTAACCGGATTCCAAGAAGAGAATATAATTGAAACTTGTTTGGACCGATTACTTGATAACCATTTAGCGGCTACTGCTGCCTATTCGATGAGAGCTTTATATGCACTTGGCAAGAAATACGATTGGGTAAACGATGATTTAAAACTAATTCTTTCAAGAGACTTTAGTCATCAAACTCCGGGTTATCGATTTGCAGTGAAAGACCTATTGAAACGATTGAAATAATTTTCAAATGTTTATCTTTGCGCAAACAACTACAACTACACAATGAATTATTTTTCTTCCGATTTTAAACTGGGAATTCTCGGTGGGGGTCAATTAGGCAAAATGCTTTTGGCTGAAACTCGAAAATTCGACATTCAAACCTATGTTATCGATTCAAGCGCAGCAGCACCAAGTCAATTTGGAGCTACTGAATTTTTTATCGGTGATTTGATGGATTTTGATGCCATTTATGAATTCGGCAAAAAAGTAGATGTGCTTACTATTGAAATTGAAAATGTAAATTTGGATGCTTTAGACAAACTAGAAGCTGAAGGATTAGCTGTTTATCCATCAGCCAAAACCTTACGATTGATTCAGAATAAAGGTCGTCAAAAAGATTTTTATATTGAAAATACTATTCCAACTTCAACCCATCAGCGATTTGAAGATTTGAATCAGTTAAAATCTGAAATTGAAAGTCTATCCTTTCCATTCGTATGGAAATGTGCTCAATTTGGTTATGATGGAAATGGTGTGAAAATAGTAAGAACCATAGAAGACATACAATCACTTCCAAATGTAGAGTGCATTGCTGAACAAATGGTAACCTTCAAAAATGAATTAGCAGTAATAGTGGTACGTTCCGTTTCGGGTGAGGTGAAGACGTATCCCGTCGTTGAAATGGAATTTCATCCGGAAGCCAATCAAGTGGAATATGTAATTTGTCCTGCCAGAATTGATGAAAAAGTAGCACAAAAAGCTACCGAAATTGCCCTAAAAGTTTCCAAAGCTTTCCAACATATTGGATTGTTAGCGGTAGAAATGTTTCAGACCGAAGAGGACACGATTCTGGTAAATGAAGTGGCTCCAAGACCACATAATTCAGGACATTACTCGATTGAAGCAAGTTATACTTCACAATTTGAAAATCATTTGCGTGCGATTTTAAACTTACCTTTAGGAAATACTGATAGCAAAGTTGCTGGAATTATGGTAAATTTGGTCGGTTCAGCAGGTTTTTCAGGTCAAGTGATTTATGAAAACATCGAAAAAATAATGGCTATTGATGGTGTAACACCACATATTTATGGCAAAAGAGAAACTAGGCCTTTTAGAAAAATGGGACATGTTACAATTGTGAATGAGAATATGATAGAAGCAAGGAAGATAGCTGAAGAAGTAAAAAATACCATTCGCGTTATCGCGGAATAACTATTAATTTGTAACGAATATGAAAGTAGCCATAATAATGGGAAGCATCTCCGATATGCCTGTGATGCAAGAAGCCATCGATATCTTAAAGGGGTTTGAAATCGAGACCGAAGTGGATATTGTTTCAGCACATAGAACACCTGATAAATTATTTGATTTTAGTACAACTGCACACACTCGAGGTATTTCAGTTATTATTGCTGGTGCTGGTGGTGCAGCTCATTTGCCTGGAATGGTTGCCTCAATGTCGCCACTTCCTGTAATTGGAGTTCCTGTAAAATCAAGTAATTCTATCGATGGTTGGGATTCGGTTTTGTCTATTTTACAAATGCCTGGTGGAGTTCCAGTAGCAACTGTTGCGTTAAATGGAGCCAAAAATGCTGGAATTCTCGCAGCACAAATCATTGGAAGCCACGATAAATGTGTATTAGACAAAATCATATTCTATAAAGAAAGTTTGAAAGAAGCTGTGAATAAAGCTTCCGAAAATTTAAAAAAATAATGAAACACAATATTATGGATAAATCACAATCCTCTCAATCTAATACTAATGTCGTACGGATAGGTCGCGACCTGTCCCTAACAAAAACATTCAATACCAAACACAATACTGCCCCTTTTTCGCAAATCAAATTAGAAGATTACCACCCTGCATTTATCGAAAATATTGCTAAAGCAAAAGCAGAAATTGACGTCATCATTAATAATCATGAGGCTCCAACATTTGAGAATACTATTGTAGCCTTAGATTTTTCGGGTGAGCCATTAGATCGATTGTCCTCTATTTTCTTCAATTTAAATTCGGCGGAAACTTGTGACGAAATGCAAAAAATTGCACAAGAAGTTTCCCCTTTATTAACCGAATTCAGTAACGATATTGCACTTAACGAAGATTTATTTAAACGCGTAAAATCAGTTTATGATCAAAAAGACAATTTGACTTTAACGACAGAACAATCGACATTATTAGATAAAAAATTCAAAGGATTTTCAAGAAACGGAGCGTTACTTTCAGAAGAAGACAAACTGAAATTACGCGAAATTGATACTGAATTAGCCAAAATCAAATTGACGTATGGCGAAAATGTTTTGGCTGAAACCAACAACTATCACCTCCATATAACCAACGAAGATGATTTGAAAGGTTTGCCTGAATGTGCGAAAGAAATGGCAGCAAGTTTGGCAAAATCAAAAGAATTAGATGGTTGGGTTTTTACGTTAGACTTTCCTAGTTATTTGCCTTTTGTTACCTATGTCGACAATCGTGCATTGCGTAAAACAATGACGATTGCTGCTGGGAAAAAATCATTTCAAAACAACGAATTTGACAATAAAAAAAACGTAAAACGCATTGTAGAATTACGTCATCAACGAGCTAATTTATTGGGGTATGAATCTCATTCTCATTTTGTATTAGAAGAACGCATGGCGCAAAATCCGGAAAAAGTACAATCGTTTTTGAATGACTTATTGGCAAAAGCAAAACCTGCTGCTGAAAAAGAATTTGCGCAATTGACTGCTTTCGCAAAAGAATTAGATGGAATTGACGAATTGAAAAAATGGGATGGTTCGTATTATTCTGAAAAATTAAAACAAAAACTATTCAGTTTAGATGACGAATTGTTAAAACCCTATTT
>CAIWKX010000195.1 GCA_903913315.1 uncultured Bacteroidota bacterium | reverse complement strand
CTATTACCCGCACTTTTAAAAACGCAAATCTTTAATTTATAAATATTTGCGTTTTTTTTATTTTTTGGAAGTTACCAAAGTTTCTCGGTAAATACATAATTTCTAATTCGAACTTCGTACCTCCAACTTTCCACACCACCCCATCACACTATTAACATCCTTTCGTAAGCCACTTGTCACAATCACATAAGATTGGTAAAATGGAGCTTGAGCTATTTCATTAGGCTGAAATTACTTTCTCCATCATCTTTTCAGGATGAGCTAGGGCATAAAATCCGAATTTTTTATATAAAAAATGAGCATCGGAGGTAGCTAATCGCCATATTTTGACCTGTTGCAATTCGGGTTCGGTCATCATAGCGTTTATTAGTGTTGATGAATACCCTTTTCCTCGATGATTTTCATCAATAAAAACATCCATCACATAGGCAAAAACAACATAATCGGTAATTACACGACAAAATCCAATTTGGTTATCATTTTCATAAATTCCAAAGCAAAAAGAAGTATTAATCGTGGTTTGCACTTCTTCCATAGTACGTCCAGCTGCCCAATAAACGTCTTTTAGGAAATTTTGAATAAATGGAACATCAAGTTTTGTTTTGTCTTTCGATACGGTTATCATCGGAATAATGATTTTTTAAGTAACGATTGTTGCTTTTTGAAATTCTAAAATTAGAAATCAAATAGCATCAATCTTAAATAATATAGGTTTGCTTGGTGAGGCGTCATTTTCAAACGAAGCAATTTGAAGATTAAGGATATAACTCCCATCAGGGATAGAACTATCTACATAAATCAGTTCGGTGATGGTGCAATGCAAACGCGCATCCTCATTTAAATATAATATATCTTTAACATTCCAAAAAGCTTTGTGTGCCAAGAGTTTTCCGCCATCCTCTTCCCTATCTACACTGGGCAAATCAATCAGCAAATGCTGAATTCCAATTTCTCTAAGGTATTTTGCAGCCTCTTCACTTAGATAAGGCGGATTGGTGTTGGAATATTTTTTGTTTTTTTTACTGTCTAGATTGGGTAATGTCCTAATAACAATGGCTTCTTTGGAACTATTTTTTGCTCTTTCGAGTACCTTAGAAATACTTTCGAGTGTAATAATGAAATCATCATCGATTTTTTCGGGAGTAATGGAAATCAATTCGGCAGTAAAGAAAAATTGTTTTAAACATTGATTGATAGAATAGAATTCTTTGGTAATATGTCCCAAACATTCAGTATGAGTGCCATGTCCATGAGGATTAAAAAAGATATTATTGAAGTTGGTTGAGCTCCCATCGGATACTTTTCCAACCCAATCTCCAAACTTTACAGGTTCAATTTCAGGTTTTTCAATATACCAGGCAATTGGGTTGGCCTCAGTATTCGATAATGGAATTGAAATATCAATTGGGGTTGATAAATCGATTTTATACTTATTTTCAATAATTGCAATCATAATGAAACATTGTTGTTCACAAATTCTAACTCGGATTTCAAGGGAAACTCCCAGTTATTATTTATTCCAAATTTAATAAAAACAAATCACTTGCAATTCCATCACTCAAAAACTTTCCTTTTTTGGTAGTTTTTAAAATATTTTCATCCATAAAAAGCAAATGTTCTTCAATGTAATGCGCTGCTTGATGGTTTAGGTGCTCTAGATAACTTATACCGAATTCTGCTTCAATTCTTGCTAAAGAAATCCCCCACATAGTTCGCAATCCAGTCATAATATATTCGTTATATCGGTCTGTTTTGGTTAAAATTTCAGTTTCACTTGGTAATTTATCTTCTTGAATTGATTTTAAATAAAGTGAATTATTCGATACATTCCATCCGCGTTGCGTTCCATCATAACTGTGAGCCGAGGGTCCAATTCCAATATATTTTTTTCCTAGCCAATAAGCAGAATTATTTTTTGAAAAATAACCTTCTTTTCCAAAATTGGACAATTCATAATGAATAAACCCATTTTCTTCCAGTTTTTCAACCAATAAATTAAAATGTATTGACGCAACTTCATCATCGGGTTGTGGAATAATTCCTTTTTGAATAAAATTGTGCAAGGCAGTTTTGGGCTCGACTGTTAATGCATAGCTTGAAATATGAGGTATACCAAAAGATAAAGCTGTTTCTATGTTTTGCAGCCATTTTTCATTACTCATATTTGGAATTCCGTATATCAAATCGATGGTGATATTGTCAAAATATTGCGTTGCAAATTCTAAACAAGCTCTAGCTTCTTCCGAATTGTGAGCGCGATTCATCAGTTGCAAATCTTCTTCAAAAAAAGATTGAATTCCAATGGAAAGGCGATTAATTCGATTTTTTGATAATTCAATTATTCGCTCTTTTGATAAATCATCAGGATTTGCCTCGACAGTTATTTCTGGATTTTCTATTACAGTATAATTTTGAAATACTGCATCCATCAACAATCGAATATCTTTACTAGACAATATTGAAGGAGTGCCTCCGCCAAAATAAATAGTTTCCACTATTTCATTCTTAAATTCACTTTTGCGAAGTTTAATTTCTTTAGCCAAAGCCAAAACCATCTCGTCTTTCTTCTTCATAGAAGTCGAAAAGTGAAAATCACAATAATGACACGCTTGCTTGCAAAAGGGGATGTGAATATAGATTCCGGACATATTTTAGTAGTCAGTCGCAGTCGCAGTTTTCAGTACTTTGACTGAAAACTGTGACCGAAAACTATTTTATTTTTTTACTCGTTCTTCATTATTCTTAACAAAAGCATCCCAACCTGTATAACTTTTTTCACCAACCACTTTTCCGGTATTGAAAAAGTGACAAACAGCTGCCGCTAATCCATCTGTTGAATCTAAGTTTTTAGGCAATTCTTTTAATCCAAGAAGTTGTTGCAACATTTTGGCGACTTGTTCCTTGCTGGCATTTCCGTTTCCGGTAATTGCCATTTTAATCTTCTTGGGTTCGTATTCTGTAATCGGAATTTGACGCGATAATCCTGCCGCCATAGCAACACCTTGTGCTCTTCCTAGTTTTAACATAGATTGCACATTCTTTCCAAAAAAAGGTGCTTCAATAGCAATCTCATCTGGGTGATGTGTTTCTATTAACTCAATCGTTCTTTCAAAAATCACCTTTAACTTAGTATAATGATCATCATATTTTGATAGAATTAATTCATTTAACTGAAGAAATTCCATTTTTTTGTTGATGACTTTTATCAAACCAAAACCCATTATGGTGGTTCCTGGGTCAATTCCTAATATGATTCGTTCGTTTGCCAAACTATTTGGTTTCATGTTTAAGGTTTCACGTTCAAAGTTTTGTTTCTTTGCAACAATGATAACAATTCCTCACAAAGCTAAACAATTATTGGTTTTTTCAGTCAAACTTTTGATTGTTGTTGGTGCATTTTATTTTATTTACAACCAACTGGCTTCAAATGACAAATTGGATTGGGATAAGTTTTTGATTTTATTCCGTAAAAACCAATCCCTTGCAGGAATTTTGTTTATCCTATTCTTTAGTTTTTTGAATAGATTTTTTGAAATTCTAAAGTGGCAAAATTTAGCACAAGTAGTACAACCTATTTCCATATATAACGCCACTAAACAAGTTCTAGCTGCGCTTACATTAGGTGTTTTTACCCCTGTGGGTGTTGGTGAATATGCTGGAAAAGCACTCTATTTTGAAAAAAAAGACGCTAAAAAAATAATTTTTCTAAATTTAATTTGCAACGGAATTCAAATTGTTGCCACAGGTTTTTTCGGTCTGTTGGGAATGTTGCTATTGGGTTATTGGCTTTGGAGTTTGGGAATATTATTAATTACAATTGCCTTTTTATTCTTTTCTTATTTCACAAAAAAAATAAAAATAAAAGGATATTCTATTGAAGATTTACTGGAAAAAATCAATGAGATTCCAAAGAAAATACATAGTAAAAACTTCCTTTTGGGCATGTGCCGCTATTTGGTGTTTTCTCACCAATATTATTTTTTGTTTTTGGCATTTGACGTAGATTTGTCCTATACCACTCTGATGGCAAGCATTACAACCGTTTATTTTTTAGCTTCAGTAATTCCGAGTTTTCAATTTTTGGACTTTGCATTAAAAGGAAGTCTGGCCGTTTATTTCTTTGGTTTGCTTGGGGTAAACGAATGGGTTGTCGTATTTGTTACTACTCTTATGTGGTTTTTGAATGTTGTATTACCTGTAGTTATTGGAAGCTATTTTGTGATGATTTTTAAGATTCCAAAACCATTAAAAAATTAAATCGTAAAGTATGTT
This sequence comes from uncultured Bacteroidota bacterium, assembly GCA_903913315.1. Taxonomy (GTDB): domain Bacteria; phylum Bacteroidota; class Bacteroidia; order Flavobacteriales; family Flavobacteriaceae; genus Flavobacterium. The sequence goes on along the minus strand of CAIWKX010000195.1, from coordinate 4,621 downwards.
GGAAGCTATATTATTTTTGATTTTGGCAATATATGTTGTTTTTATTTTACAACTTGTTTTGGGTTTTAGTAAAGTAAAATCATTTGAAAGAACTAATGAAAAACCCACAACAACTTTTTCTATTATTGTTCCTTTTAGAAACGAAGAAAAGAATTTGCCAAAACTTTTAAAGTCTATTTCTAAACTAAATTATCCAAAAGAATTATTTGAAATCATTATGGTAGATGATTTTTCAAAAGATAATTCGCAACGCTTGTATATTAAATGGCGAATGGAAAATGGGTTGATTGAAACAACTTTGTTAGAAAATTTACGCTTATCTAATTCCCCTAAAAAAGATGCTATTTCAAGAGCCGTCCCCATTATTAAACACGAATGGATTATTACCACAGACGCCGATTGTATAGTAAACAAAAACTGGCTATTGACATTAGACAATTACATTCAAAAAAACAATGTTGAAATGATTGTTGGCGCTGTTGTCTATAAAACCAAAAACAATTGGTTTCATCATTTTCAACAATTGGATTTATTGAGTTTGCAAGGAACAACTATAGGGAGTTTTGGTAATCGCAATCCTTTTATGTGCAACGGAGCCAATTTTGCCTATACTAAAAAATTCTTTCTTGAGTTAGGAGGCTTTGGCGGAATTAACGATACTGCTAGTGGTGACGACGTGATGGTGTTGCAAAAAGCCATAAAAACCAATTCTGAAAAAGTACATTATCTAAAAAACACAGAGAGTATTGTTAAAACAAAACCTGAAAATGATTTATACCAACTGTTTATGCAACGTGTTCGTTGGGCAAGTAAGACAACTAGCTATAAAAATCGTTATGCTAAATTATTGGCCGTTGTCGTTTTATTAATGAATTTAAGTTTAGTTTGTAGTGTTGGATTTGCTGTGAGGGGATGCTTAAATTATCTGGTGCTATTGGTGATATTCGGTTTAAAATATCTAGTTGATTATTGTTTGCTATTTCAAACCAATCAATATATAAGAAAAGCTAAATTCATTCTACCACTAGCTAGTAGCTTGATATATCCTATATTTTCTAGTATGGTTGGAATTTATTCTTTATTTGGAAATTTTACTTGGAAAGGCAGAACATTTTCTAAATAACTACTTCGCCCTTTTAATTATTACAGGCAAAATAAACTGAGTTTTCACTGGCATTCCACGTTTAATTGCTGGATTGACTTTTGGAAAATCGATCAATTTTAATTTTAAAATACTATCGATTTTAATAGTATCATAAGCTACTGTATCCTTAGGAAATTGAGGTTCAAATAGCATAGTTGCATCTGGATTTACAGTCACTTTTACTTCAATAGTATCCAACTTTGGAAATAATATTTTTAATGTATCAATACTTAATTTTTGTTGAATGGTACTTGCCATAAATTCAAAGAAGCATTGTTTTCGCTGCTTCGAATCAGTTAGTTTTTCACAATCGGCAATGGATGGATATTGATCTACTTCTTTCCAGTTAATCTCTTTCATTTGTTTTTCAAGCAATTCTTTTTCAGAAGGCACTGGCTTCTCAAAAAATTGACAAGAAGTAAGAGACAGTAGCAGAAAAAAAGAAAGAATTTTTTTCAATTGTTAACTTTTAGAATTTAGATAATCTGTATAACTTTTATTAAACCATTCCTGTTTTGTTTTTTGTGCCTGATCTTTTTCGCTTTTATATAAAAGACCTAACTTTTCAGAATAAATAGCGATTTTGATGGTATAAGTATAAAACTCTTCTTTGGATAAAGTTATCTTACTATCATTTTTCTTTTGGAAAAACTCAAAAAACAAAGCATCAAAATCATTTTTATCAAAGGCTAATACTTGTTTTTTATACTTGGTATACAGTGTTTCCTTCATCGCAATGTCGGGATCCTTGGTTGTATTATCCTGTCCAAAAGCTTTAGGAGCAATACAAAAAATCAATAAGGAAAAAACGGCAATTTGAATTAATCTTTTCATCTCGGATTCAAAAATAGTAAAAAATTAGTAAAAATATAGGATAACTTATTAAAGCAAAAAAGCCATCCACAATAAAGTGGAAAGCTTTTCATTGGTCTAACTACTAAACCGTGATACGAGTTACAAATTCGTATCGAAACAACACAACTAATCTTAAATGCTTTTTTGGGCAAAAAAGCACTTCATTTCTGAAGTGCTTTCCCCAATTTAGCGGTCTGGACGGGACTCGAACCCGCGACCCCATGCGTGACAGGCATGTATTCTAACCAACTGAACTACCAAACCATCGCTTTATTGCGGTTGCAAATATACATCCGTTTTTGATATTTGCAAGTATTTTTTACTACTTTTTTTAGATAAAATTCAATTGCCTAACCAAACATTTGTTTTTCAGCCAAATATGTGGTGAGTATTTTTTCAAAATCAGCACCAACGTTCACCGGAACGTATTTAATTTTATTCTGAGCACAAGTTAGTGAGATGCTTTTGAAATATTTTTTGATGTTGTTTTCATACTCTTCTTTTACATTTTCAGCAAAAAGATTAATCACTTCTCCCGATTCAACATCAATGAACTTCCTTGGAGTATTATCAAAATCAAAATTCAACTCCTTTTTCTCATCAATTACATGAAACAAAACTACTTTGTGCTTGTTGTGTTTCAAATGTTGTAACGCATTAAAAAGCGCTTCTTGATTGTCGTTTTGAAACATATCCGTAAAAATAATGATCATGGAACGACGATGTATTTTTTCGGCTATTTGATGCAAAAAGGTAATGGTATCGGTTGGTTTTGCTTGTTTTGGCGATTCCAATAAATTTTCCAATTTATTCAACAACATTCGATGATGACGATCACTTCCCTTTTCTGGAGCATAATATTCGTAATTATCCGAATACACACTCAGTCCAACTGCATCACGTTGCTTTTTAAGCAGGTTCATCAACACCGCTGAAGCCAATACAGAAAATCCTATTTTACTCTCATAAAACGACTGGTTGACCTCTAATTTTGGATAGTGCATTGACGAGGAGTTGTCAATAATTAAATGACATCGAAGATTGGTCTCTTCTTCAAACCGTTTAGTATACAATCTATCGGTTTTGGCAAACAATTTCCAATCGATGTGTTTTGTGCTTTCGCCAACATTGTAGGTTTTATGTTCAGCAAACTCGGCAGAAAAACCATGAAATGGCGATTTGTGCATTCCCGAAATAAAACCTTCAACCACTTGATTGGCTAAAAGCTCGAGATGCTTAAATCCTGATATGAGTTCTTTTTGTTCTTCTATCTTCATAATTACTTCGTATGTTAACCTTTACCGCTCGAGTCAAAGATAATTTGAAAATTTGAAATCGAGCTAATTTGAAAATATTTTTTTATGAAATAAAAAAAAGGTTCAACTTTCGCTGAACCTTTTACATCTCATTTATTTTATAGATTATAATAATGCATCAATTGCATCGGTATACGTTTTTTTAGGAGCAACACCTACTTGACGTCCTACTACTTCACCGTTTTGAAAAATCAATACCGTTGGAATATTTCTAACACCATATTTAGCGGCAAATTCTTGATTAGCATCTACATCAACTTTTCCTACCACTGCTTTTCCTTCATATTCTCCATGGATTTCATCGATAACTGGTCCAACCATTCTACAAGGTCCGCACCATGCTGCCCAAAAATCTACTACTACTGGTTTTTCTGATTTTAATACTACTTCGTCAAAAGTAGCATCTGTTATTGCTAATGCCATATTTTTATTTTTTAATATTATTATTTTGAAGCACAAAGATAAAGAAACATTTTAGTTACCAAATGTAACTTGTATTACTTTTAGCTATTTTTTTATTGTTTCACTCGATTAAAAATCCATAAAAAAAACAACTTCACACTTGTGAAAGCGCCTATGGCTAATTAAAAAGAATAAACTATAGCGATTCTGAAGTATTTCTGCCTACGGAACTACTTTTAGGCTGATAACGACTTCTGATTTTGTCATAAGAACTTTGCGAATTAGGAATCCCCGATTCCGCAGCTATTCTATAGGCATTATAAATTTGATTGGCTTGAGCAAAAGCTTCGTGGCCAGCAATTCTCTTGGCATCTTTAATTTGACGAACAACATTCATTAAAGCCGATTCGAGAATATCCAATTGACTAAAAACATCAACATCATTTTGCAATGCTGGAAGATTAATATAAGACGGCAAAATTTCAGCTCCCGTCGATTTTGCTTCCGATAAGCAGTCTTCTACAAAAACTTTATTCGATACATCAATAGCGTTATACTTTAACCGTTGTTCATCTGTTAGAGTCGTGTTGGCAGGAAGTAACGCAACAATAGAGTCAATACTGTTCTTAATTGTAATCGTATCTGCGCTGGAAAGCACCACATTGATTCTGTTTTCTGTCAAGTTAGCCATACACTCAAAAATTTAAAGATTAGCAAGAATTTATATACCGCTAAGGTACTAATTTTTTGATAAAATAGAAGAAATAATATAGTAAATATACTTTAAAAACATATTTATAGTACTCTTTAACGGTATTTAATATATTTTTTTGGTAATTAAATATACTTTTTAAATATAATTAATATGCTTTTTAAATATAATTAATATACTTTTTTATTATAT
>CAIWKX010000194.1 GCA_903913315.1 uncultured Bacteroidota bacterium | reverse complement strand
AGCAGCAACAAATGAAACTTTTCTTTAGCCAAATAATTGTCGCCAAAAACTATGTAAAAAGCAGTTCCTAAAATTGGAATAAAAATAGGATGGAAGAGATAGGAAAAAAAAGGAAGTATTTTTTTCAAAATAATAAATTTGAAAACAAATATAGTAAATAGGGATGATTATACTATACACCATAATAATTGACTTAACTATTTTTTTCTACTATAAAATTGACTATCTTTAATAAGAATGAATAATCTAAATAATTAACATTTTTTTATTTCTGATTTTTAGCATAGATGTTAATTTAAGAAAAAGTTTGTTAAAACACTTACTTTTTTCATTTGAAAAATGATTCAAATCGCAAAGAATTTGCATTAAAAATTTTAAAAGCAAAAAAAAACAGGACATAAATTTCACAAAAATGATAATTATCATGATTCTTCTGCTAAATCAATAATACATTTGACACATAAACTTAAATAATTAAAAATGAAAGCAAATAAAAATCAATCAGTTTTACTCTTCAGCTTATTTCTTTTATGCTGTGGGTGGGGAAATGCCCAAAATAAAAAATGGATAGCTCCTGCTGCTGCCATTAATGTGGCAAACCCAATTAAAGACAAAGTAAAAGCAGCAGTCGAAGGTAAAAAAACCTATAATCAGATTTGTTATATCTGTCATGGATTACAAGGAAAAGGAAATGGTGAAGGAGGAATGACATTAGTTCCTAAACCAGCAAATTTTCTATTAGCTGATATTGAAAACGAAACAGATGGCGCTCTTTTTTGGAAAATGACCGAAGGAAGAGCACCTATGGCAGCATATAAAGATGCTCTTAGTGAAACTCAAAGATGGCAATTGGTATGTTATATTAGAGAATTGCAGAAAAAAGGCAGTGCGAAAAAATGATGAAATTAACCAAACTCAATATTATTTAAAAATCTAAATTATGAAAACATTATTCCTTTCCAGAGAGGCTATTCGGTCTCAAATTGTTCAGAGAAAAAAAATTGTTCTTCTTTTTTTATTGGCTTTTGGGATGTTTTTGATTCCCAAAAATGCATTTGCTACCCCTAGTTATGCACGTCAAACAGGGATGGCTTGTTCGGCTTGTCATACGGTTTATCCGCAACTTAATTCTTTTGGTAGATCTTTCAAGTTGAATGGTTACACATTGACAGGGATTAAAACTATTACAGATGATTTGACCGAGAAAGATAAAGAAACGGTAAAAAACTATCTTCGAATTTTAAGTATATCTCCACTTTCAGGGATGTTTCAAGGTGGATTTACAAGTTTGAAAACAGCTATTCCGAACACTCAAAATAATAATATTGAATTTCCACAGCAATTTAGTTTATTCTATGCTGGTCAAGTTACTCCAAAAATTGGTACTTTTATTCAGTTAACTTTAAACAATGCTACTGGTGGTATCAAATTAGATAATACAGACATCCGTTATGCAGATCAATTTTCTGCTGGTGATATGCCTATTACTTATGGATTCAGTTTGAACAACAACCCTACCGTTCAAGATTTATGGAATACTACACCAGCTTGGGGATATCCTTATACCTCCTCAGGTGTGGCGCCAATTCCTGGAAGCAATCCAATAATTAGTAGTTTGGGAGGAACGGTAGCTGGGATTGGAGCTTATACAATGATTAATAATTTACTATACCTAGAATTGTCAGGTTATCGAACTGCTCAAATGGGAGCTGCGCTTCCTCCTGATGCTACGGTTAGTGGTGCTGTATATAAAACGTCGCCTTATTGGAGAGCTGCATTGCAAAAAGCATTTGGCAAGTCTTATTTTGAAGTAGGTACTTTCGGGATGTCTAATAAGTTGTATACACTTGGGGTTACTGGTTTAACAAATGATTATACCGATGTAGCCATGGATTTACAATATGAATACCAATTGCCAAAAGGACAATTTACACTTCACACTTCTTATATTAATGAAAAACAACAACTAAACTCTTCATTTTCAAGTGGAGCTAGTCAAAATTTAGACAATAATTTAAGAAAATTCAATTTAGATGCTAGTGTTTACTTTAAACCTAGTATCAACTTAACTGCGGGCTATTTTGCTACTAATGGTTCAACAGATAACGTGCTATATGCACCAAGTCAAATTAGTGGAAGTAGCGCAGGAGCTCCCGATAGCAAAGGGATGAGATTCCAACTTGATTATATTCCATGGGGAAATACGCAATTTTCTGTAAACTATATTTCCTATAGCAAATTTAATGGAGGTAGTACTAATTATGACGGTTTCGGAAGAAATGCTTCTGATAATAATGCTATCTATTTGCAATTATGGTTTGCGTTCTAAAATACTTGGTTAAATAAACAAGAAGGCGAACTGAAAAGTTCGCCTTCTTTATTTATTGCAATAAATGGAGTGTTTTTGATTGTCTCAAATTTTTATTTAGTTTCCAAATCCAATTTTTAGGCCTATTTGAAAATTAGGTTTCATTTCATTTGTTGAAAAAGTAGATACAGAATATGAATAATTGTTATTGTTGGAATCATAAGTAGTATTTAGCGAGCTGTATTCTCTTTTAACATTAGCAAAACCGATTCCTAAATAGCTTTCAAAAGTAACATTTGAATCTTCAAATATTTGTTTGCCAATGATTAATGATACCCCTGTTTTTGTTTTACTATCTTTATTACCATTTAGTAACTCAGCTCCATCACCAGTAGTGTTATAATCTCTATTAGTTGTTTTAGTATAAAATTGTAAACCAAAATTCCATCCTTCGATAGCATCATAATCAGAAGAAGGATAATATTTAATAGTACCTCTAAAGGCACTTCCCATAGCAGCTTTAGTATCGCCAATAGAGCTTTCGTTACCTGCAGACGTTCCTAGAAAATCATTTGGAAGATAAGCATAAGTAAGTGCAGCAGATGCTTCAACGCTAAATTTACGAGCAATACGGTATTCTCCAATGATTGGAATTTCACCTGAGATTATTCCAAAAATGTCTGTTTTTACATCCCATTTATACGAATTGTCTTTTGAACTTTTTCCTGTTTGTGAACCTGATGGAGTGTACACTTTGATTCTTGATGGAGTTTCTTTAGTTGATTCAGCAGGTTTGTCTTGCGCATAATTTAAAGCTGAAAAGAATAAGGCTGATGCTAATAGTAATCTTTTTGTCATTTTGTTATAAATATTTGTTAATTGGCAAAAATAAATTATTTTTACAGAAAACTATTATTAAAATGAAATATTTAAAATTATTGCTTCTTTTAGCTACTATTAGCTTACATGCACAGTCATCGAACTTAAATGGGCGGAAAAAATTAAAACCAAAGGATATGTATCCATACTTGGTGGGAAAAATGGGAGGTATTACACTATTCACAAAGACAATGATGACCATTTAATAGGGAGAGAATATGACAGTGAATTGAATTTTAAAGCTGAAAAACCAATCAATTTTAATATTGATGCAAAAAAATATTCTTACTTAGGAGCTTATTTTGTAAAAGATAGAATAGCACATTTTGTAAAAGAAAATGATAGAAAAGCTGATAAAGACATATTATTAGGAGCTTTTACGGATATGAGTTTAAATACGAGTGATAAAACCTTAGTTTTAGACGAAGCAGATGAAAAGGCTTTGAACTTTGGATTGAGAAACATTTCGCCTGACTCTACAAAAGTTGTGGTTTATAACGAATTAAAAGGAAAGAAAAAAGACCCAAGCACCTTAAATTTCAAGGTTTATAATTCAGATTTTACTAATCTAATTCTTGATAAGGCTGTTCAATTGCCAATTAAATCATCAAAGTTTTCAACTCAAAGTATTGATGTAGATAACTTTGGAAATGTTTATGTCCTTGCTAAAATATTTAAAGAAAAAGAAGAAAAAGCAAAAGGACAAAGTGAATTTTATTACAAACTTGTTGTAATTAACAAAGATGACAAGGCTAAAGAATTTGACTTTGATTATCCTGAAAAAGAAATTGAATCTATAGGTGTTATCCCTGGAGCTAATAATACTATGATATGTACGGGGTTTTTAAAGATATTAAATAGTGGTTTTTTTGGTAAAGGAAAGAAAACCTTAATCTCAGACGAAATGTTCTCAGCTAATATAGACTGTAAAACATTGGAATTAAAATCATCAAAAAAATATGAATTAGAAGGACTGTATCCAGAAAAACCTAAAAGTAATGAAGATTATGTTCCTTATAAAGTAAGAAATATTTTCCAAAGAGAAGACGGAGGATCAGTAGTTGTAGCCGAACAATACAAATTAGTTGTTGTTACAAGAACTAGTCAAAGTGGTAGTTATACTTCATATTATTATTATTACTGTGATATTGCCATCATCAATATCAATAGCAAATCTGAAGTGGAATCGGTTTCTAAAATGCCTAAATATCAATTAAACGCTGGAAACCCATCAATTCTTTCCACTTATTATAACAATAAAGTTTATATAATTTATGAAGATTTAGAAAAAAATGCTGAAGCTCAAAATGATAAAGAGACTAAAAGAAGTACAAAATCATTGTTTTCATCAAGTTCTAAAAATGCTTTATTCTTGTTGACAGTAGATCCAAGCGGAGAAATGAAAAAAGAAGTTATTTATTCGTATAAAGAAAGTAAAATTCGACCAAGAATATTGTCTAGTATGGTAATTTCAAAAAATGAAATCATATTAAATGCTGACGATCAAATAGGAGTGTTGAAAATCACAAAATAATTTTTTAAAGTATTATAAAAATAAGAAAGACGAACTATACGGTTCGTCTTTTTTATTATTGAGATTCAAAATAGGTCCAGATTATATTTTCTTCCTCATTCGCGCCACCGGAATATCCAATTGCTCTCTGTATTTAGCAATGGTTCTTCGGGCAATTGGGTAGCCTTTTTCTTTTAAGATATCAGCCAATTGATCATCGGGTAGTGGTTTGTGTTTGTCTTCGGCTTCAATCACATTTTGTAGAATCTTCTTGATTTCAAGGGTAGAAACATCTTCGCCTTGGTCGTTCTTCATGGCTTCAGAGAAAAATTCCTTAATTAATTTAGTACCATAAGGTGTATCTACATATTTACTGTTAGCCACACGAGACACCGTAGAAATATCCAACCCCACCATATCGGCAATGTCTTTTAGAATCATCGGTTTCATGCTGGTTTCTTCGCCATCCAAAAAGTACTCTTGTTGAAAATGCATGATAGCATTCATAGTCACATATAACGTTTCTTGACGTTGCTTGATAGCATCGATAAACCATTTTGCGGAATCCAATTTCTGTTTGATAAACTGGACGGCATCTTTCTGCGAATGTGATTTGTCACGAGACATTTTATAGGTCTGCATCATTTCTTGGTAATCTTTAGAAACATGCAAGGAAGGTGCGTTTCTGCCATTCAAAGTTAGTTCCAATTCACCATCGGTAATTCGGATCGCAAAATCGGGAATGATGTTTTCAGTCACTTTATTGTTTCCTGTAAATGAACCACCTGGTTTTGGATTTAGTTTTTCAATTTCGTGAATGGTTTTCTTCAATTGCTCTTGTGAAACACCATATTTTTGAAGTAACTTATCGTAATGTTTTTTAGTAAAGGCATCAAACTGATGTTCGATTATGTCTATGGCCAAAGCTACTGATTCCGTTGGGGTTTTGTGTTTGAGTTGCAACAACAAACATTCTTGCAAATCTCTTGCCCCAACACCGGAAGGTTCTAATTCGTGAATGACATGCAAGATGCGTTCAACGTTTTTCTCGTCGGTATAAATACCTTGGGTAAACGCCATATCATCAACAATATCTTGAATCGTTCTGCGGATGTATCCCATATCATCAATGCTCCCCACAAGAAATTCTGCAATTTCTCTATCGGTATCATTCAAAATAAAAGTATTCAACTGATTGATTAAATCTTGATGAAAACTCACTGGTGAAGCATAAGGATTCTCACGATCATCATCGTCATCGCTAAAATTATTAGCTTGTAATTTGTAATCGGGAATTTCGTCGTTGCTCAAATATTCGTCTACATTGATGTCGTCGGCTTCAATATTGTCGCTTCCTTCATAATCATCGTATTCATCATTGTTATCGAACTCATCTTTTTCATAAACTTCTTCCTCATCTTTCCCCGATTCCAATGCTGGGTTCTCATTCATTTCTTCCAACAAGCGCTGTTCAAATGCCAATGTAGGCAGCTGAATCAACTTCATCAACTGAATTTGTTGAGGAGAAAGTTTTTGAGATAATTTGAATTGTAAGTTTTGCTTTAACATGTTAAGTCACTATTTTTTTGTTTGCCATAAAGGCAGAAAGACACAAAGTTTTTATTTTAAAAAATGATATTTGAAAGGTTCAAAATTAAAACTTTTTCTTTATGACCTCGCTCGTTTTTGGTAAATCATCTTGTATTTATAAATCTTTTCATTCCATTTTTTATTAAAGGAACATTAAAATTAATTAGAAATCCTAACTCAATATTGGTTAATCTTAAATGACTAATGATTTGAGCTTGCCATACAGTATTAACAATTTCAACTGCTTTGGTTTCAACAATAACAAGGTCTTCTACAATTAAATCTAGTCTTAATTTTTCTTTTAATGTAACTCCGTCATAGACAATCGGAATATCAACTTGTCTTTTTACAATTAATCCTGCTTTTTCAATTTCGTAAGCTAAACAAGCTTCATATACTTTTTCCAATAATCCTGGTCCAAGTTCTTTGTGAACTTTAAAAGCAGCATTCACAATTATTTTCGCTATTTCTTCTATTCTTTCTGAGGGCATATATTGTTTATTTAGTGGCTTATAAAATATAGACAACAAATTTTTAAAAACTTTGTGCCTTTGTGTCTTCGTGGCAGATTTTTGTGTCTTAAAACTCTGCGTTCTGTGGTGTTCTTGGAAAAGGAATTACGTCTCTAATATTAGTCATTCCTGTTACAAACAATACCAATCTTTCAAATCCTAATCCGAAACCAGAGTGAACTGCACTACCGAATCTTCTAGTGTCTAAATACCACCATAATTCTTCTTCGTCAATTCCTAAAGCTTTCATTTTTTCAACCAAAACGTCGTAACGTTCTTCTCTTTGAGAACCACCAACAATTTCTCCAATTCCAGGGAAAAGGATATCCATGGCGCGAACCGTTTTTCCATCTTCATTCAAACGCATGTAAAATGCTTTAATGTTTGCTGGATAATCAAATAAGATTACCGGACATTTAAAGTGTTTTTCTACAAGGTAGCGTTCGTGTTCACTTTGTAAATCAGCACCCCATTCGTTAATGATGTAATTGAATTTTTTCTTTTTATTTGGAGTAGAATCTCTTAAAATATCGATAGCTTCAGTATAAGAAACTCGTTTGAAATTGTTTTCTAATACGAAGTTTAATTTTTCTAATAAAGCCATTTCGCTTCTATCGGCTTGTGGTTTTGATTTTTCTTCTTCTAACAAACGTCCTTCTAAGAATTTTAAATCATCCGGACATTTATCCATTGTATATTTAATTACGAATTGGATAAAATCTTCTGCCAAATCCATATTGTCATTCAAATCATTGAAAGCTACTTCGGGTTCAATCATCCAAAATTCTGCCAAGTGACGTGAAGTATTTGAATTCTCTGCACGGAATGTTGGTCCGAAAGTATAAATCTGACCCAAAGCCATGGCAAACGTTTCACCTTCCAATTGTCCAGAAACGGTTAAGTTGGTTTCTTTTCCGAAGAAATCTTCTTTATAGTTCACTTTTCCTTCCTCTGTTCTTGGAGTATTGTCAAAAGGTAAAGCTGTAACTTTAAACATTTCTCCAGCACCTTCTGCATCCGAACCCGTAATGATTGGCGTGTTTACATACACAAACCCTTTTTCTTGGAAATAGGTGTGAACCGCATGAGCCAATACAGAACGAACACGCATAATTGCTCCAAACGCATTAGTACGCACACGTAAATGGGCATTCTCACGCAAGAATTCTAAGGAGTGTTTTTTGGGTTGCATTGGGAATTTCTCCGCATCTGAATCACCAAGAATTTCTAGTTTGGTTACTTGGATTTCATATTTCTGACCTGCCCCTTTGCTTTCTACTAATTCTCCAGTTACCGAAACCGCAGCACCAGTAGTAACTCTTTTTAAAGTGGCTTCAGGCGTGTTTTCAAAATCAACAACACATTGAATATTATTAATTGTCGAACCATCGTTCAACGCAATAAATTGATTGTTTCTAAAAGTTCTAACCCAACCTTTTGCATTTACTTCATAATTTGCTTTAGTGCTGTTTAGTAAGTCTTTAACTTTTGTATGTTTCATTTTAATATTAGATTTTAAATATTTAGATATAATTTTATCTAAGTACAAATATAAATTATTTTTATTTTTTTAAAGTTCATCTTCGTCATCATCATCATCGATGTGAGAACGAAGAATTTTTAAAACAGGTTGGTCTATGATGTCTTCTTTTCCACCCCATTTTTCTGTGGTTAAAACTAAGGCTGGTAATACTAATAAATTAGCAAACATCGCAAATGTAAGCGTAACCGAAATCAATCCTCCCAAAGCAATTGTTCCACTAAAGCTCGATAGCGTGAAAATAGCAAATCCGAAGATTAATACGATAGAAGTATAGAAGGTACTAACACCAGTTTCATGTAAAGAACTAATGACCGATTTTTTGATTTTTCCATTGTTATGAATTAAATCATGACGGTATTTAGCCATAAATTGAATAGCATTATCTACTGAAATTCCGAATGCAATACTAAACACTAAAATGGTTGAAGGCTTTAATGGAATTCCAAAATAACCCATCAGTCCAGAGGTGATACAAAGTGGCAGAATGTTAGTAACTACAGAGGCAAAAATCATCTTCCATGAACGAAACATGTAAGCCATTAATCCAGCAATTAAAAGGATGGCAAATATTAATGATTCGATAAGGTTACCAACTAAGTAGGTTGTTCCTTTTTGGAATACTAATGCTTTTCCAGTTAATTTAACTTCAAATCGATCACTTGGAAATATCTGGTTGATTCTTCTTTTTAGTTTACCTTCTACTTTTGCCATTTCATCGGTACCAATGTCTTTCATAAAAGTAGTAATTCGAGCATATTGACCTGTGGAATCAACATAGCTTTTCATTAAATTCTCTTTGGAATTCTTAGTGGCATTTTTGGCATAACTTAAGATAAAAATTTGCTCTTGGGACGTAGGCAATTCATAATATTCTGGCTTTCCGTTGTAGTACGCTTGCTTCGAATATTTGACCAAGTTTACAATAGAAATAGGTTTAGATAATTCAGGAATGCTATCGATGGTTTTTTGCAATTCATCCATTTTTCTAATAGTAGACGACTTCATAACACCTTTTTTTCTTTTGGTGTTAATCATTATCTCTAGTGGTTGCACGCCATTAAATTCCTTTTCAAAGAAAAGAATGTCTTTAAAGAAGGAAGCACTTTTAGGCATTTCACCAATTAAACTTCCGGAGACTTTCATTTGTGATATCCCAACCAAACTGAAAATAAGCAGTAAACCATAAATGATATAAATGGTTTTTCTTTTGTCTTTTACAATTTTTTCCACCCAATTTAAGATAGAAGAAAGATAGTTTCTGTTTAGATGCTTCAAGTGTTTTGCGTTGGGCATTGCCATAAAACTATACACAATAGGAACTACAACTAGCGTAAGTAAATAAACGGTAATTACATTTATAGAAGTGATTAAACCAAACTCAAAAAGCAAATCATTACCTGTAATCATAAAGGTGGCAAAACCAATAGCAGTAGTCATATTAGTCATCAAGGTAGAAACCCCAATTTTTGAAATAACCCTTTGCAAAGCTTTGGCTTGATTCGCGTGGTTATTGATTTCTTGCTGGTATTTGTTGATGAGGAATATGCAATTCGTAATTCCAATCACGATGATTAATGGTGGGATTATTGCAGTAAGAATAGTGATTTTGTAATGGAATAATCCTAAGGTTCCAAAGGACCACATTACTCCAAAAATCAAGATGCATATAGAAATAAAAGTAGCTCGCAACGAACGGAAAAACAAGAAGAAAATTAAGGAGGTTATGAATAAGGCTGCCCCAATAAATAAGCCAATCTCCCCTTTCATGTTTTCTGTATTGATAGTTCTGATATAAGGCATACCAGACACTTTCAAGTCAATTCCAGTTGTTTTTTCAAATTTATCAACTTCAGGAACTAGCACTTTTAGAATGAACTCTTTTCGAATAGGAGAGTTTACCACTTTCTTATTCATATATAAAGCGGCTCGAATACTTCCTGATTTTTTATTAAAAAGGAGCCCTTCATAAAAAGGCAAATCATTAAAAAGTTGCTTCTTAATGTTGGTTAAATAATCTTGACTTTTAATTTGAGTTTGGTCAATGAGTGGAACCAATTTAAACTTTTCATTTACAGTATCTTTTTCTAATTTCTTTAAATTATTTACAGAAACAATAAGTTCAATTTCTTTATGTTTTTTGAGCGAACTCATCATTTGGTTCCAAGCAGCAAAAGCTTTAGGAGTAAAAAAAGCATCATCTTTAATTCC
Organism: uncultured Bacteroidota bacterium; assembly: GCA_903913315.1. Classification (GTDB taxonomy): domain Bacteria; phylum Bacteroidota; class Bacteroidia; order Flavobacteriales; family Flavobacteriaceae; genus Flavobacterium. The sequence continues at coordinate 9,695 of CAIWKX010000194.1, read as the reverse complement.
AATTACAATAAGATTTCCTTCTTCCCCAAAAGTGTTTAGGAATTGTGTATAGTCTTTATTGGCAGGATGATTTTTTGGAAGAAGATTGGCTTCGTTGTAAGTCATGCCAACATTTCGCCATTGAAAAGCTAGGAAAACAGTAAGTAAAAAAACAATTACTAAAATCGTTATCCTGTTACGGAGCACAATACCAGCAATATATTCCCAAAACCCAGCCTTTATTTTCTTTTTCATTAGTAAATTTAAACGGATGCAAAGGTAATTAAAACGCATTAAAAGCAAAGGACTTAAAGCAAAACTTTTGTCGAATAAAAACGAGTTTTTTGCAAGTCATTTTTATGTTAATTTATAGTATAATTGTAAAAAAAATAGTTTTGTTTTCTCATATTTGTAGGATTCAAAACAAATAGTGGTTAGCCTATGAAAAATATAAAAAATGCCGTGTTCTATTTAGGTGTAACAGGGGGATTTACAGCGCTTATGTTTTGGATTGTATCCAAAGGAAGAGTACTAGAAGTTGGTAGAGGCGTAGTGGCTAAAATAGCAACAGATAGTTTATTCGGGCAATTTTTAGATTCTTTGATTCATAATTTACAGCATCCATTGGCTATTTTATTGTTACAAATAATTACTATTATTATTGCAGCACGTTCCTTCGGATGGATTTTTAGAAAAATAGGTCAACCCTCAGTAATTGGAGAAATTATTGCGGGTATTTTTTTAGGACCATCAGTAGTCGGAATGTATTTTCCACATTATTCCGCAATGCTTTTCCCAACAGAATCTTTGGGAAATCTTCAGTTTTTAAGTCAAATTGGACTAATGTTATTCATGTATGTTATCGGAATGGAACTCGATTTGAAAGTATTGAAGAACAAAGCCAATGATGCAGTTGTGATAAGTCATGCAAGTATTGTTATCCCATTTGCTTTAGGAATGGGATTATCCTATTTTATTTATCAAAACACAACGTTTACTCCAAAGGGAGTGGATTTTTTATCGTTTAGTTTGTTCATGGGAATCGCTATGAGTATAACAGCTTTTCCTGTTTTAGCAAGAATTGTTCAAGAAAGAGGCATTCATAAAACCAAATTAGGTACAATCGTAATTACCTGTGCTGCGGCCGATGATATAACTGCGTGGTGCATTCTTGCCGCTGTAATTGCCATTGTAAAAGCTGGAACTTTTGCCAGTTCAATGTACATAATTTTAATGGCTGCTGCTTATGTGTTAATGATGCTTTTTGTGGTCAAACCATTCTTAAAAAAGATTGGAGATTTATATGCAACAAGAGAAAATTTAAGTAAACCAGTAGTCGCTATTTTCTTATTGACTTTAATTATTTCCTCTTATATCACAGAAGTTATAGGTATTCACGCTTTGTTTGGTGCGTTTATGACCGGAGCTATAATGCCTGACATTACCAAAATTAGAAAAATAATTATTGAAAAAATTGAAGATGTAGCCCTAATTCTTTTATTGCCATTATTCTTTGTTTTCACTGGATTACGAACTCAAATCGGATTGATTAACGACATCTATTTATGGAAAGTTACCGGATTGATTATTACTGTAGCTGTTGTTGGTAAATTCTTTGGAAGTGCATTGGCAGCAAAATTTGTTGGTCAAAATTGGCGTGATAGTTTGACCATTGGAGCCTTAATGAACACTCGTGGTTTGATGGAACTCGTGGTGTTAAATATCGGATATGATTTAGGCGTTCTTTCCACTGAAATATTTACAATGATGGTAATCATGGCTTTGGTAACCACCTTTATGACAGGTCCAGCCATCGATGTCATTAACTTTGTTTTCAAACGTAAAGAAGCGCTTATCCCAAATGAAATTATTGAAAATAGTAAATTCAAAATCTTAATTTCTTTTGGAAATAATGAAAAAGGAAAATCACTGCTACGATTAGCAAGCAGTTTTGTGAAAAAGCAAAAAGAGAATTCCAATATTACGGCATTGCACCTATCTTTGAGTGATGAGGTACATTCGTATAACTTAGAAGATTATGAAAAAGAGACATTCGAACCAATCTTAGCCGAATCAAAAATTTTGAGTCAAGAAGTAACGACCATTTTTAAAGCGACTGTAGATATTGAAAACGATATTGCTGATGTGGCTTCACGTGGCGAATTTGATTTGGTTCTAGTAGGATTGGGAAAATCAATCTTTGAAGGTTCACTGTTAGGAAAGGTATTAGGATTTACAACTAGAATTATTAACCCAGATCGCTTATTAGATAAATTTACCGGTAAAGAAGGTCTTTTTGCCAATTCGCCTTTTGATGATAGGACACGTTTGATAATTTCTAAAAGTAAAAAGCCTCTCGGAATTCTAGTTGACAAAGAATTGAATGAAGTGGATGATGTTTTTGTGCCTATTTTTAGTATAGACGATGCTTTTCTTATTGATTATGCCCAAAAACTGATCTACAATAATGATTCAAAAATCACAGTGTTAGAAATTAACAATCAAGTAAAAAATAATTTTATTATTGAGAATGCCATTTCAACATTAGAAAACACTTTTCCTGAAAAAATTTCCTTAATTGATGAAAGTGAGATGAAAGCAGGATTTCTTGCCAAACAAGACTTAATGATGATTTCGTTAGAAAGTTGGAAAAAATTAGTAGATGCTCAAAGTGTTTGGTTAAGTACGGTTCCTTCAGTGTTAATTATTAAGCCTTGATATAAGGTTAAAATTTAAAAACTATTTTACAAACAAGCTTTTGGCGCAATCGAACAAGTCTTTGGCTCAATCGAACAAAGGATTGGCTGAATCGAACAAGGCTTAGGCTGAATCGAACAAAGGTCTGGCGCAATCGAACAAGGCTTTGGCGCAATCGAACAAAGCTTAGGCTTAAACCAATCAAGGGAAAATTTAATACAAATCAGTCTAAACAGACTGATTTTTTGCATTTAGAGGATTGAATGTAAAAATCAGATAGCGCTATATTAAAACCCTAAATTTATAGTATAAGAAATTTTCAATGATAAATTATCTTCAAATTTAGGCAATTGATTAGGTCCATATCTAAAGAAAAAAGTCATCCCCAATCCTTTATAAATAGAATTGGCTTCAACACCACTTTCAAAAAAACCTTTTTCTAAAGTTTTATATTGAAATCCCATGTGCTCTTCGGGTTTGTCCATTGTACCAATTGCCATTCTAGTCACAATTGCAAATTGAGGGTTTATTTTATACCCTAATTTGACCGAATTAAATGTGTGTCTAGTTTGAAAGGAAACATATTTACTAGAGAAAAACTCATTGAAATACATGGTTTCAAAACTGTTTTTCCCGGCAAAGGTTATCCTTTTCAACATGGAATCTTTATTCAAATTATTAGGAGCAATACTGTACAAATGAGTTATGGGAACATCTCCTAAGGCTATTCCTCCTTGAAGAATAAATGAAGTATTTTGTCCCGATAAATAGGGGATTTCATTGAAAATTCTTAAATCAAATTTTGTAAAATTAAAATCATTTCCCATCACATTTGGAATTGACTTTGTAACTTGAAAAGATATTTTTGGATACTTCTTTTCTATTTCTATACGTCCGGTTGGGGTTTGCATATAGTTACTAAATGGATTCCAATGTAGAGCAAATTGAACAGAAGTAATATTATAATTTGTATACACATGGTCATGAGCTACAAATTTATAATTAAAAAGAGGATTGACTTCACTTCTAGAAATCAAAAAGTAAGTATTTGTTTTTGCAAAATAATTACTTTCAATATAAGCGGAAAACATTTTATTATTATAAAAAGTAGAAATATTTATCGGACGAGGATCAAATACTTTAAAAAGTCTAGGTTCTGTTGCAAACTGAACCTGACCAATTTCTTTTAAATCATCAGCATAAGAAACGCTAACCCTAGTGCTTGTTTCTTTATTTATAAGATATGAAGGTGTTATGCCATACTTTAATTTTTCATCTTTTAAACCATAGGCCACATAGCCACTAATTTTATACGAATTGGATAATTTATCGTTGGTTACACCACCTATTCCCAAGCGAAAACCTTCAAAATTATCATATTTTACAATTGATCTTAAATCGATATCAATAAATTTCACAGGGAAATATCCGTTGTAAATTTTTCTTCCAAGAATAACTTTATGCTCAAATTTTTCAGCCTCTGAAATGCTGTCCAAATTTATATATGTTGTGTTTTTCCTTTTATCAATCGTGTCTTTTTTAAACTCTTTCCAAAAAGATTCTGGTTTCGACATACTAGTTTCGGGAATGTCAATTTTTATGGCTGGGTTTTTAAAAACTACAAGTTTATTGATTTTAATATCAAAGGGGGTAGATTCTAACTTTAAATACGATTGGTCAGAAGCATTAGTGCTTATTCCATCTAATCCAGAATTAAATTTAATCGTATTGCCAAGAATAGTCAAATCTCCCGAATTGTTTCCTTTTACAACTGTAATTTTCCTTTTTTCAGGAAACCAAATAGTGTAATTTTTAAGATAATTAAAGGTATAAAGAGCATTAATATTGGCGATTCCATATATTCTAAAATAGGCTTTACATACAGCACCATTTTCAGCATCAATATAAAATAAACCACGCAATCGGTTTGACTTTAATTTCTTAGGTTGAAAATAGATTCGGTAAACAGTTCTTCCTTCAACTTTTACCGTGTCAATAATTTTAAAAACATATAATTTTCTACCATAATTTGAAATAGGATTATGGATAGAAACTCCCAAAATATCTAGTTTGTTTTCATATAAAGAATAGGAAACCAAATTCAAACCTAAATATTCATACAAAGGTTTTTTAAAGCCCGCCATTCTTGAAGCAATCACTGTTTCCTTCGTTCCTTTACTATTGAATTGAATTAAATTTACTTTTTCAGTTTGATAAAGGTGTTGCTTTTCAACAAACTTCTTGAATTTATAATTAGAAGAATCTAATTTCATTCGCTTCTTACCAAATAAATTTCTTTTTGTAATTGTGTCTATTTTCCCAGAAATGGAATCAGGGTTAGCAGAGATTAATAAGTGTTCGTAGTTTTTATATTCAAAGGTATTTAATACTTTTTCAGGTTGGTTTTTGGGTTTATTGTCTATTACTTTTTTAATGATTGAATTAACTTTATTTTCTGAATATATTTCTTGTTCTTTCATCTTTTCATCAGCAATCATTTTTATTAAAAGAAATTTAGTGCCAATGGTTTGGTAATAAGTTTTATCAAAATAACCTTTATATGTAAATAGGATAGGTTTTTTATTGTCTTGTAATGCTATAGAAAATTTGCCTTCCCAGTTTGATGATACCGTTTTATTATTGTAAGTAATTTTAGCAAAAGCAATGGGTACAGCAGTATCATAATCAAGAATTTGACCATGCATTGTTTTTTGGGAAAAAGTAAAATTGCAAATCAGGACTAAAAGAAATACCCAAAACTTTCTCATTAAAATGATTTTGATTAGACCGTGTTAAAGAATTCAGACAAATGTAGGGATAAAAAAATCCGTTCGCCAATGAACGGATTTTAATAGCGATTTAATAAAATTATACTTTCATTATTTCGGCTTCTTTCAGAGCCAAATGTTCTTCAATTTTTTTGATGAAATTGTCTGTTAATTTTTGAATATCCTCCTCTGCTTTTTTACATAAATCTTCAGATGTTCCATCTTTTTCTAATTTTTTGATATCGGAATTGGCATCTTTTCTATGATTACGAATACCAACCTTTGCATCTTCAGCTTCTTGTTTGGCTTGTTTTACTAAATCACGACGGCGTTCCTCTGTTAAAGGGGGAACACTGATGATCACAATATCACCATTGTTCATTGGGTTAAATCCAAGATTGGCAATCATAATTGCTTTTTCTATAGGATGCAACATGCTTTTTTCATAAGGTTGAATAGTAATAGTTCTAGCATCAGGAACATTTACATTTGCAATTTGAGAAAGGGGAGTTTGAGAACCATAATAGTCAACAAAAACACTTCCTAGCATTTGTGGTGATGCTTTTCCGGCACGAATATTTAAAAATGATTTTTCTAAATGGTCTACAGAACCATTCATTGCTTCTTTTGCCTCGTCAATAATAAATTCAATTTCTTCCATTGTATTTCAGATTTTATTCTAAAAATAGTTTAACTTTTTAATTATATATTTACAACAGTTCCAACATTTTCGCCTTCGCAAATTTTTAATAAATTTCCTCTTTTATTCATGTCAAAAACAAGAATAGGTAATTTATTTTCTTGACTCAAAGTGAAGGCTGTAGTGTCCATTACGTTCAATCCTTTTTTGATAACATCATCAAACGAAATGTAGTCAAATTTTACCGCTGATTTATCTTTTTCTGGATCGGCAGTATAAATGCCATCAACTCTCGTTCCTTTTAAAATTACATCGGCATGAACTTCAACTCCACGTAAAACTGCGGCTGTATCGGTTGTAAAATAAGGATTCCCTGTGCCGGCACCAAAAATAACAATTCTTCCTTTTTCAAGATGACGAACCGCTCTTCTTTTGATGTAGGGTTCCGCAATAGCTTCAATTTTTAAAGCAGTTTGTAATCGAGTTAGCATTCCTTTGTCTTCCAAGGCACCTTGTAATGCCATACCATTAATTACGGTAGCCAACATCCCCATATAATCCCCTTGCACTCGATCCATTCCGTTGCTAGCGCCAGCAACACCTCTAAATATATTTCCTCCACCAATTACAATTGCAATTTCCACACCTTTGTCATGAATTTGCTTGATTTCATCTGCATACTCGGCCAGAATTTTCGGGTCAATTCCATATTGTCTTTCACCCATTAATGCTTCACCACTTAATTTTAGAAGTATCCTTTTATATTTCATTCCAGTTTTTATTTTTATTTTTAAAGGAGTTATGCTTTCACAAACTCAAGTAATTTTTTGGTTGGAGTTGTATTGTATTAAATTGTGATGCAAATATAAACATTTCCCTTATTTTATTTATATGCAAAATATCAAGTTCTGTAACATTTCTTACACTTGAACTATTTCTGAATTTGTACTTTTGTCCAACAAACAAACAACCACCCATGAATTCTATAATTAATAGTAGTATAACCCATAGTATTTCCTATCAAGAATACAGAAATTTAGTTGTCCAATATGCTGCAGAAGGAAAAACTTCTGGGAATACACAAACAGAAGATTATATCAATTACACCAAATTAAACGAATCGAGAATGCATCGTTTGGATAAAACGTTGCAAGTAATTGATGAAGTAAAAGAATACATAGAAAACTTGCAGAAACCCTATACTTGGCTTGTACTTGCAGAAACTTGGTGCGGCGATGCTGCTCAAGTAATTCCTGTCATTAATAAAATGGCTTCAGTTTCCGATAAAATTGATTTGAGAATACTTCTTCGTGATGATAATGAAGCCTTAATGAATTTGTTTTTAACTAATGGAACAAAATCGATTCCGAAGTTAATTATGTTGGATAAAGAAACAAATGAAGTTATAGCTGATTTTGGTCCTAGGCCTAAAGGTGCAAAACAACTAATTATAGATTATAAAGCTACCCATGGAATGGTTGATGAAACGGCTAAAATTGAATTACAAAAATGGTATTTAGCCGATAAAGGAATTTCTATTCAGAAGGAAATTGTAGCCTTGATGAAGTAACATTAAATTTTTACTTTTCTTACTTGTTTTATTATTCTTGGTGAACGACTTCCGTGAAATGCTCTTAAAACTTCAATTCTATTTGCTCTAATTCTGTAGATTATTAAGTACGACCCTAATATTATATTTCTGTAAATTTTGGTTTTAGTCTCTAGATGACGACATTCTGGATGAAGCAGGTAGTGAGTCTCAAGCAAGCGAACACTATCAATTACATCAAAGTAAAAAATATCTGCTAATTTTTCACCAAAAGTTACTTCTCCATATTCATATATTGATGGAACATCTAATTCTTCAAATAATTTAGAACCAATTACTTTTTTCTTTTCAATCTCCATTCTTCCAAACGTTTAATTGAATCTTCAATTGGACTGAATTCTCCTTCTTCTGCTTCTTTGATTAAAGAAACGAAATCCTCTTGTGACATTGGTTTGCCTGGAGTTGCAAGATTTTTAGCTTTTTTATTGGCAGTTTTCATAAAATAGAAATTTAATCGAATAGTAAAATTATAAAATAAATGAATTGAAAAACAAAAGATTAGAAATTTATTCAAAAGATTTTTCAAACATTTCTGGTGTAATTCCATGATTTACATCATAGTTGCCAATTTTAGTTCGGCGTAAAGCGGATAAATAAGCGCCTGAATTTAATGCATTTCCAAAATCAAAAGCTAGTGATCGTATGTAAGTGCCTTTGCTACATTGCACTCTAAAATCGATTTCAGGTAATGCAATTCTTGTGATTTCAAATTCGTAGATAGTTGTTTTTCTAAAAGCAATTTCAATCGCTGAACCAGCACGAGCATGTTCGTACAGACGAATTCCATCTTTCTTTATGGCTGAAAAAACAGGTGGTTTCTGATCAATTTCACCTAAAAATTGTTTAGTCGCTTCTAGGATTAATTCCTCTGTGATATGTTCAGTGGGGAAAGTAGCATCTACTTTTGTTTCCATGTCATATGATGGAGTTGTGGCTCCAACAGTTATGGTTCCCGTATATTCTTTGGTTTGTGCTTGAATTTCGGTTATTCTTTTAGTGAATTTCCCGGTGCAAATAATTAGTAAACCTGTTGCTAATGGGTCCAATGTTCCAGCATGACCTATTTTGAATTTCTTTGGAAGTTCAAAATTTCTTTTTAAAATATATTTTAACTTATTTACTGCCTGGAAGGAACTCCAAGTAATTGGCTTGTCAATTAAAATGATTTGACCTTCAAGAAAATCTTCAGAAGTCATTAAAGTACGTCTAATTTTTGAATACAAAAATGAATTACTAAAAGGGCAATTCCAACAATGATTCTATAATATCCAAAAAGTTTAAATCCGTTTTTACTTAAAAAGCCAATAAAGCTTTTGATAGCTATTAAAGCTACAATAAACCCAACTACATTACCTATAATTAAAAAATTAATTTGGTCGTGTGTCAATACAAATCCATCTTTATAATAATCGTAACATTTTTTCACTGTTGCTCCAAGCATAGTAGGAACAGCTAAAAAGAAAGAGAATTCAGCAGCAGCAGTCCGTGACAATTTTTGTGACATCCCCCCAACGATACTGGCACCACTTCTAGAAACACCTGGAATCATTGCTAAGCATTGGAATAATCCAATTTTGAATGCTGTTAGATAGGATATTTCTTGTTGGGTTGCGACTTCAGTTTTGGATGAAAACCAATCGTCAACTTTTAATAAGATGATTCCCCCGATTAAAAGAGAGACAGCAACAGTTACTGGGTTTTCTAATAAAGCATCAATTTTTTTGCTGAAAAGCAAACCAAAAACCACGGCAGGAATAAAAGCTACTACTAATTTGAAGTAGAAATCAAAACTTTGAAAGAATCTTTTGAAGTATAAAACCACAACAGAAAGTATTGTTCCTAATTGGATTACAATGGTAAAAAGTTTGGTAAATTCTTCATGTGAAATCCCCATAAAAGAACTCGCAATAATCATGTGACCCGTTGATGAAATGGGAAGAAATTCAGTTATCCCTTCTATAATTGCTAATATAATAGCCTGTAAGTAATGCATTTTTTTAGT
>CAIWKX010000193.1 GCA_903913315.1 uncultured Bacteroidota bacterium | reverse complement strand
TGTTTATTGATTAACGATTGAAGAGTAACGATTGAAGATTTTTGAATTCCTCTCCTCATGGGCTCGCTCTAAAGGAGAGGTAGACTGTGCGTGATAGGTTTGGGGATGTTTTGTTTATTGATTAACGATTTTTGAAATTGACTTTTGAATTTAGCAGGGAGCTGCGTGAGGGATGGAAGTGGCATCCTTTTCTTTTTTTTCTTTAAAAAAAGAAAAGATAGAACGGACAGCCCGACCCGTAGGGGCACGCTATCAATATAATTAAAGGGGATAATTATAAGACTGATTTGATGACGTAAGTGACGATGCCCCAGATGAGGAATTCGTTTGATTCGGTGACTTTTATAGGCTTGAATTTTTCGTTTTCGGGGATTAGGTATAGGCAGTCTTTTTCGACTTTTATTCGTTTTACAGTGAATTCTCCATCGATGAAGCAAACGGCAATAGTGTTGTTTTTTGGATCAAGACTTCGGTCAATAACCATGATGTCGCCATCGTCAATTCCGGCACCAGTCATGGAGGTTCCAGCTGCTTTTGCATAAAAGGTGGCTTCTCTGTTTTTGACTAGAACGTTATCTAAACTGATTTTGCTTTCGTCAAAATCGGCGGCGGGAGAGGGGAATCCGGCTTTTATGCCACTTGAAATAAACGAGAGTTCCAAGTTGTTTTCAAAATCAGGAAGGAAGAATGTTATTTTATTTTTTAGTTGCATTTTACGGTAATGATGTCTTTGATGTCTGTGGTATATTTGGGTGATAGATGGTCTTGTTTCATTTTCCAAGTACGTTGTAGGTCTTGGTTTCCTAATCTTATTTTCCGATCGCCTGTTTTCTTATGAAAATCATCCATGACTTTCATGATTTTCTGGTGTTTTGGATTTTCTTCTTCAAACAAATGGAATTGTTTTTGGTCTTGTGGAATAATTTGTGTTACGATAACGCCTGCTTTTTTATACATTGCGCCTTCTTCAAAAATTTCTTTGAGCATTTTTACGGCAAGGCTACTCAATGTGATGCTCGAGTTGCTAGCATAGGGCAAGGTTTCTATTTTGTAGAAATTGTAACGTTGCGTCTCGACTTTATATTTATCTTTTCGGAGGTATAAAATGACACCGTAGCAACAGGAATTTTGTTTGCGTAGTTTCTCGGCACATACTGTAGCAAAAGTAGAAACGCGTTCTTTCATTTCGCTGAATGTAGTGATGTTTCCGTTAAAACTTCGAGTGATGGCAATGTTTCTTTTATCTTTTGGTTCTTCCATTTCCAACACGGATTCGCCTTGTAATTCCATTCGTAATCGAATGCCCACAACTCCCATTTCTTTTTTAATAAAAGCCTCATTGTGTGGCTGAATGAAATCATAAGCGGTTAGGATATTTTTTGCTTGCATCTTTTTGGTCAATCGATATCCGATGCCCCAAACGTCTCCTATTTTGGTCCATTTCAGCGCTTTGATTCGCTTTTCATCGGTATCGATAACATAAGACCCTTTTGTTCTTTCAGGGAATTTTCTAGCAATTTTGTTGGCTACTTTCGACAATGCTTTTGTTTCTGCAAAGCCTACAGATACTGGAATACTAAGCCATTTTTGTATGCGACTCTTCATTTGAATGCCATAGTCTTGATAATCGGATATCTTCATGCCATTAAAATGGAGAAAGGCTTCGTCAATGCTATAGACTTCTATATTTGGTGTAAAGCTTTCCAATATTTTCATCACCCGATTACTTAAATCACCATACAAAGCATAGTTCGAAGAAAAAACATGAACCTTTTTCTGTTTTAATTCTTCACGTATTTTAAATTCTGGTCCGCCCATCGGAATGCCCAATGCTTTAACTTCATCACTTCTAGATATGATGCAGCCGTCATTATTAGACAAAATAACAATTGGTTTTCCATTCAAATGAGGTTGGAAAACACGTTCGCAGGAAGCATAGAAATTATTACAATCGACTAAAGCATACATCTTGTAAAGTTACAAATTTGTCGATGTTACAATTGTTAAAATTGGCCGTTGTTGATAAATAAAAAACCACCAAAATTTCTTTTGATGGTTTCGTATATAATGTATTTTATTTTTTTATCGCAGCAAATTGGTAACTAATGAAGGGTATAATCCGATAATGATATTGATTATAATTGAGGTTACTCCCACAATATAATAAACGATTGGTGTTGGTCTTTTTTCTTCCGTTGGTTCTTTGGTGTACATTGCCAAAATCAATTTAAAGTAATAGCCAACACTTATGATGGAGTTTACAACACCTGCAATAACTACTACTAAAAATCCAGCTTTTATGGCTTGAGTGAACAACATGAACTTAGCCAAAAACCCTGCAAATATTGGAATACCAGCCATTGATAAAAGGGCGGCTGTTAAAACTGCTGCTAATATTGGGTTTGTTTTGCCTAAACCATTAAAGTTAATAATGTCTTCGTTGTCTTTGTCTTTTGTAATGTAGATGATTACGCTAAAAGCTGCCATTCCTGCTAAGGCATAGGCTGCTGCATAATATAAAATAGAAGTAGAGGAATCGGCCATTCCTAACAAAGCCATTAACATGAATCCTGCATGTGAAATTCCCGAAAAGGCTAACATACGTTTTACATTATTTTGGCGTAATGCCATTATGTTTCCAACGGTCATGGACGCAATTGAAATAATAATTACTATTAGTTGGAATGATGTTAGTAAATCTTGATTGTCAAAAGATAGATGTAAGTTTAGTGCTACAACCAATTTGTACAAAGTAGCAAAAGCAACCACTTTAGCCAGTGTGCTCATGGTAGCTGTTACTAATGATGGAGCCCCTTCATACACATCGGGAGCCCAAAAGTGAAAAGGGACAGCGGCAATTTTGAAAAACATTCCAATTACTACTAAAACTACCCCAATTGGAAACCATATTGGTAGTTCAGCAGAAAGTGATCTGTTAGAAATTTCTGCGATGTCAAAGCTTCCCATTGCTCCGTAGATTAAGCAAATTCCGAATAAGATAATACCAGATGCAAAAGAGCCTAGCAAGAAATATTTCATTCCCGCTTCGTTACTTTTAATGCTCAATCGGCTACTTCCTGCTAAAACGTATAATGAGATAGAAAGTGTTTCAATACCTAAAAAGAACATGGATAGATTTGTAAACGAAACCATTGCTATGGCTCCTGCTAAAAGAAATACTTTGATAGCTATAAAATCCGATATTTTTGTCTGATGCTCTTTGTATACATCATGACTCATTATAACGAGGAATATGGTTAGTAGAATGAATAATGATGAAAATGCTGTTGCAAATTTATCTGTTACAATCATATTGTCATAATTGCTGCTCAATTCACCAAAAGAATATAAATGCAATGTGGAGCCTAGCACTCCTAGTAAACCCAAAACCGTTAAAGGAACAAGAGCTTTTCTTAAGTTAAAAATTTCGGCAATTAAACAAAAAACGCCTAGTGCTGTTATCGCTATTAGTGTAATCATTATTATTTAGGATTTAGGATTTGTTGATTTAGGATTAAAAAATCAATTCCAAAATTATTTATCTATTAATTTGTTTTAAAATTTCAACAATGCTAGGATTTACGAGATCTACAATTGGTTTTGGATACAATCCGTAGAATAATAAAAAGGCAATTATAATTACAAAAACAATGGTTTCATTGGTAGTAACATCGGCAAAAACTTTAGTATTCGTTTCTCCTAACATTACGTTTTGGAACATTTTCAACATATAATAGGCTCCTAAAATAATTGTTGTACCACCAAGAACAGCGAACCAAATGTTAACTTGACTTAAACTATACAAAACAGTAAATTCTCCAATGAAGTTGAACGTACCTGGCAACGCTACTGATGCTAAAACCAAAATCATGAACATGGAGGTGAATTTTGTTGCTTGGGAGCGAATACCACCCATCTCATCAATTTTGTAGGTTCCAAATCTTCTGAAAATAACTTCAGCGGCAAAGAACAATCCAACAATTACAAAACCATGAGCAATCATTTGTGAAACAGCACCACTTAAACCCGCTGTAGTTACTGTATAACATCCAGCGGCAATTAAACCAACGTGAGCCAATGATGAATAGGCTAATAATTTCTTTAAATCTTTTTGACGAAGAGCGACAATCGAACCATAGATTACTCCTGCAATGCTCAATCCGATTAATGTTGGCATATACGTTTTTGCTGCTAATGGAGCAATTGGTAATTGCCAACGGATAACGCTATACAATCCCATTTTCAACATGATACCTGATAAAAGCATTGTTCCAATTGTTGGTGCTTTTTGATACACTTTTGCTTGCCAAGTATGAAATGGTATAATAGGAATTTTAATGGCATAAGCGAAGAAGAAGGCGAAGAAAATCCATGTTTGTTCTGTCGCAGTTAGGTTTAATTTGGTTAAATCTGATACTAAGAAGCTACCTGCTTTTGAATATAAGTAAGCAAAAGCCACTAACATAAATAACGAACCAGCAAGTGTATAAATAAAGAATTTAACAACCGCTTTTTTGCGTTCTTCTGCATCTCCATTACCCCAAACTAATGCAATAAAATAGATTGGAATTAAAGATAATTCCCAGAAAATATAATATAACAAACCATCAGACGCTAAGAAAGTCCCAGTCATTGCAAATGCCATAAACAAAACTAATGCGTAGAAGTTTTTTGAGTTTTCAAATTTATTTCCAAACCCAGAAAAGATGATAATCGGAGTTAAAGAAACTGTCAATAAAACTAAAGCTAAAGCTAATCCATCAGCATTTAATGCAAAAGAAACATTAGGTTGTAATATCCAAGGGTTGTTTAAGCTAATGTTAGCTCCATTTAAATACTGATTTACTAATACGGAGGTACAACCCAAAGCAACCAAACTAAAAAATAAAGCCACTTTAGAAGCAGATTTATTTCCAGAAAGTAAGGTTGCTAAAGCACCTATTAAAAGTATAAATAATATAATTGATACGTTCATTTTCTTAAATTTATTGAGCTAAAAATAAATAACTAACTATTGCTAATACTCCAATTACAAAAGCAAAAAGGTATAAACCAATACTTCCAGTTTGTAATTTCTTACCTTGATTTCCAATTCCGTTTGCAACAGTTCCAAATCCGTAAACGACATTGCCTAAAGCTGGTTCTAAAGTAGTTCTAAAGAAATTTGAAAGTGTATTTATTGGTTTTACAATTAATGAAGTATAGACTTCATCAACATAATATTTATTGTAAATAGTTTTAGAAAAACCAGTTATTTCTGAATCTTGTTTTGGTACAAATCCTTGTTTGATGTATTTAGAATAGGCCCAAACTATTCCAATAATTGCGCCAGCTAAAGCAATACCCATTAACATATATTCTTGATTTCCTAGAGCAGTTTCTAAATGTTTACCTGTTAATATTGGTTCTAAGAAATGGTTTAACCAATTGCTTCCTGGTAAATTAATTAATCCACCTAGGGTAGCTAGTGCTGCTAAAATAATTAATGGTAATGTAATCAAACTAGGACTTTCATGTAAATGATGTTTTTGTTCTTCCGTTCCTCTAAAATCTCTGAAGAAAGTCAAATACATTAGTCTGAACATATAGAAAGCGGTCATGATTGAGGCAATTGAACCAATAATCCATAATGCTTTATTGTGTTCAAAAGCGGTCATCAAAATTTCATCTTTAGACCAAAAACCTGCGAATGGGAAAATACCTGCTATTGCTAATGTCGAAAGTAACATGGTGGCATATGTGATTGGCATAGCTTTACGTAAACCACCCATTTTACGCATATCTTGTTCACCATGTAGCGCGTGGATTACTGATCCTGAACCTAAGAATAAACAAGCTTTAAAGAAAGCATGCGTGATTACATGGAATACGGCAACATTATAAGCTCCGAGACCTAATGCTAAAAACATTAATCCTAATTGTGAAACTGTTGAATAGGCTAATACTTTTTTGATGTCGTTTTGAAGTAATCCAATTGATGCAGCTACCAAAGCTGTAATGGCTCCCACAATAGCGATGATGTTTTGAACTTCTGGCGTTAGATCAAATAAGAAGTTCATTCTTGTAATCATAAATATACCTGCGGTTACCATTGTTGCTGCGTGTATTAATGCAGAAACTGGTGTTGGCCCAGCCATAGCGTCAGGCAACCAAGTGTATAATGGTAGTTGTGCAGATTTACCTGTTGCTCCAATGAATAAGCATAAGGCTGCAACTCCTAATAGGGCAGTATTTGCATTACCTGTGGATAAAGCTTGTTTCATTTCAACAAAATTTAATGTTGAAAATAAACTTGCCAATATAAAAATTCCAATTAAAAAACCTAAGTCACCAATACGGTTCATGATGAAAGCTTTTTTTGCGGCATCATTATAGTCTTGATTTTTATGCCAAAATCCTATAAGTAAGTAGGAGCAAAGCCCAACGCCTTCCCATCCAATGAACATTACTAATAAGTTATTGCCAACTACCAAGGTAATCATAAAGAAAATGAAGAGATTTAAATAAGCAAAAAACTTGTGCATATTATCATCTTCGTGCATGTAGCTAATCGAGTATAAGTGAATTAGCGAACCAATTCCTGTTACGAATAACAGCCATAATAATGATAATTGGTCTAATAAAATTCCGAAATCAACCTTGAGTTTTCCGATTTGAATCCAATCAAATAGGGTCACTGTAATAGGTTTTCCTGTAGTGTTTAATTGCATGAAAAAGTACACACTCATCACAAAAGAAATTGCTACTGCTATTGTACCAATTGCTCCCGAAATGGTTTTTCCTGCTTTTTTTCCTAAGAAAACATTAAATAAGAACCCAACAAATGGGGTTAATACTAAGAGTAAAACTAAACTATTGTCCATTAGGGATTATCCTTTTAAGTTTTTTAAATTTGAGATGTCTACCGAACCAATATTTCGGAAAATTGAAACCAAAATAGCTAATCCTACTGCAACTTCAGCAGCGGCTACAGCCATTGAAAAGAATACAAATACTTCTCCTTTCGAATCTTGCCAATAGGTTGAAAAAGCTACGAATAATAAATTTACAGCATTTAACATAATTTCAATTGACATGAAGACAATGATAGCGTTTCTTCTATACAAGACTCCGAATACTCCGATACAAAAAAGTAGTACGGAAAGGAAAATGTAATTTTCTATACCAATTTGATTTAAAATATTGTTCATGTTATTTTCCTGGTTTTTCTTTTTTAGACAATAATACGGCTCCTATCATGGCTACTAATAGTAACACAGAAGCAAATTCAAACGGAACCATAAAACCATCTTTATCATCTAATAATACAGTTCCTAATTTTTTTATGGATTGAAAATCTTCACCTGTTGTTGGATATTCACCAACGAAAGGTTTAGAATACATAAATATTAATACTAAAGCACTACTAAGTAAAACAAAAACAGTAATAGCACCAAGTCTGGTTATTCGAGGTTTATGAACTTCATCTTCATTATTTAAATTCATCAACATGATGGTAAATAAGAATAAAACCATTATGGCTCCAGCATAAACAATGATATGGACAAGCGCTAAAAATTGTGCATTAAAAAGTAAATAATGACCAGCAATGGAGAAGAAACATAATACTAAATAAATGGCACTATGAATTGGATTTCTACTATAAATAGTCAAAAAAGCAGTTGACAATGTTATTGCTGATAAGAAGTAAAATAGGATAAGTATTGTTGACATAATTAATTCAATTTTTTAGTATTTGCCATAGCCATTTCAAGTGGCATTACTAATTTATCTTTTCCGAAAATAAAATCTTCACGGTGGTATTGTGCCGGAACTAATTCTTTTGAAATAGTCAAGTAAATAGCATCTTTTGGACAAGCTTCTTCACACAATCCGCAAAATATGCAACGTAACATGTTGATTTCATATATTTCAGCATATTTTTCTTCACGATATAGATGTTCTTCTCCTGGTTTGCGTTCTGCTGCTTTCATTGTAATAGCTTCGGCTGGGCAAGAAAGAGCACATAAACCACAAGCAGTACAGTTTTCACGTCCTTGTTCATCGCGTTTCAACATGTGTTGACCACGGTAAACAGGACTGAATGGGCGAACCTGCTCAGGATAATGAATAGTTGCTTTTTTTCTAAAAAAGTGTTTGATGGTAATCCACAAACCTTTTACAATGGCAATCAGGTATAATCGTTCCAAAAATGTCATTTCCTTATTGGAAACTTGTTTTTTTCTCCCTGATAATGATATACTTTGTATTGATGACATAATTCTTATTTAAAAGCTAAAATGCAAATTCCTGTTATAATAATATTGACGATTGAAAGAGGGATTAATATTTTCCAACCTAAATTCATCAATTGATCGTATCTAAATCTTGGTATCGTCCATCTAATCCACATAAAGAAGAAAATGAAGAAACATAGTTTAGCAAACAAAGCACCAACTCCGATAATATTAGCAATGTTAACACCCCAATTTTCTACTGCCCAAGCCATTCCGGGATAGTTATAACCACCAAAGAATAAAACTGAAATAATTGTTGACGAAATAAACATGTTTGCATACTCTGCAAACAAATAGAATCCCATTTTCATTGACGAGTATTCCGTGTGATAACCCCCAATCAATTCGGATTCACATTCTGCTAAATCGAACGGTGTTCTGTTGGTTTCGGCAAAAGCACAAATCAAGAAAATTAAGAATGACAATGGTTGATAAAAAACATTCCAATGCATCCCTGGTTGTTGTATTGTAATTTCTTTCAAGCTTAACGTTCCAGTCATCATCAATAAGGCAATAATGGATAATCCCATCGCAACCTCATAAGATACCATTTGCGAGGCAGCACGAACGGCACCCATTAATGAGAATTTGTTATTTGATGCCCATCCACCAATCATAATTCCGTAAACTCCAATGGATACAACGCCAAATATGTATAATAATGAAACATCAATATCAGTTGCTTGAAGAATAACATCTCTTCCAAAAATATGTAATTTGTCTCCCCAAGGTATGACAGCACTTGTCATTAAAGCCGTACTCATTGCAATCGCAGGTCCCACAAAGAACAAAAATCTGTTTTTTGTGTCGGGTTCAAATTCTTCTTTTGCAAATAATTTAGCACCATCGGCAAGTGGTTGTAGTAAACCACCCCAACCTGCACGATTTGGACCAACACGGTCTTGAAGAAAAGCA
The DNA here is from genome assembly GCA_903913315.1 of uncultured Bacteroidota bacterium. Classification (GTDB taxonomy): domain Bacteria; phylum Bacteroidota; class Bacteroidia; order Flavobacteriales; family Flavobacteriaceae; genus Flavobacterium. The sequence goes on along the minus strand of CAIWKX010000193.1, from coordinate 27,108 downwards.
GCTACTTTACGTTCTGCCCAAGTAGAATACATAGCCATTACCATAGTAAAAGCAAAAATTACTACAATAAAAACACTTTTTTCTATAATAAATGCACTTTCCATTATTTGGTTTCTAAATTAGTACCGTCAATTTTTTCATTGTAATTGATTTCGGCCATACTGATTTTCTTTCTGTCTATATCTCTTCCTTGAAGAATACCTTTTTCAGTATCGATTACAATTTTATCTAATTTTCCGTAATGTTTATTTTGATTGATAACAGAATCTTTTTCGAATTTTCTAGGCCCATCTATGGTCCAATCCGCAACCTCTTTTTTGTCAAAACGACAAGTGTTGCAGATGAAATCTTCTACTTCATGGTATTCATCTTTGCGAGCTGTAACTCTTTGAATTTCGTTTCCAAACATCCAAAGGGTAGTTTTTCCACAGCAACCTGGAGTAGTACATTCTCTATGAGCATTGAATGGTTTATTGAACCAAACTCTCGATTTAAATCGGAACGTTTTATCTGTTAAAGCTCCAACCGGACAAACATCAATCATATTTCCAGAGAATTCGTTATCTATGGCTGCAGAAATACAAGTCGAAATTTGCGAATGATCCCCACGATTTAATACACCATGAACTCTTTTATCAGTCAATTGATCCGCTACTTCGACACAACGTTGACAAACAATGCAACGGTTCATGTGCAATTGAATGTAGGGTCCGATATTTTCAGGTTCAAATGTTCTTTTTTCTTCAATAAAACGCGTTTGCGATTTTCCGTGTTCGAAACTTAAATTTTGCAAATCACATTCACCTGCCTGATCACAGACCGGGCAATCTAATGGATGATTAATCAAAAGGAATTCGGTCACAGCTTTACGCGCTTCTGTTACTCTTTCAGAAGATTTGCTAGCTACTTCCATTCCGTCTTGACAACCGGTTATGCATGAGGCTACCAATTTTGGCATCGGTCTTGGGTCAGCTTCACTACCTTTTGTAACGTCAACTAAACAACAACGGCATTTTCCACCCGTTCCTTTTAGTTTTGAATAATAACACATGGCTGGCGGAACTGATTCTCCACCAATCATACGAGCAGCTTGCAGGATCGTTGTTCCCGGTGCTACTTCAATTTCTTGACCGTCTATGGTTACTTTCATACCAAAATATGACTCCTATGGAGTCTTTTTATTCTTATTAAATTTCTTGTTTTGCTACTAAATGCTTTACTTTTTCAAAAGGCTCAGCAACAAAGTGATCTCTGTTTTTTACTTTTTCTGGGAAACGAATATGATATTCAAATTCCTCTTTAAAGTGGCGAATTGCTGCAGCAACGGGCCATGAAGCCGCGTCACCTAATGGGCAAATTGTGTTACCTTCAATTTTTGATTGTATGCTCCATAACAATTCAATGTCTTCTTCGCGACCTTGACCGTTTTCGATTCTCCACAGTACTTTTTCTAACCAACCTGTTCCTTCACGGCATGGTGTACATTGTCCGCAACTTTCATGGTGGTAAAATCTTGAAAAATTCCACGTGTTACGAACGATACAAGCTCTATCATCATAAACAATAAAGCCTCCTGAGCCTAACATGGAACCTGTTGCGAATCCACCATCTGATAAACTTTCATAAGTCATCAAACGATCTTCACCCGCAGCAGTTTTGTAAATTAAATTGGCTGGTAGCACTGGAACAGAACTTCCTCCAGGCACTAATGCTTTTAATGGTCTGTCGGTTTGCATTCCACCACAATACTCATCAGAATTCATAAATTCGTATACTGAAACACCTAATTCAATTTCGTATACACCTTGATTTTTGATATTTCCGGAAGCAGAAATTAATTTAGTTCCAGTGGAACGACCAATTCCGATTCCAGCATAATCAGCACCTGAATTATTGACAATCCATGGCACAGCAGCAATTGTTTCCACGTTGTTTACTACAGTTGGATTTTGCCAAAGACCTTTAACTGCCGGAAAAGGCGGTTTTAATCTTGGATTGCCACGTTTTCCCTCCAAACTTTCAATCAAAGCGGTTTCTTCACCACAAATGTAGGCTCCACCACCAATTTGAACATAAAGTTCTAAATCGTAGCCAGATCCTAATATGTTTTTTCCTAACCAGCCAGCAGCTTTAGCTTCGGCAATGGCTCTTTCTAAAATTTTATACACCCACATATATTCTCCACGGATGTAGATGTACGATAGGTTGGCTCCCAAAGCATAACTTGAAGTAATCATTCCTTCTATTAATAGATGAGGAATATATTCCATTAAGTAACGGTCTTTGAATGTTCCCGGTTCCGATTCATCAGCATTACACACCAAATGTCTTGGGTTGCCTGATTTTTTATCTATAAAACTCCATTTCATTCCAGCAGGGAAACCCGCACCACCGCGACCACGAAGACCTGAAGTTTTTACTTCTTCAACTACTTCATCTGGAGTCATTTTTTTTAGGGCTTTTTCCACTGAAGTATAACCGCCTTCTTTGCGATATACTTCATAGGTTTTGATACCTGGAACGTTGATTTTGTCTAATAATATTTTTCTTCCCATGATACTATTTATCGTGTAAAGTGATTTTTCCGTCTTTACAATCAGTAATTAACTGATCTACCTTTTCTTTTGTCAAATGCTCTTGGTAGAAATCTCCCAACTGCATCATAGGAGCATATCCACAAGCGCCAAGACACTCAACACCTCTGACTTCAAACATCATGTCTGGAGTTGGTTCGCCCACTTTTACACCTAATTTAGAACAGGTATAATCCATCAAATCTTCCACTCCATTTTGACAACAAGGTGATGTTTGGCAGAATTCGAACATGTATTTTCCAATGGGTCTTTGGTTGAACATAGTATAAAAAGTCACTACTTCATATACTTCAATAGGTAATATTTCTAAAATCTCTGCTACTTTGTTTTGCAATTCGATACTCAACCAATTGTCATGAGCATCTTGAACTTCATGCAAAACAGGTAATAAAGCAGATTTCTTTTTATCGGCAGGATAATGACTGATTAACTCATTGATGCGAGCCATCAAAGGTTCAGTAATGTTTATCTCTTGTTTGATGTGTGATCTTTCCATAATTCTTAAGCGTCTAATTCGCCTGCAATTACATTTAAACTTGATAATATTACGATGGCATCTGATAACATTCCACCTTTAATCATTTCGGTATAGGCTTGATAATAAATGAAGCAAGGTCTTCTGAAATGTAAACGGTAAGGGGTTCTACTCCCGTCAGTGATTAAATAAAATCCTAATTCTCCGTTAGCACCTTCTACAGCGTGATAGATTTCTGCAATTGGAACAGGAACTTCACCCATCACAATTTTGAAGTGATAGATTAAGCTTTCCATATTGTGATACACATCTTCTTTCGGAGGTAAATAATAATCAGGAACATCAGCATGATGAGGACCTTCAGGCATTTTGTCTAAAGCTTGACGAATGATGCTTAAACTTTCCCAAACTTCAGCATTACGAACACAAAAACGGTCGTAAGTATCTCCTGATTTTCCAACAGGAACAATGAAATCGAAATCTTCATAAGAAGAATAAGGGTGCGCCACACGAACATCATAATCAACGCCAGCAGCACGTAAATTTGGTCCTGTTAAACCATATTGCATTGCTTTTTCAGCAGAAATTGGTCCAACATTAACCGTTCTATCAATGAAAATTCTGTTTCTTTCAAATAAATTTTCAAATTCTTTCCAAGCTATTGGGAAATCTTTTAAGAAAACATCTAATTTTTTAAATGCTTCTTCGGACCAATCTCTTTCGAAACCGCCCAATCTTCCCATGTTTGTTGTTAATCGAGCACCACAAATTTCTTCGTAGATTTCATATATTTTTTCTCTAAATTGGAATACATAAAGGAAACCAGTATAGGCTCCAGTGTCCACACCCAATATAGAGTTACATATTAAGTGATCAGCTATACGAGCTAATTCCATTACGATAACTCGTAAGTATTGAGCGCGTTTAGGAACTTCTATATCTAATAATTTTTCAACGGTCATCCACCAAGCCATATTGTTAATAGGAGATGAACAATAGTTCATTCTATCAGTTAATGGTGTTATTTGGTAAAAGGGACGGTTTTCAGCAATTTTTTCAAAAGCACGATGAATATAACCGAGGGTTGGTTCGGCATCTAGGATTTTCTCTCCATCCATTAACAGAATGTTTTGAAAAATGCCGTGTGTAGCTGGATGCGAAGGTCCTAAATTTAATATAGAAAGTTCACTTCCATCTTCGTTGTGCGTGCGTTCTATAATTTTAGCATATCGATGCTCTGGTGGTAATAATAGTTCTGACATTAGTATAATGTGAAAAATTATAAATTTTTATTTTTTAGCAATTTGCTGGTGTTCTTCCAAAGAAACGATCGTCTTTATCGGTTCTTCCTTGGTCTTCCATTGGGAATTCTTTTCTCATTGGAAAAGATTCCATTTCATCCATATTTAAGATTCTCTTTAATTGAGGGTGTCCTTTGAATTTGATTCCATAAAAATCGAAAGTTTCTCTTTCCATCCAATTAGTGGTAAGAAACAAATCAGTCATTGAATCTACTTCAGGATTTTCGCCATTTAAATAGGTTTTTATTCTTATTCTAAAACTTTCAATCCAATTATGCATGTGATAAACTACAGCAAATTGATGATGTGAATCATTATCTGGATAATGAACTCCGCATAAATCAGTTAGAAAGTGAAAGTTTAAATCTTCTTGTTCTTTAAGAAATTGAATTACTTCGTGAATAGTTTCCGGAGAAGCTTCAAATGAAAAAATATCTCTGTTCATTTCAAAATTCAAAACATTGTTTCCAAATTTTTGAGATAGTTTTTCTTGTATGAGTGTAGTTTCTAAAGCCATTTTTATAAATTATAAGAGGCTAATAATTCTTTATATTCTGGAGAATTTCTTCGTCTAACAGATTCGTTTCTTACTAATTCTTGCAATTGCATGACACCATCAACGATTTGTTCTGGTCGAGGAGGGCAACCCGGTACATATACATCAACAGGAATTACTTTATCAATGCCTTGAAGTACAGAATAAGTGTCAAAAATTCCGCCAGATGAAGCACAAGCTCCAACAGCAATTACCCATCTAGGCTCAGCCATTTGTTCGTATACTTGACGTAAAATAGGTGCCATTTTTTTTGAAATAGTTCCCATTACCATTAGCATATCCGCTTGACGAGGAGAAAAACTTACTCGCTCCATTCCAAAACGTGCTAAATCGTAATGTGATGCCATTGTAGCCATAAACTCAATTCCACAACAAGAAGTTGCAAAAGGTAATGGCCAAAGCGAATTAGCACGAGCTAACCCAACAACATCGTTTAGTTTTGTAGCAAAAAAACCTTCTCCGACAACTCCTTCTGGTGGAGCAACCATATTTGTTTTATTTTCCATTTCAGATATTAGATATTAAATATCAAATATTTTTAATTCACTTTACTCTTAAAATTTAAACTTATTTACTATTTAAAATTTAAATTTTAATTATTCCCATTCTAGTGCTTTCTTCTTGATAATATAGAAGAAACCAACTAAAAGTAATACCATAAAGATAACCATTTTAATCATCCCATTCATTCCTAATTCCTTGAAGTTTACAGCCCAAGGATATAAGAAAATCACCTCAACATCAAAAAGAACAAAAAGAATAGCAACAAGGAAATATTTTACTGAAAAAGGAATTCGTGCATTTCCTACAGATTCGATACCACATTCAAAGTTTTTATCTTTGTTTTTGGAGTGTCTTTTTGGACCAAGAAAACTAGAACCAATAATTGTTGCAACAACAAATCCTATCGCTAAGCCAGCTTGCATTAGGATTGGTAAAAAATCATATTGTGTAGATTGCATATGCCTAAATATTTAGTAAAATAGGTACAAATATACATTGCATTATTTAATACACAAAAATCAAATGATAATCGTTTCTTATTTATAGCTTAAAATTAGCTATTTAAATTGATTACAAATAGAATTTTAATAAATAAAAAAACGCTCTAGAATTTCTAAAGCGTTTTGACCATTGAGGTAACCAAAAAATAATATATATTAGTCTTCGATAACTACTACTTGAGCAGCTACTTTACCTTTTCTTCCTTCTTCTTCTTCGTAAGAAACTTTGTCTCCTTCGTTTAAGTTTTCAGCTTTAATACCTGTAGCGTGAACGAAAATGTCTTTTCCATTTTCATCATCTGTAATGAATCCGTAACCTTTTGATTCATTGAAAAATTTAACTGTTCCTGTGCGCATTGTTGTAATAATAATTATTAATAATGGTCAAAGATATACTTATTTCTGACATAGCAAATAAAAAGCAATAAAAAATTTAAAAAGTTAATTTTATTTTAATCTTATAATTTGATGATTTTCAAGTAAATATTTGAAATATTATAAAAAATGAAGAAAAAAAAGCAACTATTTGTTATTATTTAAATAGTTGCTTTTTAGTTATTTGCGAAATTGACAAAAATTACTTCAATTCAACGCTTATATGTAATTCTTTTAATTGTGCATCATCAATTACAGATGGGGCATCAATCATAACATCTCTTCCAGAATTATTTTTTGGGAATGCAATGAAATCTCTAATGGTTTCTTGACCACCAAGAATTGCAACTAATCGATCTAGTCCGAAGGCCAATCCTCCGTGGGGAGGAGCACCAAATTGGAAGGCATTCATTAAAAACCCAAATTGTTCTTCTGCTTGTTTAGGTGTGAATCCTAATAAAGTAAACATTTTACTTTGTAATTCTTTATCATGGATTCTAATAGAACCGCCACCAATTTCGTTCCCATTTAAAACCATATCATAAGCATTAGCTTTTAATTGGTCGATTAGAGGGTCTCTTTCTTCTAAAATTGTCGAAATTTTATTTAAAATATCTGCTGTTTTAATTGTTTCAGTAGTGTTTTTTAACGATGCAATCTCATGAGGTGAAGTAAATGGATGGTGCATTGCGTGATATCTCTTATTATCTTCATCCCATTCTAATAACGGAAAATCCACAACCCATAGTGGTGCAAATTCGGCTGGGTTTCTTAAGCCTAATCGAGTTGCAAGTTCCATTCTAAGAGCAGAAAGTTGTGTTCTAGTTTTATCAGCTGGACCAGAAAGAACAAAAATCATATCACCAGCAACGGCTCCGGTGCTTTTTGCCCAATTGGATAAATCGTTTTGATCGTAAAATTTATCAACTGAAGATTTATATGTTCCGTCAGCTTCACATTTTACGTAAACCATTCCTGAAGCTCCAATCTGAGGACGTTTTACCCAGTCAATTAACCCATCGATTTCCTTTCTTGTATAGTTAGCGCAACCAGGTGCTGCAATTCCTACTACTAATTCGGCAGCATTAAAAACAGGAAAATCTTTGCCTTTGGCAACCTCATTTAATTCGCCAAATTCCATTCCGAAACGAATGTCTGGTTTGTCGTTTCCATAGGTTTTCATGGCATGGTCGTAGGTCATTCTTGGGAATTTTTCTACGTCAATGCCTTTGATTTCTTTTAACAAATGACGTGTTAATCCTTCAAATACATTTAAAATATCCTCTTGTTCCACAAATGCCATTTCACAATCAATTTGTGTAAACTCAGGTTGTCTATCGGCACGCAAATCTTCGTCACGAAAGCATTTTACAATTTGAAAATATTTATCCATTCCACCTACCATCAATAATTGTTTGAAGGTTTGTGGTGATTGTGGTAAGGCATAAAACTGACCTTCGTTCATTCGACTTGGAACTACAAAATCTCGAGCTCCTTCTGGAGTTGATTTGATTAAGTAAGGCGTTTCCACTTCACAAAAATCCAAATCAGAAAGATAATTTCTAACTGCTTGTGCTACTTTATGACGAAATAATAAACTATTTTTAACTGGGTTTCTACGAATATCTAGATAACGATATTTCATTCTTATGTCTTCACCACCGTCAGTTTCATCTTCAATAGTAAAAGGGGGAGTTAATGAAGCATTTAGAATAGTCATTTTGGTAACCAAGATTTCAATTTCTCCTGTTGGAATATTTTTATTTTTGGCTTCACGCTCAATAACAGTTCCTTTTACTTGGACTACAAATTCTCTACCAAGGGTTTTTGCTAATTCGAAAACTGTTTTTTCTGAACGACTTTCGTCAAATAATAATTGTGTAATTCCATAGCGGTCGCGTAAATCGACCCAATTCATGAATCCTTTATCTCTTGATTTTTGTACCCAACCCGCGAGTGTTACCTCTTGATTAATATGTGAGGCGTTTAATTCGCCACAATTATGACTTCTATACATTGGAATATTTTTTATAAATAACAATTCGACCTTCTGTCTCGGGTGCAAAAGTAAAAAACTTCAACTGAAATAAGCACTAAATATTTTCTTAATGAGTAATTGGGGGTAAATAAATTTAATTACTTTTGGTTTTACTAAACTAAAATTTATAACATGAAAAAATTAGGACTCTTTTTATTTGCTCTTGTATTTGCTAACATTAGCTTTGGACAAGATAATGTGCTTAAGTTTCAGGCAGATATTGCCAATAGAAATGGAGATGTACTTTATATTAAAGACAATGCTGTTATTGTAAAAGAGATGAAAGTGGAAGGGAATGGTCATTTCAGCGCTTCCTTTGAGGTGAAAGAAGGAATGTATCAACTTTATGACGGGAAAGAATACACCGAATTGTTTTTGAAAAATGGCTACAATTTAAGCCTGAAAATGGATGCCAAAAAATTTGATGAATCCATTGTATATCGTGGTAAAGGAGCTGACGAAAATAATTATTTGGCACAGAAAGTATTGACTGAAGGGGCTTTTAATTTTGATGAATTATTGGGTTTAACACCAGAAGCTTTTAAGAAAGCTATGGATGAAAAACAAGCGACTACTGCAACAAAATTAGAAAAGTCTAAACTTGACCCTAATTTTATTGCTTTGCAAAAGAAAGGAATGGAGATGGAAACAAAGCAAATGTCGCAAATGTTTGAGCAAAAACAAAAACAGCTTAAACTTAATAATTCGCAATCGCCATCATTTGAATGTACTAATTATGCTGGTGGAAAGACTAAATTGGAAGATTTGAAAGGGAAATATGTGTATATTGATGTTTGGGCAACTTGGTGTGGACCCTGTAGAGGTGAAATTCCATTTTTGCAAAAAATTGAAGAAAAATATAAAGGGAAAAACATCACTTTTGTGAGTCTTTCAATCGATGCTGAAAAAGATTTTGAAAAATGGAAAACATTTGTAAAAGACAAATCTTTAGGAGGAGTTCAATTGTTTGGTGAGAAAGCGGGGATTTTAAATTTTATTACGACTTTCGGAATTAATACAATCCCTAGATTTATTTTGATTGATCCAGCAGGGAAAGTGGTTGATGCAGACGCAGCAAGACCTTCTGAAGCAAGACTTGAAACTTTATTTGATTCACTTTTGAAGTAATCATCTTATCTGAATTAATTTAAATTTTAAAACTGCCTTTCAAGAAATTGGCAGTTTTTCTTGTTTTATGGGGATTCTCAGGTTACTTAAGGGGCTCTATAAGTCACTATTCCATTTTGAATTTTTGTACCCTATAGAGAATTCATTTTAAGTTTCGACTTAATGACTTTTAAACTTTCGACTTATTTAATAGTCCACGAATCTGCTAAAGACATATCGAATCATAACTATTATTTTTTTGTAATCACAAGAATTGTTAAAATTTGAAAATTCAAATTTCACCCTCTGAGGGTGAAATTTCATGCTTTTAGGGTGAAATTTCACCCTAATAGGCTCAATTTTCATGCAAAAAGGCTCAATTTTCACGCTTTTAGGGTGAATTTTCACCCTATTAGGCTCAATTTTCATGCAAAAAGGCTCAATTTTCAGGCTTTTAGCCTCAAATTTCACCCTCTAAGGTTGAAAATTCAGGCTTTTAGCCTAAAAATAGTTTTGCGAGAAGGTCAATGCGCAAATCGACTTTCCCTAATAAAAAAGCCGTTTCAAACTTGAAACGGCTTCTTGTTGATTAACCAACAATTTAATTAAATTTCTAATTAAAACTGATTTTTAAACGGTGTGTTTTGGGTTAAAACCATCTTCGCCCAATTCCCTGTGAACATAATCAGCAACCATTTCGGCTTCATAATCTACTTTTTCTCCTTTAGCAAATTTGCTTATGATTTTCTCCATGATTTCATAGATTACGGGAACTACAATTAAGGTTAAAAATAAGGAGGATATTAATCCACCAATAATTACCCATGCCAATCCGTTTTTCCATTCTGCTCCAGCTCCAGAAGCTAATGCAATTGGAAACATACCAAAAACCATAGCAATGGTGGTCATCAAAATGGGACGTAATCTAGCGTGATTTGCCTGAATTAATGCGGTTCTTATGGTTTCCCCCGCTTTGCGTCGTTGATTGGTATAATCTACCAGCATGATAGCATTTTTACAAACCAAACCAATAAGCATGATGATACCAAGAATGGTAAATATGTTTAAGGTATTATTTGTTAATGCTAAAGCCAACATCGCACCAATAAAAGAAAGCGGAATAGCAAATAATACTACAAACGGATGCACAAAACTGTCGTATAAAGAAACCATTACGAGATACACTAAGATGATAGCGGCTAGCAATGCAATTCCTAATGTTCCAAAACCTTCACTTTGGTTTTCTTGATCGCCACCCCAAATGTAGTTTACGCCAGTTGGTTTCTCTAATTTCTCAAGTTTATCTTTCCATTGATTAACAATAGTTCCTGACGGTACACCTACGTTTTGACCTTGAACCGTTACCGAAGCCGTTTTGTCGCGGCGTTCTAACTGGCTTGGTCCAGAACCTTCAGTTATTTTTGCAAATTGTGATAACTTAATTTGTTCACCACTAGCATTAATAAAAATTAGATTACTAACATCGGTTATACTTTTTCTATCAAAAGCGTTGTATTTGATGTTGATGTCGTATTCATATTCTCCTGCTCTAAATTTTCCATCAGTATTTCCAGAATAAGCCGTTTGCATGGTAGTACCAACGGTTTGTAATGTAAGTCCAAGTGCAGCCATTTTGTCTCTGTCAACTTGCACATTAATTTCAGGATTTCCGTCTTCAACAGTTAATTTAATTTCGGTTGTTCCAGGAATTTTTTGCAATTCAGCTTCGGCTAATTTGGCAAATTTCATGGCACTTTCCACATTTGGCCCAGTAACAATTAAACCTAAAGTGGCATTATCAGCAGTTCCTAAAATACCTACAGGTACTGTTTTTACTTTGGCACCAACCAAAACCTTTTCTAGTTTTCGTTTTATTTTTGCAGCATACACTTTTGCAGCATCTGTACGATCTTTTTGATCAATCATTTTTACATCAATCTCGGCTTTATAAGCGGTTGCTTGTGCTGCTCCAAAACCTTCGCTGGTTTGCCCCACTGTTGTAATTTGACTGTGAACGTATTTTTGAGTTTTCAAAAATGCTTCTGTTTTTTGTGTCATGAAGTTGGTTTGTTCTAACGAAGCATCTTTTGGCATTTCTATTTGAACCAAAAACTCACCACTGTCTGATGATGCAAAAAATTCACCTCCAATAAAACCACCACCAATTAATCCAATAGTTGAACTAAAAAACAATACTAAAACTACTAAAATTGTTTTAATATAATGATCCAAACACCACGTTAATAAACCCGAAATCCAGTCGATGAAACGCGTTAAATAACTTTCAAATCCAAGAATAATTCTTCCAAAAAGATTTTTTCCTTCAATGTGTTCTAATTTTCCGTAACGAGAAGACAACCAAGGAATAATGGTAAAGGAAGCTAATAACGACAACAATGTTGAGATAATAACCGTGACACAAAACTGGGTAATAATGTTTGAAACCAATCCAGAACTCATGGCAATTGGTAAAAATACAACCACAATTACTAAAGTAATGGACACTACTGTTCCCCCAATTTCGGCAGTTCCATCATAGGCAGCACGAACACGACTTTTACCCATTTCCATATGCCTGTAAATGTTTTCTAGTACCACAATGGCATCATCGACCAAAATACCCACTACAAGTGATAAACCCAATAAACTCATCAAGTTTAAAGTATATCCCATTAAATAAATTCCGATAAAAGTAGCAATTAACGATGCTGGAATAGAAACCATTACAATCAATGAATTTCTAATACTGTGTAAGAAAAACAACATTACAAATGCCACCAAAAGCACTGCAATAAGTAAATCGTGTACTACTGAATCTGCGGCTTCAAGAGTAAAAATCGTACTGTCTTTAGCTATTTGAAGTTGTAAACCATTCTTTTTATAATCGGTTGTAAGTTTATTAATTGTTTTAACCAATTGTTCGCTTACAGCAACTGCATTCGCATCTGATTGTTTAATAATTTGTAAAACAATAGCGCTTTTTTGATCGACACGCGATATTTTTTCGGCAATTTTTTGAGTATCTTGAACATCTGCAATATCACCAAGTCGAACTTGAACTCCATTTTTGGAGGAAACTACTAGATTTCGTAATTCCTCAACATTTTTATATTTTCCAGCCAAACGAATTAATATTTTTTGCGCACGCGTTTGAATATTTCCCGTTGGAAAATCCAAATTTGAACTCAAAATAATTTGTTGCACTTGCGGAACAGAAAGTCCGTAACCTTGCATTTTTACAGCATCCAAGTTTACTTGAATTTCACGTTCTTGACCACCAATAATGTTTACTTGTGCCACACCAGAAACTCTTGAAAGTATAGGAGCCACTTTTTTATCGATCAAGTCATAAAAAGCAGCTTCATCCATTTTTCCGTTGGCGCCAATGGTCATAATTGGTAAATCGCTCAAAGAAAATTTAGATAACGATGGTGTTTTGGCATCATTGGGCAAAGTACTAATGATAGCATTTATTTTTCGTTGCGCATCATTCATCGAAATATCAACTTTGGCATTTGAAGTCAAAGAAATAGATACTATAGATAAACTTTCGTATGATTTTGAATCAATTTTTTTGATATTTTCTAACGATGCAATGGCATCTTCTACTTTTTTGGTGACTGTATTTTCAACCTCACTTGGCGATGCGCCAGGATAAACGGTAGAAATTGTAATTACATTTTGTTCAAATTTTGGGATTAATTCGTAACCCAAATTTTTATAACTAAACAGTCCACCAAGTATTAGTATTGCAAACAATACAATAACTAAAGAAGGACGTTTTATGGATATTTCTGCTAATTTCATATATTTTATTTTAAGCTAAAAGCCGATGGCTTATGGCATTTTTATTTAATAACTTCCACTTTACTTCCGTCTTGCAAGTTGATTTGACCGGTAACAATTACAGTCTCGCCATTGGATAAACCATTTAAAATTTCGACTTTATCCCCAAAAATTCTTCCAGCAGTAACTGTTTTAAGTTTTGCAATTCCGTTTTCGATTACAAAAACTTGGTTGCTGCTTACGCTTCCAACAAAAGCATTTCTTGGAACAATCATTAAGTTTTGTTTTTGTTGTGTCGAAGCAAATAGTGCTGTTCCGTACATTCCTGCTTTCAAATCGTTAGAAGCATTATTAGTGATTTCAATTTCTATTAGAAAATTTAATGTTGCATCTGCTTTGGGAGCTATAAATGTAATTTTACCATTAAATACTTTATCTGGATACACATTAGAAGTTACCTTGATAATGTTGCCTAATTTAAGTCCTGCCACTTGATTTTCATTGACAGAAACTTTTAATTTAAGTTTAGAAATATTTACAATTTCAAACATATTTGTTGGAGGCATTCCAGCTAAAATAGAACCCACTTCAATCATTTTTTTATTGATAACACCACTGATAGGCGATTTGATTTCAGTATCACCAACGTTTATTTTCGCTTGTTTTAAGTTGGATTGTGCATTAATCATAGCTAATCTAGATTGATCCAATTGTTGTTTCGTAACACCACCTGTTTTGTAAGCATTTTCGAATCGAGTATAATCTGTTTGTGCAGTTTGATAGGCAGCTTCTGCCGTTTGCGCATTTACGTTTATTACATCACCTCTCACTATAGCTAGCACTTGTCCTTCTCTCACCACGTCGCCTTCTTTAGCTAGCACACGGATTACTTTACCAGATTTTTCAGCGGAAAAAGTTAATTCTTGCGTAGGTTCAAAATTACCATTTGACACAAAATCTAACGAAACATCTTCGGTTTTAACGGTTGCAATCTTTACCGAAACAGCGGCATTTTTTTCAGCAACAATGTCTGTTTTTGCTTTATTTTCTTTTTTGTTTTTCATTAGCGTAAAAACAATAACTGCTAATGCCCCTAAAATGACTAATGTTGTAATTATATTCTTTTTCATGTTTCTTATTTTAGTAATGATTTAAGTTCGCCTTTTGATTTTATTAATTGAATTTCTGCTAATTTGTAATCTAGTAATGCTGATGTATAATTGTTTTGGGCTTCGGTTAAAGAGTTTTCAGCATCCAATAAATCGGTTAAAGAAGCAAGTCCTTGATAATAGTTGTTTTTAGTATTATCCATAACTTCTTGTGCTAATTGTTCGTTTTCTTTTTGAGTTTTTATAGTCACCAAGCTATTGTCTATTTGAAGTTTGGCATTTTCAAAATCCAAGTCAAGGGCTAATTTAGTGTCATTCAAATCTTCTTTTATTGCTTGTAAACTATTCTCAGCTTGTCGTACTTTAGCTCTTGTTCCAAAACCTGTAAAAATTGGAACCTTTAGATTGACACCAATTGATGAAAAATTGGACCAATAAACACCATCAGAAGGAAGTGCTCCTAAAGGAAGTTTTTTTCCTTGACCTATATAATTGTAGTTTCCACTTAAAGATAGGGTTGGATAATAACCCGCAATGACCGATTTTTTTTGGAATTCTAGCAATTGTTCGTTCTTTTTTAATAGTAAATATTCGTTTCGCGATGCTGTATTTGGCTTTTCTGAAAGTGCTTGTGGGGTTACTTCAAAAGATGTTTGTGGTATTATGATTTTAGTTTCAATTGGCATACCCATGTAAAATTTCAATGCGTTTTCTTGCAGCAGTACTGCATTGGATATTTGTTGACGTTGAGTACTGATATTGGACAACTTTACTAAAATTCTATCTAAATCAATTTTTTTAGCTAGACCGTTATCAAATTGCGATTTTACTATGGTTTTGATTTTAGTTGTATTTTTGAAAGTACTATCAATAACTGTTAATTTTTGTCGTTGCACATATACTTGGTAATAGGCATTTGCTACCCGTTCTATGATTTGATCTTCTGTCAGTTGTTCATTGATTTGATAGAATTCTCTTGTTGATTTTGCTGCTTTTAATCCAATAAAAACCGATTGATCAAAAATGGCTTGATTTAAAGAAAGACCGGCTGTTGAGGTCCAAGTTTGACCAAGTTTGGCTTTAATAATTGAACCAGGTTGTCCACCAAAAGAACCTGCATCTAAAAAAGTTGTTTGAATATCTGGATTATAGGTAATATTTCCATTTGCAGAAATTTGAGGTAAGGCTCTTGAAAGTACTTCTTGAATTTGATATTCACTATTGGTTACCTTAAGTTTTGCTTTTTTAGCATCAGCTTTATTTTGTAAAGCAAAGCTAATTGCATCTTTTAAAGTAAGCGGTTTGTTATCTTGCGCTTGTAAAAAACTTGCAAATAAAATGATGATTAATACTAATTTATTTTTCATGGATTGATGATTATATATTTAGAGTTGATAATTGTTTTTCGAGTTCAATAATTCCTTTTGGAGTGGCAATTGCTCTGGTATGATATTCTAGTGCTTTCCCTTCAAGTTCGTAGGCCTCTTTTTCTAATTGAGTGTTTTCATTTATTGAAAAAATCAAAGTGTAATAGAAACGTGCTACTGTTTCAACATCGGTTTCAGGGCGATAAAGCTCTTGTTGTATTCCCTTTAAAACGTTTTGAGTAAACATGTGATTGCAATCTTCTATTTCATTGGCAATCATTTTAGCATAAATTTCAGGATAATGTTTTTTAAGCTGATAAGCAGGGGAATGATCAAAAGATTGAAACATTTCTTTGAACATTTTTCGAATTTCAAAGTTTTCTTCAATCGCATTAAAGTTTTTTGCAACGACTTCATCCATTAGTTTATGGATTTTTTGATGGACTATTTCTGTGCCTTCTTCAATTAAAACCTCTTTATTGTGGAAATATTTGTAAATCGTTTTTTTAGAAATACACATTTCGAAAGCAATATCATCCATAGTTACGCTCTTGAAACCTAGTTTCAAAAACATATCTGTTGCTTTTCTGATGATTTTTTCTTTCATTATTATTTTAAATTCGAGTGCAAATATAGAATGGAAACTTTTAATACTAAAATAGTTTCCTAAGTATTTATACAAATTTAACATTTGAAAAATTTCAAGTTTCAGGTTTCAAGTTTTTTGACTTTCTTTGTACAGCGCTAAAAATTAAACTTTAAAAGCAGAAGTAATGCACGCACTTTCTCACTATCAAGAACTTATTTCAGATTATTTTACAGAGTTGAATTTAGCCAAAGAGCCTAGAAATCTATACGAACCCATTGAATATATTTTAACTCTTGGAGGGAAAAGAATGCGTCCCATTTTAACATTAATGGCTACTGAAGTTTTTGATGTAGATTGTAAAAAAGCATTGGCTGCAGCAACTGCTATTGAAGTTTTTCATAATTTTTCGCTAGTGCATGATGATATTATGGACGATGCCCCTTTGCGAAGAGGCCGGGAAACGGTTCATGAAAAATGGGACATCAATACCGGAATTCTGTCTGGTGATGCGATGTTAATAGTAGCCTACCAACATTTTGAAGAATATGAACCAGCCATTTTTAGAGACTTGGCAAAATTATTTAGCAAAACAGCTTTGGAAGTTTGCGAAGGACAACAATATGACGTCGATTTTGAAACAAGAGACGATGTAACTATTCCGGAATATCTTAAAATGATTGAATACAAAACGGCTGTTTTGGTGGGTGCGGCTATGAAAATGGGTGCTATTGTTGCTGAAACTTCTTGTGAAAATGCAAATTTAATTTATGAATTTGGTTTAAATCTTGGCATTGCCTTCCAATTGCAAGACGATTATTTAGATGCTTTTGGTGATCCAAAAACTTTCGGAAAGCAAGTGGGTGGTGATATTATCGAAAACAAAAAAACCTATTTGTATTTGAAAGCTATTGAATTTGCAACTGCTGAAGAAAAAGATCAATTACTGCATTTATTTTCTATTCAACCCAATGATAATACAGATAAGATTAATTCGGTAAAAGAAATCTTTAATCAAACTGGAGCTTCTGAGGCGACACAAGTTGCTATTGAGGAATATACTTTTAAAGCATTTGATACTTTGGAACAAATGAATATTGATTCTCATAAAAAAGAAATTTTACACCAATTTGGTAAAAATTTAATGGACAGAAAAGTATAATCCATGAACTGGTTTTTGTCTTTAGCTATTTTTAACAATGTAGAAATCAACAAAAAGAGGAAATTCTTTTTTGCATTTTTCTTTCCGTTTTTTACTCTTTTGGCATTGTGGATTGACTCCGTTTCTTTCTTGCAAAATCATTTCGACGGAAGGATCATCACTAATTTTTTAGCTATTTTATATTTTGTTTTGTTTTTCTTGTCTGGCTCATCCCATTTAAGAAAACTGATGTTTTGCATGGTTTTTTTGTCCTATATAGGAGAATTGATTTTTTGCAAAGCACTAGGAATGTATACGTATCGAACCGTAGATATCCCACTTTATGTACCTTTTGGTCATGCTATTGTATATGCTGCTGGTTTTGTTTTAGCCGAAACGAAACTCATTATTGATAATGAAATTGCAAGTAAAAAAATCTTCTTTGTGGCTTTTGCTTTGCTATTTCTATCAGTTGGAATTGTTCTTAAAGATATATTTTCGCTCATTTTTGGATTGTTTTTTTTCGGCTTAATGAAAAGAAAAAAAGGACAAAATGTGTATTATACTATTGCACTTTGTGTTATCTTTATAGAATTAGTTGGAACGTATTTTAAATGTTGGACATGGATTCCAAAAACATTTAATCTAATACCAGCAGCCAATCCACCAATGGGAGCCGTTTTTTTCTATGCTGGAGGCGATGTAATTTTGGCAAAAATAGTAAGCTATTGGAAATCTAATACTACAGATTAAATGAATTTTCCTATTCCCATATCAACAGACGAATTGTTGACTACTGCAACTGCAGAAAACTTGTATCTAAAACTAATTGAGCAATTGAATAAGGATTTCAATTTTGCCAATGAACCTGTAGATTTTCATCCGAGTACTACACCCGAGGAATTGAAAGTTCAATTGCACGAAAAAATCTATCGATTAATTCAGTACAAATTTGCCGAATATTTAAGCTTGCTTTATATTGTTGATGTTCCTGAAGAAACAGTAAAACAATTGGATGGTTCCGATTTGGTTGAACTTTCGGCGCAGGTTTCTTTTTTAATCTTAAAAAGAGAATGGATGAAGGTATGGTTTAGGAATAAGTACTAAAAATACACTCTAACAAAAGGCATTAATGCATCATTGTAAACACTTTTGTTTTTGTCAAATAGCAAATCGTATCTCGCACCCACCACTATATTTTGCATTCGATATCCAGCACCCACAAATAAACCCGTATTCCAAAAATTTGTTTTAACATTTTCCGCAATAAGTTGGTAGGTTGTTGAAACGTTAGTTTCTTCTAATTCTAAAGAAAACTGCACTTCATCAGCTGGGTTGAATAATGTTATTAAACTTGCACCAAAAATAGTTGAGACATATTCGTTGCTTGAAGAAACAAGGCTTCCTTGTATTCCCGTCCCCAAAGAAACATAATGGTTGAGGTTATAAATTGCGCTGGGTGCAATTGTAATGTCAGTAAATCCAGATCCAACATTGAGTCCAAATCCACCGCCAAATTGAACATGTTGCCAAAAGTCGCTTTTTTTAGTAAAATTCTGTTTTGATTGAGTGTTTTGTTGGGGAGTATATTGCGCATGTAAACTAGAACTAATTCCTAAAATAAAAATAAAGAACAAAACTTTGGTATTACTTTTAAAACAATTCATTTTCATAAGTTAATATATATTTAATTAGCGAGATAAAAGTAGCAAAAACATTGAAAGATTGTTATAAATATTTTACTTTTGCCGTAATTTTTTAACTACAAGAGTACTTATATATATAATTATGGATAGGTTTTCCTTTTTAAACGCAGCACACACTCAATTTTTTGCCGATTTATACGACCAATATACTCAAAATCCAGATGCTGTTGAGCCTAGTTGGAGAGCTTTCTTTCAAGGGTTTGACTTTGGAATGGAAACGTATAATGATGAAAATACTGGGGAACAAATAGCTAATTACGCAGCCAGTACAACCGACAACGGTCAAGTTTCAGAAAAGCTTCAAAAAGAATTTAATGTTTTAAAATTGATTGATGGGTATCGAACTCGTGGTCATCTTTTTACACAAACCAATCCAGTTCGTGATAGAAGAACCTACGAGCCGAATTTAGATTTGGTAAACTTCGGACTTTCTGACGCCGATTTGAATACGGTTTTTGATGCAGCCAAAGTTTTGGGACATCAACCTTCTACTTTAAAAGATATTATTGCTCATCTTAAAAATGTGTATTGCCAGCATATTGGAATTGAGTACATGTATATGAGAAAACCTGAAGTAATTCAGTGGATTCAAAGTAGAATAAACATCAATGACAACCTTCCAAAATTTGATACTAATCAAAAGAAGCACATTTTAGAAAAACTAAATGAAGCAGTTTCTTTTGAAAACTTTTTGCATACAAAATATGTAGGTCAAAAACGTTTCTCTCTTGAAGGAGGTGAAAGCATCATACCTGCTTTAGACGCAGTTATTGAAGCAGCTGCCGAAAAAGGGGTGGAACATTTCGTAATGGGAATGGCACACAGAGGAAGATTGAATATTTTAGCTAATATTTTTGGCAAAAACACTCAAGATATATTTTCAGAATTTGACGGTAAAGATTACGATCAAGAATATTTTGATGGAGACGTAAAATACCACTTAGGGTTAACGTCTGAAAGAACAACCGCATCGGGTAAAAAAATTAATCTTAATCTAGCTCCTAATCCTTCTCACTTGGAAACGGTTGGAGCAGTCATAGAAGGAATTGCGCGTGCGAAACAAGACCATCATTTTCCAAACGATTTCTCTAAAGTATTGCCAATTGCCGTTCACGGTGATGCTGCAGTAGCTGGACAAGGAATTGTTTACGAAATTGTTCAGATGGCACAATTAGACGGTTACAAAACTGGAGGAACTATTCATATTGTAATCAACAATCAAGTCGGATTTACAACCAATTACCAGGATGCTCGTTCGTCAACGTATTGTACCGATGTGGCAAAAGTTACTTTATCGCCAGTACTTCACGTTAATGCTGATGATGCTGAAGCTGTGGTACATGCTATGTTGTTTGCCTTAGATTTCCGTATGGAATTTGGTCGTGATGTATTCATTGATTTATTAGGATATAGAAAATACGGTCATAATGAAGGTGACGAGCCTCGTTTTACCCAACCAGTTTTATATAAAATCATTGCTAAGCATCAGAATCCAAGAGAAATTTATGCAGAGAAATTAATTGTTGAAGGTATTGTTGATCAAGCGTATTTGACAAAAATTGAAAATGATTACAAAGCTGATTTAGATCAAAATTTGGAAGCGTCTCGTAAGAAAAGTTTAACAATAATCAAACCATTTATGCAAGATGAATGGAAAGGTTATGTTCAAGTTTCTGATGATGTGATGCTTCAAAAAGTAGATACTAAATTTGATAAAAAACAATTGGACGAAATCATTGGGGTTGTTTCTACATTGCCATCGGATAAAAAATTCATTAGCAAAATATCCAAAATTGTTAACGACAGAAGAACCATGTATGATAACAATGTTATCGATTGGGGAACTGCCGAAACATTGGCTTATGGCTCACTTCTATACGAAGGATATGACGTTCGTTTGTCAGGACAAGATGTGGAAAGAGGAACCTTCTCGCACCGTCATGCCGTTGTAAAAGTAGAAGATAGCGAAGAAGAAGTAATTCTCTTAGATACTTTAAAAAACAGTAAAGCAAGATTTCAAGTATATAACTCACTATTATCAGAATATGGAGTTTTAGGTTTTGATTATGGATATGCATTAGCCTCACCAAAAACATTAACAATTTGGGAAGCTCAATTTGGAGATTTCTCTAACGGTTGTCAAATCATGATTGACCAATATATTTCTTGTGGTGAAGACAAGTGGAACAACCAAAATGGGATTGTTCTTCTATTGCCTCACGGATATGAAGGACAAGGTGCAGAGCACTCATCGGCAAGAATGGAGCGTTATTTACAACTTTGTGCCCGTCATAATATGTATGTTGCCGATTGTACAACGCCAGCCAATTTCTATCACTTGTTGAGAAGACAAATGAAAACGAATTTCCGTAAACCATTAGTTCATTTCTCTCCAAAAAGTTTATTGCGTCACCCATTATGTGTTTCAACACAAGAGGATTTATACAACGGACAATTTCAAGAAACTATTGATGACCATTCAGTAGATAAGAAAAAAGTAAAAACGGTGGTTTTTGTAACAGGAAAGTTCTACTACGATATTCTTGCAGAAAGAGGAAATTTAGGAAGAAATGATGTAGCTTTGGTTCGTATTGAGCAATTATTCCCATTACCAATAGAGCAATTGAAAGCTATAATAGCAAGTTATCCAAATGCTGATGATTATGTGTGGGCACAAGAAGAACCTAAAAACATGGGAGCTTACAGCTATATGTTGATGAATTTCGATTTAGTGAAATGGAGATTAGCATCACTTAAAGCTTATGCAGCACCAGCAGCAGGAAGCAGCACTCGTGATAGAAGACGTCATGCCGATGCTATTCGTATGGTTTTTGATAAAAATTTATTTAGATAATAACACACTTATAAAATTATAAAAGGATGATTTTAGAAATGAAAGTCCCATCACCGGGAGAATCGATTAAAGAAGTTGAAATCGCAACTTGGTTAGTAAAAGATGGCGATTATGTAGAAAAAGACCAAGCGATTGCTGAAGTAGATTCAGACAAAGCAACTTTGGAATTACCAGCAGAAGCTAGTGGTATTATTACCCTAAAAGCAGAAGAAGGTGATGCCGTGGCTGTAGGTGCCGTTGTTTGTTTAATTGATACCAGTGCCGCTAAACCAAGTGGTGCCGCTCCTGTTGCGGAAGTAAAAGCAGAAGCGCCAAAGGTTGAAGAGAAAAAAGTAGAAGCTCCAAAAGCGGCTCCAGTGGCAGAAAAAACCTATGCTACTCAAGCTCCATCTCCAGCAGCTAGAAAAATATTAGACGAGAAAAACATTCAACCAACAGATATTGTTGGCACCGGAAAAGGAGGAAGAATTACTAAAGATGATGCTGTAAATGCAACGCCATCAATGGGAACTCCAACTGGTGGAACTCGTGGTTCTGAAAGAACAAAATTATCCATGTTACGTCGAAAAGTAGCTGAGAGATTGGTTGCTGCTAAAAATGAAACAGCCATGTTAACTACATTTAATGAAGTTAATATGACACCAATCAACATGATTCGTAATGAATATAAAGATGCATTTAAAGCGAAACACGGTGGTTTAGGTTTAGGCTATATGTCATTTTTTACAAAAGCAGTAACTAGAGCATTAGCTTTGTTTCCAGATGTGAACTCAATGATTGATGGTGATTTTAAAACATCGTATGATTTCTGTGATATCTCTATTGCGGTTTCTGGACCAAAAGGATTAATGGTTCCTGTGGTGCGTAATGCAGAGTTATTAACGTTCCGTGGAGTTGAAGCGGAAATCAAAAGATTAGCTATCAAATCACGTGATGGACAAATCACAGTTGATGATATGACTGGAGGAACATTCACGATTACCAATGGTGGTGTTTTTGGAAGTATGTTATCTACTCCAATTATCAATCCTCCACAATCAGGAATTTTAGGAATGCACAATATTATTGAACGTCCTATTGCAGTAAATGGTAAAGTTGAAATTCATCCAATGATGTATGTAGCACTTTCGTATGACCATAGAATTATTGATGGTCGTGAGTCTGTTGGATTTTTAGTAGCAGTTAAAGAAGCTTTAGAAAATCCATTAGAATTGTTGATGAATGGTGATGCTAAGAAAGCATTAGAATTATAGATTTCATTTTTAAGAAATTTTTAAAATCCCGTTTAGGAAACTGAACGGGATTTTTTGTTTATTTGCGTGGCTAACCAAAACTTCTTATGGCATCAAACAAAAAATCGGCAGCAATAGGATTTATTTTTATAACCATGCTGATTGATATTACCGGTTGGGGAATCATCATTCCAGTTATTCCAAAATTAATTAAAGAATTAATTCATGGCGATATTAGCGAAGCAGCTAAATATGGTGGATGGTTGACTTTTGCGTATGCCATTACCCAATTTATGTTTGCTCCCCTAATTGGAAATTTAAGCGATAAGTTTGGACGACGTCCAATAATATTGATTTCGCTTTTTGCTTTTTCGATGGATTATTTGCTTCTTGCATTTGCACCTACAATCACCTGGCTTTTTATTGGAAGAATCATTGCTGGTTTAACAGGAGCAAGTATTACAACGGCATCGGCTTATATTGCTGATGTGAGTACACCTGAAAATAGAGCGAAGAATTTCGGGATGATTGGTGCAGCTTTCGGACTCGGATTTATCATCGGACCTGTCATTGGAGGATTGTTAGGGCAATATGGTTCTAGGGTTCCTTTTTATGCAGCCGCTTGTTTGTGCCTGCTGAATTTCCTTTATGGATATTTTATTTTGCCTGAATCCTTATCGGTTGATAATAGAAGAAATTTCAATTTGAAAAGAGCAAATCCTATAGGAGCTTTTATGAATATCAGAAAACGTCCTTCGCTTTATGGATTGTTGTTTTCTCTTTTCTTAGTCTATGTGGCTTCGCATTCGATTCAAGGGAATTGGAGTTATTTTACGATGTATAAATTCCATTGGGATGAGAAAATGGTGGGAATTTCTCTTGGAGTCATCGGACTTTTAGTCGGACTGGTGCAAGGGGTTTTGATACGATGGATTAATCCGATATTGGGGAATGAAAAAAGTATTTATGTTGGATTGGCTTTATATACCTTAGGACTTTCATTATTTGCTATGGCTACAGAAAGCTGGATGGTATTTCTGTTTTTAATTCCGTATTGTCTTGGAGGAATTGCGGGTCCTGCCATGCAGGCTGTTATTTCTAGTAAGGTAGATGCTTCTGAACAAGGTGAAATTCAAGGAACATTATCAAGCTTGATGAGTGCCTCTACAATTATTGGTCCGCCATTGATGTCGAGTGTTTTTTATTACTTTACCCATAATGATGCTCCGTTTAAGTTTGCAGGAGCACCTTTTGTACTGGGAGCTTCTTTAATGCTTATTAGTACGATCATTGCTTTCATTTCCTTTAGGAAAAACAGATAAACGGCTTACTTCAAATACAAACAATGATTATAATAATCAATGATTCCCTTCCCTTTAAGTAATACATCGGCGCCGATGATACCTTGAACCGGTTTGGCTTTGTGTTGTATGAGCGCTTCGTTTACGTGTGATAAATCAAAAATAACGATGTGGAATGCTTTGTCTTTCCATTTGCCGAGTTGTAGCGTATTGTCTTTGGCAATTTGAGTGAACATTCCTGTGGCGCCTGCTCCTGCGGCTTTAGTGGAAGAGCTTCCTGCCGTCAGTTGGAGTAATGCTACACTTTCAAATCCAACACAACTATTGCTCGCCCCGGTATCAAGAATAAAGTTGCCTTTGATGCCATTGATGGTGGCTTTTATCAGCAAGTGTTGTGTTTTAGAAACTTTAAAGTTTATTTTTTTGTAATTGTTTTTCCTTAAAATTACTTGGAAATCCTCCATTTTTTCAAATATTTGAATAGCAAAAATAAACCAATTAAACTTCCTAAAATTGAAAGCCATAAGAAATAATTTATTGGTGATGATTTGTTCTCTAAAGTACCATAATAAACAAAAGCACTCCAATAATAGGGTGATTTTTTAGCATTTGGAATGGATGCATCACTAAGGAAATCAAGCTTGGCTTGGTGGTTGGCATCGAAATAGGATTTCCCTGCTTTAATATTTTTATAGAATTTCTCCATTAAAACAGAGGTGGTAAAGTCGTTTACTTTCCATAAGGAAAAGAGCAAATTTTGTGCTCCTGCAAATTGAAATCCTCGCGCGATACTCATAGCACCTTCGGCTTTGTAGAGTTTTCCTAACCCCGTTTCGCAGGCGCTCAAGACAACTAAATCGGGTTTGATGTTGAGGGGGTATAATTCGGAATAGAGAATTTCTTGGTCGTAAAACTTAAGCGTTGCCGGTTCCACAATATCGCCAGAGGAAGCGTGTGTGGAAAGGTGTAGTATCGAATAGTTAACCGCTTTTTCTTTAAAGTTTTGAAAGCTTGCTGTGTTGCCTTCCAAATACGTTCCTGCGAAATTGTCTCTCAGATTTTCTAACTCTTTTTGAGAGAAGGTGAGTTCTAAAGGCGTGTTTTTGAATACCGGGAAGACGCCCAAAACATTTTCTTTTAGGTGTTGAAACGGAATGGCATTTAGATAAAATGTGGCAGAGTTGTTATATCCAATGGCAAAATCATTGAGGAGATAGTGCATTTTGGCAAAGTTAGTGGTGGTGCTTCTTTCCGTAATTAGTGCTTCAAAAGGAAGAAAAGCCAACACACCATCGGGAATTACAATCAGGTTTTTGTAGGATGAGTTTTTAGGAAGTTGTAATGCCTCATAAGCAATATTTGCATAGTGATTGTATTGCGTTGGGTTGTTAGAAATGGTCGTTGCATTAGAAAATAGATCAATGAATTGAACGATTTTTGGAGTTGTAGTATCACTATTTTTTATGGTTTTTACGGCTAATTTGTTTTGTGCAATGGTAAAGACATAAATTGTTTGAGTGCCATAAAAATAGTCCACCATAGTGGCTTTGTCATGTTCAAGTTTGGCATACAATTCTTTTATATCAAATTCTTTTTTAGATGTTTTTGTTGTTTTAGATTCTTTTGATTTTAATATAAGCATCAATTCATTTTGCTTTTTGATGGCATTATTAATCACGCCAATGTCCGCAACATCTAACTTTTGTTGTTCTTTGATGATAACCGTATTCCAATTTTGAAGTTGTTCTAGAATGTTTTTTTCTTCTTTGGAAGTGGTTTTATTTTTGTTGATGGCGGCTTTTAAAACTGCCGATTTAGTCTGTTCTTGTAGTGCAAAAGCACTTTCAAGATAATCGATTTTATTTTCTTTTTGATAGAGAGCATAGTAAATAGCAAGACATTTTTCAGTTCGGTTGCGATTTCTAATTTCCGTTATGATTTTAGAGTTTTCATAGACCAAAAGCGACTGGAATAGCTCTTCAATATGAAAGGCAAGTTGGTACGATGCTAATGCTTTCTTAGGTTGGTTTTGTGTTATAAAGAGTTCCGCTTGCAAGTCTAAAGCATCCAACAATGTATTTTCAGCATAAAGCGAATTTACAGTTGGCAAATTATCTTTTTTGTTGGAATAATTTGGAATTAGTGTTTTAAAAACTTGGCAAAGCGACGCTTGTGCTTCTGCGAATTTGTTGTTTTCATAATACAAAGAAGCTTCATCATAATATAACTTTGCGATTGCTCGGGTTGGCGCTTTTTTATTTTGGAAAAATAGTGTTTTGGCTTTTTCAAACAATCCAAAATCGTTGTTGATCAAAGCGGTATTTCTATAGGCATTGGACAAGGACTCACTCTCATTAGTCTCTTTCAAAAATGAAATTGACTTTTCGTAACACATCTTAGCCTTGTCACTTTTATTGAGGGCTAAATAAGTATTGCCTAAATTATTCCAAATCATTCCCTTTTGAGCATTGGATAAATTTTGAGACTGAAGTGTTTTTTCGAGTAAATCAATCGCTTCGTTTAGTCTTCCTGTTTTCTGATAGACAATGCAAAGGTTGTTTATTGCAGTGTATTTC